>NZ_CP031963.1:3477500-3838333 GCF_003443675.1 Aquimarina sp. BL5 | reverse complement strand
AAAAACCCTTTCCAAGCTAACTTGAAAAGGGTTAATCTATATTACAAAGGAAAATATCCTTATGCTTCAAAAGGAACTATAGAAACATAAGATTTATTATCTCTTTTCTTAGTAAATTTCACCATACCATCCACTTTAGCGTGCAGTGTATGATCTTTACCAGCGTAAACATTCTCACCTGGTTTGTGTGCTGTACCTCTTTGTCTTACAATGATGTTACCAGCGATGGCAGCTTGTCCACCAAAAATCTTAACACCTAAGCGTTTCGATTCTGATTCTCTACCATTCTTAGAACTACCAACTCCTTTTTTATGAGCCATTTTCTTAAGGTTTTATATCGTTAATAATAACGAGATTATTTTACAATCCCGCCGTCTAATTTATCTTGCCATTCTTTTAACTCATCCCACTTACCTTCAGCAGCCATTTCAGCTTGCTTTGGCCAAGTATCAGGAACGTGATTTCCACGAACATCTTTAATAAACTCAGCAATTTGTTTCGGATCAGCTTTTGCAAGATCAGCAAAAGTAACGATACCGTTAGCTTTTAGAGTTTCAGCGATTTTCGGTCCAATACCTTCAATCTTTTTAAGATCATCCGCTTTAGCTGATTTTTTAGGAGCAGCTTTCTTTGGAGCTTCTTCCTTTTTAGGGGCAGCAGCTTTAGCTTCTACTTTCTTTTCAGCTTTTGGTGCAGCTTTCTTAGTTTCCTTTTTAGGAGCAGCTTTTTTAGCTCCAGAAGCAACTATACTTTCGATTATGATTTCAGTTAGAGACTGACGGTGACCGTTTTTAACACGGTATCCTTTACGTCTCTTTTTCTTGAAAACAATAACTTTATCACCTTTTAGGTGTCTTGTGATTTTTGCTCCTACTTGAGCTCCATCTATAGCCGGGGCGCCTAAAGTAACTTTATCTCCATCTGCAGTAAGAAGAACCTTGTCAAAAGAAACTTTATCTCCTTCTTCTCCTGCTAAACGATGAACAAAAACTTTTTGGTCTTTTGCAACTTTAAATTGCTGCCCTGCTATCTCTACAATTGCGTACATAGCGTAACGTTTAATTAATTTTTATATCTAAAGAACTATCGCTTATCAAATAAGCGGTTGCAAATATACTGCTAATTAATTAACTGACAAACATTTTACGCCTTTAAGGGACTCGAATTATGTTTTTTCTTAATATTCCAACTGTCTTTAAATAACTGCATAAAAGAAAGAGTTAGTACGAATGTAGTTGCAAAACCCATAATAGCTGCTACAAAAACCACAAGACCAACACCTACGTGATAGTGAGAACTCCAGTTGGCAAGCATTTCTGGCAAGAAATTAGTATTAATATTAGTTACATAAATAGCAAAGAAAATGGTGAAAATAAGTGTTGAATTAAACCCTGTAAATAATCCCGCCATAAAACCCTTTTGAAATTCAAAAGCACTTCCTTTTTCAAGCTTATAATCTTTCAGAGCTTTATATAATCCAAATGCTACTATAATTCCATTACCCAGACTAAAAACAGGATTAGTTTGCATTCCAATTAATGATAAAATTAAAAAATAAGCAATCAGTCCAATTGCAATCATAACGCCATATTTAACAGGGATTGTAGACTTTTTCATAATTTTTCTTTTTTGGATTTAACAGAAATTTATGGATTATTAGCGGTTTTCAGGCTTAAAAAATTGTTAATTTATTATAAATAAAGCACTTAGCTCTCCGTAATTTTCCGAAAAAATCACAACAAAATTATCATTACTAAAAAGTAAACAAAAATATAGCAGAAGAAGATTTTCAATAAAATCTAGTCTAAAACATAGTGCAATAAAGATTCATTCATCTAAGAGTGGGTCTCTATTTTTTTGCGGTTTGCAATATAAACTCCTAAAATTATAATTCCAGCTGCAATTACTTGATAAAAGGAAAACTCTTCTCCATCCAACAATCCCCACATTAAAGCTACTATCGGGATTGTATAGGTAACTGAAGTAGCAAAAACAGGGCTGCTAATCTGCACCAATTTATTGAACAACACCTTAG
Organism: Aquimarina sp. BL5; assembly: GCF_003443675.1. NCBI lineage: Bacteria > Pseudomonadati > Bacteroidota > Flavobacteriia > Flavobacteriales > Flavobacteriaceae > Aquimarina > Aquimarina sp. BL5. The sequence continues at coordinate 3,836,298 of NZ_CP031963.1, read as the reverse complement.
CAATTCCAGTTCCTACTACTGCAAGAATTGATATATAGATCAAACTTGTATGCATAGTGGAATTTGTAATTACTTTCTCATCAAAGAAATTAGAGTAATACAACACAATAAGCGAAGGAATCACTAATACAATAAAATTACCATTTGCAATTGCCATGGGTGATATTTGCTGCATGTAACGCTTTATAATATTTACATTCATTGCGTAGCAAACAGATGCACAAAGCACTAACGAGGCATACCAATAATTCTGATTAGGATGTATTGAAGCACCTTCCAATATTAACGCTAAACATCCAATTAACCCAACAACAACTCCTATTAGCTGGTTTCTACTAAAACGAATAGAGAAGATTAAGACCCCTAGAATCAAGGTAACCAGTGGCGTAGTAGAATTTAGAACTGAGGCTATACCGCTATCAATTTCAGTTTCTGCAAATGCAAATAAAAATGCTGGGATAAATGTGCCTAAAAAACCAGAAATAATAATCCATTTCCATTCTTCTTTCTTAATGGTTTTAATGCTTCTAAAACCAATCAGAAATAAAAAAACAGCTGCAAATAATGTTCTTAAGGCTCCTAATTGCATTGGTGTTAGACCTATCAATGATTTTTTAATTAGGATAAATGAACTACCCCACACCAGTGATAATACAACCAAGTATATCCATTTTAGTTTTGCGTTTTGCATGTACCGTTTTATAAGCTGCAAAAATCACTAAAATTATGAAAGTAATGATGTAGAATGTATAAAAATTAACTAACGTTTAGCTTTATTCTTTCCACTGAACCGTCTCCATCAAATGAATTATATCATTTCGTAAGTATTTTGCTGCTGGAAGGATGGAATCATAGTTTGGTTTCACCTTAAAATAAACAGAACCGGACACAAAATGATTGACACTATCTGTAACGTAAAACTGGCAAGAAGAAGCAGCATTTCCTGTTACTTCGTATATCCTACCATATACTTTTTTCTCTGGATAAACAAAGTCTTTTGGCTGTATAGCATCAGCTTTTATAAAATGTTCTTGTGTAAGATTTTGTGCATCTCTCAATAAAGAATCCAGATTATTATTCACATCGTAATAAGAAAGATAGACAGTAGCGTTTAGTTTTGGATACTTTATATTATACCAACATTTCTTGTTGTTTTTTGCTCTTTCGAACTTCGAAATATTGTTTTTTTCAAAATTATAAGAGCAATCCAGCGAAGCCTGTTCATATTTTGGAGCTGGATAAGCCAGTCGTAGCATCCCTTTAGGTTTAGGCAACGTCTCTCCTCCACAAGAACACAAAGTACCTATAAGAATTCCTACTATAAATTTACTCAGTCTACTCTTCATTTATCGTTAATTTTATCCTTTTAATTCTTTTATTGTCCAAGGATTCTATTTTAAAAGTATAGGACTCAACTGTAATTACATCTCCTCTTTTTGGAAAGCTACCGGATATCTCTAACAATAATCCAGCAATAGTTTCTGCATCTCCTTTTTTATTCTCAAAAACAGAATGATCTTCTAATTTAACTACTTTATAAAAATCCTTTAGCGATGTTCTTCCTTCAAAAACGAAATTATTATCATCTAATTTAGAGAATATCAAATCCTCATCATCAAATTCATCACTAATATCCCCTACAATTTCTTCAATAATATCTTCTAATGAAATTAACCCACTTGTTCCACCATACTCATCTACTACTATAGCTAGGTGATTTTTTTTATCTTTAAAATCATTTAATAAATCATCTAATTTCTTGTTCTCCGGAACAAAATAAGGTGCTCTTACAAGATCTACCCATTTATAATCTTTGTGATTGATATAAGGTAATAAATCTTTGACATAAAGAATTCCAGTCACTTTATCAATACTATCTTTATATACCGGAATACGGGAATATCCATTTTCAATAATTTCTGGGATAACCTTAGCATATTCCATGTCTTGATTTAAAGCAAAAATATCAATCCTCGGCTTCATAACCTGTTTGGTGTCCGTATTCCCAAAAGATACGATGCCTTCTAGGATTTTTTTCTCTTCTGAGGTTGTATCCGTATCCGAAGTTAGCTCTAGTGCTTGGGATAATTGATCCACACTGATATTCGACTTCTGCTTGCCTAACCTACTATGAATTAATACTGTTACACTTCTCATTGGCAAACTAATAGGAGTAATAATCCAATCCAGTACTCTTAATGGTCGTGCCATAAAATTGGCAAACTTCACGTTGTTTCTACTCGCATATATTTTTGGTAATATTTCTCCAAATAGCAAAATGAGAAATGCAACTAAACCTACTTCGACAACAAATCTAACACTTAACCATTCTAAACCTGGAACAACTATATCATCAAGACCTTTAAAATAAATCTCACCAAGCGTATCAAAAAGCAACACTATTGCAATATTAATAAAGTTATTTGCCACCAATATTGTAGCTAACAATTTTTTGGGCCTGCTAAGTAATTTTGAAATTATCTTTTGACTAACAGTAGGATCCTCACTTTCTAGCTTTAGATCTGATGGAGTAAGCGAAAACAATGAAACCTCACTACCTGATATGAGGGCAGAACAAATCAATAGTAATATAAGGACAAGCAAATTAATTGCCTGCATAGAATCAAAAGCAAATAATAAAATAAACAACGGTTCGGGATCAGGGTCCAAATTATATCTGTTTAGTTAAACATGTTAAAACGGAAGATCATCTTCTTCCATTTCTGTGGGTGAAGATGAAACCGATTGTGAACTATCAACCGAAGGCTTATGTATGTCCGGTTGTTTTTCTGCAATTATTTCAGAGTGTTGACCTTCAGTTTTTGGAGTTAAAAATGTAAAATCAGTACACTGTATTTCTGTACTATATCTATCTTTTCCTTGATCATCTTGCCACTTTCTGGTTTTAAGACGACCTTCTATATATACTTTATCTCCTTTTTTAAGGTATTTTTCGCAGATTTCTGCCGCTTTATTTCGCACTACAATATTATGCCATTCTGTAGAAGTCACTCTATCTCCTGTAGTTTTATTCACATAAGAATCATTAGTTGCTAGCGGAAATCTACCAATACAGTTTCCTCCTTCAAAATAATGCATCTTTACTTCATCACCCGTATGGCCAATAAGCATTACTTTATTCAACGTTCCAGACATACTCTATATTATTTATAGTAAATGTAATAAAAAAGCATCATACCTAAAAAAAGCTATCTATAAAATTACCTAATAATATAGGAACCGGATATTCGCGAATTTTCTCTATTTCCACTAGATCCAATTCACCATTCATTTCAGGTTTTTCATCCATTTTTACAATGTAAAAACGAGTATATAAATGCTGATGAGATAGCTTATGAATTTTAAACTCATCCTTATAAAGTGTAATATCATAAGATTTAGCATTCATTAAATTTTTAAAAATATCGTGATCCTTTATATAAGTAAGATCTACATCATTATCACTTTCTATTAAAGGGAATTCGTATAAGTTTTGCCAAATCCCTTTACCTATTCTTTGTCTTATAATTGTTTGTTGGTTTTTTATAGAAAATATCAAATAATTAAAATATCGCTTCTTGACTTTTAATTTTTTAAGCTTTACTGGCAAGGAAGCAACAGTTCCTTTTTTTAAAGACTCACAACTGTCGTTAAATGGGCAGACAATACAATATGGACTCTGAGGTTTACATTGTAACGCTCCAAACTCCATAATTGCTTGATTATAAGTCGCCGGTTGCTCAGGATCTATAAACTCAAAAGCAATTTTTTTAAACTCTTTAATACCTTGTGTACTATTAATAGGAGTATCTATATTAAAATATCTAGCCAAAACACGATACACATTACCATCTACTACAGGAACCGCTTCATTGTAACAAATAGAAGCGATAGCACTAGCCGTATAATCACCAACTCCTTTTAGCTTTAATAGATCCTTATAAGTAGAAGGAAAAACACCATTAAGATCATTAGCTACATATTTTGCAGTAGTGTGCAAGTTTCTTGCTCTAGAATAATAACCTAAGCCTTGCCATAATTTTAGGACTTGTTCTTCTTCTGCGTTTGCTAGATCAAAAACAGTCGGATATTGGTCCGTAAAAGACAAATAATATGGTAATCCTTGCGCAACTCTGGTCTGCTGAAGTATAATTTCGCTTAACCAAATGCGGTATGGATCGGTAGTTTCTCTCCAAGGCATCGATCTTTTGTTTTCTAAGTACCACGAAATGAGTTTTTTAGAGAAAATCATAATGAAATTGTAAGTTTTGTAAAATTAAACCTTTAAAAGATGATAATTTCATCTTAAGTATTGATATTTTGGAATTTAAATTGCTATATTTGCCCCCTTGAAAATTTAAAAACCCCTAAATAGGTAATATAATGACTAAAGCAGATATTGTAGCAAAAATTTCAGAAAAACTAGGAATTGAAAAAGGAGATGTTCAGGCAACTGTTGAAACCTTTATGGAAGAAGTAAAAAGTTCTTTAGAGAGCGGAGATAATGTATACCTAAGAGGTTTTGGTAGCTTTATCATCAAGACAAGAGCTGAAAAAACTGGTCGTAACATTTCTAAAAACACTACAATCAAAATACCTGCACATAATATTCCTGCTTTTAAGCCGGCGAAAGTATTTGTGGAAGGTGTAAAAACTAACGTAGAAGTTAAGTAAAAAAATTAATAATCAATAAACAGACGCAACTATGCCAAGTGGTAAGAAACGTAAAAGACACAAGGTAGCTACGCACAAGCGTAAAAAGAGAAGAAGAGCTAATCGCCACAAGAAAAAGTAGTTTTCTAACTACTTTTTCTATTTAAGAATGTTCTTTGAAATCGAAATAGAGTATCTTATATCTCTACCTTTATAAGACTTTGTTTCAACGGAATTATTAAAATTCCTGTGAATAAAATTTGTTTAATCCATCTGTCTCGAACATATCGAGGTGGATAAAAATCTAATCAGAGTGAACAAAGAATTGATCATTAGATCTGGTTCCTCTACTGATTTTGCCTTATTAAAAGATGGAAAACTAATTGAATTACATAAGGAAGAAGACGACAGTAATTTTGCAGTAGGTGATATTTTTATTGCCAAAATCCGTAAAGCTGTCCCTGGTCTTAATGCCGCATTTGTTAATGTAGGCTATGAGAAAGATGCATTTTTGCATTATCATGATCTAGGTCCTCAAGTATCTTCTTTACTTAAATTCATTAAACGTGTAAGCACAGGTAAATTAAGAGATTATTCTCTAAAGGATTTTCCTTTTGAGAACGATATTGATAAACACGGAGTTATTACAGATGTGTTAAAATCAAATCAATCGCTATTGGTACAAATAGTAAAAGAACCTATTTCTACAAAAGGTCCTCGAATTAGCTCAGAGCTATCGATTGCTGGTAGATATATTGTTTTAGTACCTTTTTCTAACCGAGTTTCTATTTCACAAAAAATAGAATCATCAGAAGAAAAAGAACGTCTGAAAAGACTGGTAAAAAGTATTAAACCAAAAGGCTTCGGAATTATTGTACGTACAGTAGCAGAAGGCAAAAAAGTAGCAGAACTAGATAGAGATTTACAAAATCTAGTGGAACGCTGGGAGTCAATGTGTAAAAAATTATACAAAGCACCCCATCCATCAAAAATTTTAGGTGAAATGAATAGAGCATCCTCCATATTACGAGATGTCTTTAATGATACTTTCACTTCTATTGTTGTAGACGAACAAGATCTCTGCAACCAAATCAAAGATTATCTGCAAGAAATTGCACCAAAAAAAGAATCAATCGTAAAGTTACACACGTCTAACGTTCCTGTTTTTGAAAAACACGGTATCGAACGACAAATCAAAACAAGTTTTGGTAAAACAGTCTCCATGAGTAAAGGAGCCTATCTTGTAATCGAACACACTGAAGCAATGCACGTCATTGATGTAAATAGTGGAAACCGATCTAACAAAGCCAAAAATCAAGAAGACACTGCTCTAGAGGTCAACCTAATCAGTGCAACCGAAGTAGCCCGCCAACTACGTCTTAGAGATATGGGAGGTATTATTGTAGTCGATTTTATAGACATGAATAATGCTGATAACCGCAGAACGCTCTTCAATCACTTACGTGAAGAGATGAAAGACGACAGGGCGAAGCACAAAATTTTACCGCCAAGTAAGTTTGGCTTGATTCAGATAACGCGACAGCGTGTACGACCAGAAATGAATATTAAAACCCGTGAGGAAAATCCTAACGGAGGAAATGGCGAAATTGAGGCGCCAATAGGTTTAATAGACAAAATAAAGGTCGATTTAGAAAAACTAATTAAAAAAGAACATAAAAAGTTAACGCTTAGTGCGCACCCTTTTATTGCAGCTTTTTTAACTAAAGGATTTCCATCCGCCCGATCTAAATGGTTTATAGACCATAAAAGATGGGTAAAAGTAATACCTAGAGACGCTTACACGTATTTAGAATATCATTTCCACGATAAAGACGGAGAAGTGATAAAATAAACTAAGCCCAACTTACATATGTAGGTTGGGCTTTTTTTTGTTTAACATTGTCCCATCCTGAAATAAGTTGACATAAAATCGACTTATTTAACGTGAGTTCGGGATAAGATTAATTAATTCCATTCTTCTCTAAAAATTCGAATGTAGTTTTCGTTATTAAGTCCATATCTTCTTTATTGAAATCTCCATGTTTTTTGCCTTCTAAAGTCAAAAGATAATTAGGCACTTCTAATTCTTTTAGTTTTTTATGTAGTAATTCTCCCTGACTGTATGGAACAGTCTGATCATTAGTACCGTGAATTGTTATAATCGGTGGTGCATTTTTTGTTACATATGTTATTGGGGATAATTCCTTACATGTTGCCTCAAAATTCTCTATATCCTCCACTAAATCATTTACAAAATCTTTATTATTCCAAGTATCTAAACATCCTTTTACATCTGTAATTCCATACCAATTTACCACACCTGCAATCTTAATATTAGATGTATTCGCTAAGCCAAGCATTAAAGATAAGTGCCCACCTGCAGAATCACCTGCTATGACAATTTTATTAACATCAAAATAATATGTATCTGCATTTTCGACTATCCAATCCAATGCTTGATTTACATCGCTAATACAATCAGCAATTGAGTTTTTACCTGTAGCAAAACGATAATTCACATTGACTACTTGCCAACCTTTTTCAATGTATGGCATAATTTCAAAGATCGAAGTACTTTTATTTCCTGATACCCATGCGCCACCATGAATAAAAAGTAAAGTAGGTCTTTTTTCAGTGTGATGACGAATATACTCTTTAGGTCCTCCCACCTTTTCTGATGCCAAATACAAATCTAATTGCAAAGCAGTACTATCATCCGCTACTCCATATGTAATATCAACTTTCGGTGTATTGATAGCATATAGTTTGGAACTTAGCAAAAACTCTTTTTCTATTCGTATTTGATCATTAGTTTGTTCGTTAGAAGTATGACAAGAGGTTACTAACAATACAATAATCCCTAAAAAAAAATATGATCTCATTTCAGTATGTTTCTGGTGGTTAATTATCCAGTAATATTATGGTTTTACTTGCAAAGCTTCAAATGTTTAGATCAAATTCTAAAATTTTGAAGAATCTAAAAGTAATACATAAAAATAGTCTTTTCGAATGGGAAAGCATTAGGCATAGCTATGAATGATAATCCAAATAGATTTTTTGATGACGATGAAAATTATTGATTTTTAAATGGTTGGGGATAAATAGATGTATTTACAAGACTAAAATAATAATATGTTATTGTTGATTTTTGTCACAAGGATTTCCTGTGTAGGCAAAGTACAAGTAAAACTGTTAAATATATGTTCTAAAATAGACTATATTTATACAACCATTAGAATAGTGAATGGAATTGGTTTATTATTTTAGCTAAGCAAGAACGGATTAGAGAAATAAATGATTTATTAAGAAAAAAGATAGTGAATAATTTAAAAGATTTTTATGATTATTTAAATCAGTCACTATCAAGTAATATTCAATATAGAGATTTATCAAATTTATGTTTAACATTATTTTGTAATGTTAGTGTTTTACCTGAAACATTTCAATCACTAAAACTTGATAAGGAGAGTTTAGCTAATATTTTCTCTAAAATCGCAAAAGAAAAAATGATTCCTTCTTACCCATCTACTGCTTCACTTTATGGAGCTTCGTTTCATAATACTTATGATAAAGGGCATTGGTTAGAAGTTATGGCTAGTATTTTAAAAATGGGAAATGAACCTGACACAAAAGAAGCTGAAAAATTACTAGTTTCCAGTTCTCCAGCTGGAACGAACGAGATTAAGTAACCTCAGCTCTACGAAGAATGATGCTCTACGAATAATTTGTGACTTCGTAGCGGTAATGAGTAAGAAATAAAAATGCTAAGAACCAGTTCCATTGATTTGTAGCTGGTTTTTGTTTGTTAATAATTCAATACCGAAACACTATCCTGGCTGATACTCTGGATGCCCCCACTCGTCCTAGTATGCGCTACCGCAAGTTTGCAACTTGTGGTGTCAAAGATGTCTCGTCCTAAAAAAAGTTTACATATTTTACATTAATCCTAAAATAGATTTACAACTTAATCTTAGTCCTATTATTGATTTACAATGATAGGACTTTTTACATAATAATTCTTCCATAGTTTTTCGGTTTTTATGTTGTTTTGATATACTTGATTCGGAGTTAAATTTCCAATACTCATATGTGGTCTTTCTTGATTGTATAGATTGATCACTGTTTTTAATAAGTTTCTAGCTTCCTCTATATTTTCTACTGTATAATCATTTAGGTATTCTTCTTTAATAATTCCATTAATACGTTCTGCTATCGCATTTTCTAGTGGATCTCCATTTTCAGTCATACTAATTTGAATATTATTAGCTTTTAATAGTTTCACATAGTCATGGCTACAATACTGAGTCCCTCTATCAGAATGATGTATTAACCTTCTACTCCCACAGTCTTGTGGTAAATCTCTTATAGCCATTTGCAAAGCCTTGATTGTTTCTGAAGTTTGTAAACTATCTGCTAAATAATACCCTATAATTTTTCTAGAATAAACATCTGTTATAAAACGTATATAGACAAAACCGATCTCAATTTTCCAATAAGTGATATCACCTACCCATAACTGATTTACTCCTTCTGGTATAAACCCTTTAATAAGGTTTGAGTATTTTTTGAACCTATGGAAAAAATTTGTGGTTACTGTTTGTTTCTTTTTTCGTCTTACTAATAAACAGTTTGCCGATAAAATATCAAATAATCGGTCTCTACCCATTTTTATTTGATGTTCCATAAGAAATGGTTGTAAAAGCTCATAGAGTTTTCTACCTCCCATATGACGATGATGTTTTCGTATCCGATGTACTTCAGAGACAATTAAATCTTCTTCAAAAGAAAGTTGTTCTCGATACCAAAAATATTGATAATATGCTTGACGAGTAACACCAAGTAATCGGCAGAACCTGCCTAAACTAACCTTTGGATAAAGGTTTTTCATCTCTTGGATTACTTGGTATTGGACTTTTTTACAATTTTAATTTTAAATTCATGCTCAGCCACTTCAATCATTTTACGATAAGCCTCGGCCAATAATCGAGCTTCCTGAAGTTCCTTCTTTAATTGTGATAAAGATGCTTCTTTATTATTTGGTGATGATTTTGATTGATCCGCCATTGTAGGTAAAGGTACAATACTTGGCTTAGAATAATCATATCCAAATTCCTTTAACCAATACGTAATCCGTGAATGTCCTATATGATATTTATCCTCAATCTCTCGTCTGGTAGCAGTCCCAGTCAAAAACTCATTACATACAAAGCGTTTAAATTCTTCACTATATTTTGATTGCCATTTTGATGAAGATGTTTTTGAATATCGTTCCATAAATTTACATTTTTGTGTAAACCTATTTCAGGACAAGACAAGATTGGCGGGAATGAGTAAATAAATGACAAAAACCAGTTACAGAAATGTAGCTGGTTTTTTTATGCAATAGATTTAAGTTTTACATTTTTGATAAGTGCATCAAGAGTGTATAAGATATGTTCTTTATCATTATCATCCATTTGTTGTACTTGGATAACACGTTTAAGGACACAAATAAAGAATATATTCTTTCTCGAGAACTTTACAATTATTAAAATTAGTGAATAACTTCTTCATCTAGACAGAAAACATAGAATCTCACATATCTATTCTAAATAATTGTTCAAAAAAAAAAGCATTTTTTTATGAGAGTCTCAACTAATGAGACTGTAGCGTTGTATTCTTGTATTGTAAATGAAGTAACACTTATAAGTTACTCTATTTCAATACAAAAAAACATATTCAAATATTTAAAACCTAATATCATGAAAATATCAAATTTGTTTAGAGAACTATCGATTAACGAACTTACAATGTTCAGAGGAGGAAACCTATTCCCATCTGAAGATAACACCGAAGGATTACCAATTGTTCCTTTTGGAGACCCTAGCGATCGGGATGATTACTTCCCGCAAAACCCGCAACCTTAAAACTAAATGCGTTGTTATAGCCATATATCGTATCAAAATATTACAAAAATTCATGGCTCAACTTCCAGAGTTTTCAGATCTAACAATCATTTTATCAATAATCTTTAATTATATACTCATGAAAAATTTAGCAGCATTATCAAATCAAGAAATTACAACTATTAACGGAGGAAATCATAGCTCTAACGTTTGGGACAATGGATCAGGTGGCGGATGCACCGACATACCAGGATTTCCAGGTCCTATAATCATTTTAGGCCCTACCACTGGACCTACATTTCCTGATCCAGATGTATTCTCAATGTAATCAATTTATCAATAACACTAATTTCGCACATTATGAAAAATCTAATAGCATTAAAAACTCAAGAAATTAAAAACATCAATGGTGGCAATCATAATCCAAGTGTAATGGATGATGGTAATGGTGGAGGTTGCACTGGAGGACCTATTATCGTTATTGGCCCAACAACCGGCCCAACATTTCCTGATCCTGACATTATTTTTGGATTTTAAATAATCTTACTTTGCCTTTAACCCAAAAATTCCTTCTGTACTAATCTATGGAAGGAATTTTTAGATACCAATACGTCTATTTTTAACCCAACTATTTAGTACTGACATGGAAAAAAACTATCAAAAACTGTTATATACGGTTATGAAGAACTTCGAAGGAATGTCTAAAATTGACAGCTTTGATCTTATTCATAAAATGGAGATTTTATTATACTATGCTAATAGCCCTCTTAACATCGACGAGGTAAAGAATATAATGAGCTCAGAAGTCCAGACTGAAGAAATTGATCCTTTTTATTTTAACATACTTCCCAATGGAAATTTCTGCGAATTTATCGGAAGTAATGGAGTTCTTCATATCTACAAAGAAGTGAATAGGTTTTTACCAGATTGGTCCATTTTTAATACCTATCACTATAAATCAAAATATTTACCGTTGGAACTTAAAAAACTCACTCGAAGAAACCTGCTTCAAAGCTTCGAAGGAAAACCATATCAGGAAAAAATCAAGGTTTTTTTAAAAATGAATAAGGTTACTAAAAAAGACACGATCACAAATAAAATGCTATTATTAAACATATAATACCTGATTATGTATTTTTGTGGCGATGTATCAAAAAACACCACAATCCATAACCGTTACAGAGGCCTTAAAAAAAATGGAGCATTATTGTGCTTATCAAGAACGCTGTCATAAAGATATCAAGGATAAGTTAAGCTCTATGAAACTAATTCCGGAGGCAAAAGAAAAGATCATCTTACATCTTCTGGAACATAATTTTCTTAATGAAGAACGCTTTGCTAAAAGTTTTGCCAGAGGAAAATTCAGAATTAAGAAATGGGGCAAGCAAAGAATCGTTAGAGAATTAAAATTTAGACAAATCTCTGCCTACTGTATTAAAATGGCTTTAAAAGAAATTCCTGAAAACGAATATTTAGAAACTTTTCATGAGCTCGCAGAAAAGAAATTCGCTACTATTTCTGAAACAAATGCCTTTAAGAAAAGAAAAAAACTAATTGATTACCTCCTCTATAGAGGATGGGAAAACCAATTAGTTTTTGAGAAGGTTAATGAACTTCAAAATAATTAATAAAACAGTAAATCTTTTACTAGTACTGAAAATTAATTGTTGAAGTTTTATTTAAAATAAAAATTATACGTTTATAAATCACAATTACATTTTGTTTGCCCTTCTGTAGGTCTATCTCCTATTGTAGTGGCACCAATCACAGTTATTGTACCACAATTATCATTGAGTTTTGTCAAACAATATATAACAAATGAGCTATCCTGCAATGTTAAATCGTCTCCTCCTCTAACTAAACTCTTATTAGATAACTTAGCAATAGTCAACTTATCTAATTGTAATCTCCCGTTTAATTTTCTTTTTTTCATTCTACTCTAACGTTTATTTTTTATTAAATATAATTACAAGTATTGTCTTTCAAAATATCTCGTGATTTATAATACCCCACAGTTACAATTAGTAAGCTTTTCTGTAGGTCTATTTCCAACTGTAGCACTTCCAATGCCAGTTACTGAAGTACAAGTTATAACAGAGGCACAAGTAGCAGTTGGCTCATTAGGATTTTGATGATCGCTATATTGGTCTGTACTACCTCCTTTTATTATTGACGTGTCGGATAATTTGGCAATAGTTAATTTATCAAGACTTAATTTCCTTTTAACCTGTTTTCCTTTCATATATTAAAATGCTTTTCATGTTCTTCACAAACATAGAGATTATTCCTTCTTATGTAATAGTTTTAAATAAAGTAGTAGACGATATTCCAGAAAAACATGTTTTAATTTACTGATTTATAGATTTTTAAAAATATTCGAATTATTTAATCTTTTTCTTTTTTATCTAGTTCCTTGATAAAATATGAGGGATGAATTCCATTTTTTTTATAAAATGCTTTAGAAAACACCTCCGTACTATTAAAGCCTATTTCGTTCGCAATTGCTCGTATAGAGTACTTTTTAAATTTTCTATCTGTCTTTAATCTCTCTATAACATATTCAATTCTTAGTTCATTAATATATGTATTAAAGTTTTTCTTCTTATACCTATTGATTACTTTGGATAAGTATTTAGAATTGGTATCAAAACTTTTGGCTAAACTATTCGTGGTTATATTTCGCTTTAAGAATTCTGATTTAGATTCAAATTCTTCTAATCTAACTAATATTGCTTTAATTAAGGTTTCGTCGATCCCGATTGTGTCTTTTCCCTCTATTATTAAATTCTTTTTATTTAGGGTTTCATTGGAGTTTGTTGCGTTATATAATTCATCAAACCTTTTCTTATACTTTTTATTTTTCACATAATTATATCCTAAAACCAAAATAAAAATTACACATAGGATTATTAATGATCCCATCCAAAACAGAGAAAATCGATTTTCTTTTTCTAGTGAATTTATAATCTGTTGTTTTTCGGCTATCAACTTTGGTGTATCGTAGTTTTCAATTACATTTTTAATTAAATATTTATAATTGCTATTTAAAATACTATCTACACTTAGTAATCTTTCAATATATTTTAGCTGATTATCTGTGTCATTTATTTCTTTATAATGATCGATTAAGATTTCATAACTCTTTCTACTCTCTGGAATTATCTGCGGACTTTTCTGAAAAATAACATCTACCAACTTATGTTCTTCTATAGCACTATCTATCATACCAATGGCAGCATATGATTTTCCTAAGTAATAATGTGCTTGACCAAGATTAGCCAAATCATGAGTCTTCTTCAATAAATCAATAGCTTTTACTAAACTATCCTTCGCAACTATATATTTTTCTTTACTAAATTGGTTTATTCCTTCATTCAGAATAAAATAGCTCTGAAAATAGGGACGTTCTAATTCCAAAGATTCTTTATAACCTAAATTATTTATTACAGAAGCAGAATCCAATACTTTATTAAAATTATACGACTCTGAAAGTGCAAAAAGTAACTCCAAATATTGTTCTGGTGCTTGCTTTTTATGTTTAGAAAAAAAAGGATAACAATCTCTTAAATTTACCAAGGCCGTTTCATTCTCTCCCATCCATCCTTTTAATATCCCAATACTCTTTTTACTGGAATATTGAAGACCAATATTATCATATTTCTTCGCCTCTTCGTTTACCTTAAGAAAATAATCAAAGGCTTTTTTAAAATCTCCATCATTGAAGTATACTACTGCCTTCTGTCGATATGAATAAATTGGATATTGAGGTGAATTGCTGTTTTTAGTAAATGAAATAATGGTATCACTATACTTATGAGAAATAGCACTTTCGCTGATTAAGGACATTAAGTAAAAACCATGAATTATATTAGTTGTATCATTATTTTTTCTTGCCTTTAAAAGATACTTATGGGCGTATTCTTGAGCTTTTATCGTATCCCTTTCGTTTTCATAAAAAGCTTTTGACAAATATTGATAACTATCTTCTAAATTATGAGACGTGGGATATTCTTGAAAAGCCATTATATGATTAGCATATAGAAAAAAAAGAAAAACTTTAAAGAACAACCTCTTATAATTCATTTATAAAACACATTTTAATAAAAACTAAACCTTTATCTACACTATTAAACGGTAGGTAAAGATATTATTATTTGTTTTTATCAATTCGCACATTTAAAAAAAATAAACATCTGAAAATCAAACTTTTGATAAAAAAAACAAACAATCGATATTCTGAGAATATCTAGAAGATATTCCCGAATATCGCGTTACTCCACTTGTCAATAGGCCATCTCTCACTATACATTTGTTTCAATCAAGTAACGAATATTAGATAAAAAAGGCGAATACCGAAAAGCCTTATCAATAGAGTAGGTAGAAAAACAAAAAACTTTTATGAAAACATTATCATTTTTAAAAATCGGGGCTGTCCTATTTTTTTTATCACTTTTCACTTCTTGTAATACAGATGAGCTAGAAAGCTTAGAAATTCAAGAAGACATTAATAATATGGAGTTTTATGAAGATGACCAATCCTTTTCATCTAATTCTTTCTCTGGAAAATCGGGAGGCTGTATTACCTGCGCACTAAGTAAAATTTTAAAAGAAGAATGGAGAAATCCCAACTATGGAGGAGGTGGAGGAACTACTACCGGATGGACTTTTAATGTAAGAAATCGATTTGGAAGAAAGATAAATGCAGATGAAATCAAAAAACTTGAAAATGCTATAAACAACAAAGAAGTTGAAAAAATTGATAGACAACTTACTATCTATGGTAATGATGGAATTTTGCAATACGAAGTCGTACCTCATCTAGTAGCTCTAGAGAACGGTGAACCTTATTTTATATATCAAAAATATATTGTAGGGCTTTATGCAACCTCTTTATAAAAATAATACTACAGAAGATGAATATCGAAAAGTCCTAATACAGTGACTAAACACATTATTTTTATGGAGTAGTTTAAATTTATTCATTTTTAAGAAAAAGATGTTTTCATAGTGAATTGGAAAAAATTTAAATTACTCCTATTATGTTAAAACTTAAAAAAATGAAAAAACCTAGATCATTAAGAACTTTAATCATAGTTACAAAACTATTTTTAGTTATTGGAAGTTTTGTGTTTTTACAGAGTTGTCAAAATGAAGAAACTCTTGAAGAACTAAATTCTGAAGAATCAACAGATACATCAATTCAAAATGGTTCTGTAACACAGGAATTTGCATATATCGGTAAAAGTGGAATACTAAAAGAAGTATTATATGATAATCAAACCATTACCGTAGAAGAAATAGATGGGAAATATATTTTAGAAGGAGATATCATAATAACTCCTCAAGAAAATACAAATGATGCTAAAAGTACCGGACGAAGAAATGGTGATCGCAGATGGCCAAATTATACAGTACCCTATACCATTGATTCTAGTATACCCAATCAGGAAAGAATCACTAATGCTATTGCTCATTGGGAAAGTAATACAAGTTTACGATTTGTCAAATACACTGGGACTAATGTATTATTTGATAGTTTTGTTTTTTTTAAAAGAGGTGATGGATGTTCATCACCAGTTGGCCGACAGGGAGGACCTCAAATAATTACCCTTTCGGACAGATGTTCTACAGGCAATACCATTCATGAAATCGGTCATGCCATTGGATTATGGCACGAACAAAGTAGATCTGATCGAAATGAATACCTTACTATCAATTATAACAATATCAAAGCAGGAAAAGATCATAATTTTAAAACGTACCTCCAAAGGGGTCAAGACGGTCTTGATTTAACATCAACATTAGATTTTGATAGTCTTATGATGTACGGCCCATGTTTTTTTGCTAAAGCTTGTGGTGAAAAAGATAACTGTTTTTGTGATCCATCAGAAGCTACTATAACAAAAAAAGATGGTAGCTCATACTTTATAACAGCTCGTGAACTATCTAGAGGTGACATCCAAGGTATTAATAAAATGTACCCTAAAAAGTTTTCTGTAAATAGATGGGCAACTAGACAAGGCGGTTTTTGGAGTGCTCAAAAATGGATGTCTGGAGATTTTAATGGGGATGGAAGACAAGATTATGCTAAGGTGTTTAACGATGGTGGAAATGCAAGTATCGATATTCATATCTCTAACGGAAGTAGTTTTTCTATTCAGCGTTGGGCTACCAAACAAGGTGGTTTTTGGGATGCTCAAAAATGGGTCGTTGGAGATTTTAATAATGATGGAAAAGATGATATGGCCAAAGCCTTTAACGATGGCGGAAATGCAAGTATTGATGTGCACATCTCTAATGGACGAAACTTTTCTATAAAACGATGGGCTACAAGACAAGGTGGGTTTTCTAATGATCAGAAATGGGTTTCCGGAGATTTTAATGGAGATGGAAAAGATGATATGGCCAAAGCCTTTAATGATGGTGGTAATATTAGTATAGACACTCATATTTCTAATGGAAGTAGCTTTTCTAAAAGACGATGGGCTACAAGACAAGGTGGGTTTGCCAATGCCCAAAATTGGATAACTGGAGATTTTAATGGAGATGGAAAAGATGATATGGCCAAAGCCTTTAACGATAGAGGAAATATTAGTATTGACACTCATGTTTCTAATGGAAGTAGCTTTTCTATAAGACGATGGGCTACCAGACAAGGAGAATTTGTAAGCACTATAAGATGTATTGTTGGGGATTTTAACAATGATGGAAAAGATGATATTGCCAAAACCTTTAATGATGGTGGTTATATTAGTATAGATATACACGCTTCAAGCGGAAGCAATTTTAATATTCAACGTTGGGCAACTAAACAATCTGGCTATGCTAATAGCCAAAAATGGGCATCTGGAGACTTCAACGGAGATGGAAAAAACGATTTGGTTAAAGTTACAAGTGATAACAATTCAGCAACAATAGATACTCATCTAACACTTTAATTTAAAAAAAAATGCTTTAAAACATAGGTTATTTAATTATTTAATAAATAAGAATAAATAAAGATTAAGATATGTTAAAACAAATTTCTGAATTAGGAAAAACACTAAAAAGTAAAGAATTAAAAACAATCAATGGTGGGGGAGGTCCAGGTGCAAACACTTGTCGTACCGAAATGGATTGTGACTACGGAAGAGGAATATGTAATGGATTTTACTGCATTTACGAAATGGTATAATTCTTTTACTAATAATCCCGCAATCAGTAATTGCGGGATTATTTTTTACAAATAAAACTATCAGTTACCACTACTTAGTAATTCAACCGCTCGATCTATTCCACTATCCTTTTCCTCATTAAAATCATCGTTGGAAAACAACGGAACTCTATTCTCCTCACTTGGTCCAATTCCAATCGCTTCATAAACTACACCTTGAGCATCACTATATACTTCGTTAGACAATCCTATGGATGCTCCATTTGGCAATACATGAACCAAAATATCAGAAAAAACACCATTTGTATTATCTCCTACGATAGTTACATAAGGTAAATCTTTCATACAAAGTGTGAAAATTTCTGCAGCACTAGCAGTTAATGGGCTTGTTAGTAATACAATGTCATCCGTAAACTGAAAATTTCCTTTAGGGGTTACAGATATAGAAGTGCTTTCTGTAAAGCTATCCCCTAATCTAGCTTTTTTAGAAAAAGCAAGGCGTTCTTGATCTACAAATCGTGATGCTATTTCTACAGATACCATATCATATCCTCCTCCATTAAAACGAGTATCTATAATCAATTTAGACACTCCCGAATTCTCAAAATCATCCATCATTCTGTCTAAAACGGTATTCAACGTCTGTAACTCTGTACTTTCATCAGCGCTATAACCTTCCATACCAAGAATATTCACATATCCAATATCACTATCTAGCATACCCCAAGCAATATTTTCGCTTTCATCTATCTCGAACTCTCCTCCAAAATATTTTAGTGTTATCACCTCAAATCGTTGATTATATAGTCTATCATAATCTTCTGCTGAATCAATTGTTAAATCTCCTATTAATCCTGCATTTAATCTCTCTAATAAACTAGGCAAACCAGCATCTATACTAATATTATTTTCTTCATCTTCAATGATCACATGTCCATCATTTAGTAAAAGTACTAACTCACCAATAGTTTCATAAAAATTCTCAGCAGTTACCTGATCACGCAAACTCTCATATTGAGACCAATCCACATTTCTTGTTTCAAAAAAAGCATAGTAATCATTGAAGATATTCCAGAAGTGATCAAAATTAATCTTTGGATCTTCGGTCCTCAAAATCTGATCCGGCAAACAAAACTCGTTTTGATTTTCTAATCTTGTAAATGTAAGATCCGAAGCTACTAGTTCTGAAACACCTATTAATTCATTTGCATTAACCAGATCGAATTGAAAACCTGCAAATTCATCTGCATCAAAATTATCATCGAGCACTGAACACCCAGAAGTATTTATACCGTAAAGCGTATCTTGATCATCTGTAAATTCAATGATATACCCTTTATCTGCGGCTAACCAGAATCCATTTATAGTCTCTTCTATAATGATCGGTGCATCATCATCGGATTGACATCCTATTACAAACACTAAAATGAACCCTAAAAAATACTTTTTAAAAAAATCTAAAATCATACTATTCCGTTTTAAGAATTACATCACTATTGACAATTAAAAAATCAATCAGTTGCATGAAGTTATAAAGAAAGATAATAGTCTATAAATCTAAATAGATAAACACAGCTTCTGATTGGAGTCAAAACTAGACAGTAAATAGAGAATCAATGTTCCGAAATATGAACATTTAAAAAATCAGCACCTTTTTCTGATTCGTTTTAAACTGGTTTGGAGTTAATCCAGTTTCTTTTTTAAAAGAAGTATAAAATGTAGTTTTAGACTTGAAACCCGCTTCTAATCCTATTGCCAATAAGCTGTATTTATCAAACTCCTCATTGAGTATCATATCTTTTACCTCTTTTACACGATATGAATTAATATATGCCGTAAAATTCTTTTTAGTAACGTCATTTACAATTTGGGAAAGATAACCAGAGCTTATATTTAGAGTTTCTGCAATCATTTCTTGATTCAAATTTGGGTTGCGATAGATATAATCTTTTTGTAATAAACTTTCTAGTTTTTGGAAATATACATTGTTCTTAGAAAATGAATGTTGAGAAACTGAAATCTCCAATTTTTTTCTATGTACATCATTATGGTCAACACTAATAAAGCCCTTTTGCGTATTCGTGAGTTTTAATGAATAAATTCCATTATATACAATCCAAAAAATAAACAAAGATGCTCCAGAACATATTATAAAGATACCAATTTCATAACCTATCCCGAAAATCATATCAGTAATATCAACCAGAATCCAGGAAGCGACTAATACAACCTCCCAAATACATAACCTTTTTAACCATTTACCATTTTGGTGGTCTACATATTTTTTGTTTTTGAGAATACTATATGCCCAAATTGCAATCACAAAATTAAAGGAATAATAACCAAACTCCTGGATATTAAAAACCCAACCATAAACTAACTCTTTATATTCCCATGAATACATATACCATCCATAAACGTACTCTAGATTAAAAACAATATTTATGATTACAGAGAATGAAAATGGAATATATAATAGAAAAAGGTTCTTGTTTTCTAGTAGATTATGATCTATCGATTTTAGTATGTAATGAAAGAAAAAAACTGGAAACAAAAATATCCATTCTATATCATATAAAATCAAGAGTTTAGGATATTGCTGATATATCTCCAACGTATCTAGATATACATTAAACATTAAAAAAGCCAAAATTAAAATTGAATATCCTAAATATTTATTCGTTTCGCTTTTAAAATATGGGGAAAGTAAAATAGCAAAACCAAAAAGAAATCCTTGAGAAGCACTTATTAACAAAATAATATTCACAAATTCCATGCATAGAGATTATATGATCTTCTTTTTATAAAGACAAAAAGAAATCAAAAAAGTTGCAAGGTTTCTCTACTTACAAATTACACCTCTTGTTGGTTCTCTTGATAGCTATTTCATTTTTATAATCCATCCATTTCTGACCACCAATCCTACGCATAGCATTATCAAAATACCGCATAAAGAAAATGTTGTATGCTGCTTTGTTCATATTTCCTAATCTCGTAGCCATCGCGCGAATACTCATAGAAAACCCTGGTGTGAGATAGGTCATCTGATGCCAGTATCCTTCTGGCATATAAAGTGTTTCGCCGTGTGTAAGATTCGCTATATATCCTTTAGCTTTTTTAAGGGCAGGCCATT
Organism: Aquimarina sp. BL5; assembly: GCF_003443675.1. NCBI lineage: Bacteria > Pseudomonadati > Bacteroidota > Flavobacteriia > Flavobacteriales > Flavobacteriaceae > Aquimarina > Aquimarina sp. BL5. The sequence goes on along the minus strand of NZ_CP031963.1, from coordinate 3,815,474 downwards.
TTTCTAAATCGGGATTTGTAAAATCAATGTCCTGATGTGCAATTAGCGCGTGAGGTACTTTATATAAATATTTAGTTTCAGATGGAGGAAATAATATACATTGTTTATCTCCATGAAAATGAAAATGAAGAATATTACCCAAATCAATATCATAATGCATAAACACCTTAGAACCCTGGCCTCCAAAAAAAAGATAAGGCATTTTTTTTAGTAATCTTAAACCGATTTTAGGGTACTTATAATCTTCCCTAAGCTTTGGTACTTCTTTTAGTAAATTATATAGAAAGATTCTGTAATTAGTAGGCTTTGAGTTTAACAAATTCACATACTCGCTCATTTTCATACTTGTATGTGGTTCGTTAAATTTAAATTCAGAATTTATCGGCCTATCATCAAATAAAGGCACCTCTTTATCACCAGCTACCTTATTAATATACTCTAGGTCCCATTTCTTATATGCCGGCCAATCTTCTATTAATTTCCGAATAACCACTGGTTTCTGTGGTATAAAATATTCTTTAAGAAATTCTTCTTTGGTGATTGACTCAACTCTTGGTATTTGCTCTAAATTTAATTCCACTGACTATGAAAGCCCATTATGGGCACTTATTAAAAAATTGATTAATACCATTTGGCATAAAAAATAGTTAACATCACGGTTTGTTAAATTTAAAGTTCGCAAAACAATATCAAGATTTTGTATTATCAAAAATTTCTACTATTGTTTATCGATCTCTATAAACAGTTTCTTTAGCTTTCTGCTTGGCAAGTTCATTTTTTTCAATGGTATGATCGGGTCTTGACCATTTAGGCTTTTCTCCTTTTGCTTCATACTTAGAATCTTCTGCTTCTATCGTATCAGGTTGAGCCTTTTTAACAAATGGTTTTTGAGGATTTAATCCTAATTTCTTAAACATTGCCATATCCTCATTTACATCAGGATTAGGAGTTGTTAATAATTTATCTCCTGCAAAAATTGAATTTGCGCCAGCAAAAAAGCACATTGCTTGCCCTTCTCTACTCATTTCTGTTCTTCCTGCGGACAATCTTACCTGTGTTTGCGGCATTACAATTCTAGTTGTTGCAACCATTCTAATCATATCCCAAATTTCTACAGGCGTCTGATCTTCCATTGGTGTACCATCAACAGCAACGAGTGCATTAATCGGTACCGATTCTGGTTGTGGATCCAATTTAGCCAAAGCCACTAACATTCCTGCTCGATCTTCGGATTTTTCACCCATTCCTATAATACCACCGCTACATACAGTTACATTAGTTTTACGAACATTATCTATTGTTTCTAAACGGTCTTCGTAACCTCTGGTAGAAATTACTTCTTTATAGTATTCTTCTGATGTGTCTAAATTATGATTATAAGCATACAAACCAGCTTCTGCAAGACGTTGTGCCTGATTTTCTGTAATCATTCCTAAGGTACAACAAACTTCCATTTCTAGTTTATTGATTGTCCGTACCATTTCTAATACGTTATCGAACTCAGGACCATCTTTTACATTACGCCAAGCTGCTCCCATACATACTCTAGAGCTTCCTGAAGATTTGGCACGTAATGCTTGTGCTTTTACTTGCTGTACACTCATCAAATCATTACCCTTAATATCTGTGTGATATCTTGCCGCTTGTGGACAATACCCACAGTCTTCGGGACACCCACCTGTTTTAATAGATAACAAAGTAGATACCTGTACAGTATTAGGATCATGATATTCTCGATGAATTGTTGCTGCTTCATAAAGCAACTCCATTAATGGTTTATTATAGATATCTAGTATTTCCTGCGATGTCCAATCGTGTCTAATAACGCTCATAAAATTAATGGTATGTGAATTTTCAAAAGTAATTGTTTAAAATCAAAAAACACAAATTAGCTTTATCAAATTCGATAGTTTTAATAACAATCTATCTTTATTCTAATTCTTTTTTTCTGGCAGCTCTAATAAAATACTAACTGCATTTCCGCCAAATCCAACAGCATTGACTATAATTTTACTCAATTTTTTGGGAATTTTTTTATGCTCTATATAAGGGACTGGTATAAACTCTTGATGTTTCATCATTAAAATAGCCAGTTCCATACTCAAAATTCCACTAGCCCCAAATGTGTGACCAATTTTCCATTTATTGGTTGTTAATGCTGGAATACGCTCTCCAAAAACAGTTTTAATAGCATTATACTCTGCTTGGTCACCCTTCACAGTTCCTGGGGCATGCAATACTATTGCATCGACCTCTTCTAAATCTGTTGTCTTTAGAGCCATTTTCATTGATCTCTGAAAACAATCCGCCTCTGTAGATATAGATATATTATGTGTTAATGCTTCTGTAGCGTATCCAATACCAGAGATTAATGCTAACGCATTTTCTTTAATCCCATTTTCTAAACAAGCAACGCCTGCTCCTTCTCCTAAAAACATAGAATTTCTGATTTTATTCCAGTTCATTGCCTGACAAGGATAGGCTTCATTTCTACCTGAAGCATAAATCTTCAAAGCTTTCATTTGGGCAATCGTAAAAGGAGTTAGTGGAGCCTCACTTCCTCCTACTAGGAATTTATCGCTTAAACCGGATTGAAGCCACGCGATACCATTTAGTACTGCATGTAAAGCAGTGGAACAGGTTATAGAATGACTGATGTCTGGGCCTTTAGATCTTAAATCCTGAGCAATCCAAGAAGATACATTACCCAAAGTAGTAGTAGGCGAACTCAAGGTAGAAGATTGATTAGTCTCTAAAAATTCTTTATGATACTCCTCAAAAAGACCTGTTGCTCCCCTAGAAGAACCAACATTAATTCCAAAATTAAATTCACCTTCCCAATTCGCATCTTTTATAGCGTTTCTAGCAGCAAAAACCGCAAACAAAACAGAATCATCCAAAGAGGTATACTGAGAATTCTCCTCTTTAAGTTTTTCAATTTCTTGTCTTGACGTTTCGTTTAACTTAGCCACTGGAGCTTGATTCCCCATGAAATCTTCAAAGGTGATCTGATGTGATGATTCTTTGTATAAATCCCAAATCTCCTTTGAGGTAATTCCTAATGGAGAAATAGACGAAATTCCAGTTATAGATACAGGGTTTTGCAACACTAAATTTTTGGGCAAATGTAGGGGTTTGTTAAATTTTGTTCAACTAAATATGGTTTTTTTTGATTAAATTATAAATACTGAAATTGTAACAAAAGCAATGATTTTCAGACTTATATAATGAACTGAATCTTATCAAATTATTATGGAAGAACATACACCACGAAAAAGTTGGTTTAGCAGAAATTGGCCTTGGGTAGTTCCTGTAGGAGGCTGTCTTACATTAATCATCATATTCTTTGTTTTCTTAGGCTCTGTTATATTTGGGGTCTCTCAAGCGTTTACAAACTCGACGCCATATCAAGATGGACTTATAAAAGCACAAGAGGATGAATATGTAATTCAAATGTTAGGAGAACCCATAGAAACCAATGGTATTATGAGCGGTGACTTAAAATTTGAAAACGGTGAAGGTTCCGCTGACATTTCTGTTCCAATTAAAGGTCCAAAAGGAGAAGCAAGAATACGCATTGTAGGCACTAAACAAAATGACATCTGGACTTATACTGAACTATTTGTTATATTTAAAGAGACAAATGAAACTGTTGATTTATTATGGGGAGAAGGTCAAAAAAATGAATATTTTTTTTAATTAAAAAGACTGTTTTATGATTAAAAGTAAGAAAAGCTCTAAAATCATATAATTCTAATAAAAATGAAAACAGTGATTTTTTCTCTACTTTAAAAATTACTTGCAAAGAAATATTACCTAAAAAGATAGCTATTTTACTTGCTATGGAAATAGCTGTTTTTTATTATGGTTTCGTCTCATGGAGAAAAACCAAATTACAAAATAACGAATTCTCTTATCATAAGAACAGTGGTACCATCCCTATTTTAATTGCATTAATTCCAATAATCGCAATAGAAACATATGTGCTAAATATTCTTCTTAGTAAATGGAGTATTACAGCAGCCTGGTTAGTAAGTGCACTAAGTATCTATTCTGGGTTTCAGATTTTTGGATTTTTAAAATCAATGTTTAAAAGATCTTTTTCAATCGAAAAGAATACAATTCATCTACGATATGGAATCTTAAGTGAAGCAAGAATAGACATCAATAACATAAAATCTATTGAGATTTCTTCAAAACCTATTGAATTTAATGATACTGTAAGAAAACTATCTCCGTTAGGTGAATTAGAAAGTCATAATATAGTTATCCATGTAAAGAAAGAAAATACTATAATCGGACTTTACGGAATTAAAAGAAAATTTAAAACCTTAGCTTTCTACATTGATAATAAAGAAGAATTCAAAGAAGCATTGGATAAAAAAAATTCGGTAACAGAATAAAAAAGAAAGCAGGTATTTAACCTGTTTTCTATTGTAAAATAGTTATCCAGAAAAAGCATCAATTCAAGTGTTTTGTCTTAGTAAAACTAGTTAAATTATAATTTATAAATTAGATAAGAGCATCAGGATGGTGTCATAAATTTTATTCAATTGATCCTTAGTTATCACATATGGTGGTAATATATAGATGGTTTTACCCAAAGGACGAAGACAAACTCCATGTTGCATGAAATGATCAAAGATCTCATATCTTTTTTTACCATAACGATCCATTTCTATATCAAGATCTAAAGCATATATGACTCCTTTTTGTCGCGTAGTTTTTATCTTGGGGTGGTTCTTTATTTTGGCATCAAAATCTGTATGAGATTTTATAATAGTTTTAATGTTTTTCTGAATCTCTTCAGATCCTAAAAGTTCAATTCCTGCAATAGCCACAGAACAAGCTATTGGATTAGCGGAATAGGTATGCGCATGAAAAAAAGCTTTACCAATAGAATCATCCAAAAACGCATTATATATCTCTTGTGTGCAACTAGTTACAGCCATCGGAACAAAACCTGCTGTTAAAGCCTTGGACATAGATATAATATCCGGCTTGGTTTCCATATACTCTGAAGCAAAGTTTTTTCCAGTTTTACCAAAACCTGTCATCACCTCATCTGCAATAGTAATGATATTGTTTGTAACACAAATCTGAAGGATTTCATTTAGATAAACTGCTTCAAACATATGCATGGCATTTGCTCCCTGGACCAATGGTTCATAAATAAACGCAGCCACATCATATGTAGAGATGATCCTTAATAATTCCTTTATAACCTCATCAAAATTTTCCTTATTAGGAGTCGCAATTCTTTGTACATCTATAAAAAAGTCTTCAAAAGGACCATTATACACGGACAATCCAGATGCAGACATGGCTCCAAAAGTATCACCATGGAAACCATCATTAAAAGCAATAATCGTATTTCTCTTTTCACCTTTATTAAAATGATACTGCAGCGCCATTTTAATTCCCACCTCATTTGCTGTAGATCCATTATCAGAGAAGAAGATTTTTTCTTGATTCTGAGGTAATATTTTGATCAATTCCTCAGAAAGATGAATCGCCGGTTCATGTGTAAATCCGGCGAAAACAATCTGATCCAGATTCCGCATTTGCTCATTTACCTTTTCTATGATGTAAGGATTACAATGTCCGTACATAGCCGTATACCAAGAAGCAATTCCGTCTATATATTCTTTTCCATCATCATCAAATAACAAGGCTCCTTCAGCCTTTACTATAGGTAAAGCATCTGGATGAATTTTGTGTTGTGTAAGCGGATGCCAAAGATGTTTTTTATCTCTTTCTTTTAGACTCATAATTCCTCTAATCTATATCTGAACAAATCTGCATATTCCTTAATCACCATCGTATCAAAGTAAGGTTCATCATCGATTCTACCGATAACCCTAGCTTTAGTCATTTTTTTGATAATATCCTCTGTAGTTACATGTTCATCTCCACTAAAAATAATCGCTGGATCAAATCCTTTCTCTTGTAATAACTTTATTGTCATCAATGTGTGATTAATACTTCCCAAATAATGTCTAGAAACTACGATCACTTTATAATCAGAGTTAATAAGATCTAAAATAGTATCTTCTTCATTTAGTGGAACCAATAATCCTCCTGCTCCTTCAATAACGATATCGTTCTTCGTTTTTGGAACCTTAATGGTATCGATATTGATTGTAGTTCCATCAATCTCAGCCGCCGCGTGAGGACTCATTGGTGTTTCTAACGCATAACTATTGGAGTGAAATTTGGAATTAGTATTACTCACCAATTCCTTTACTTTATCAGTATCAGAACATGATAAATCTCCTGCCTGAACGGGTTTAAAATAATCAGCTTGTAACGCCTCAACAACAATTGCCGAAGCTACTGTTTTGCCTACATCCGTTCCTATTCCTGTGATAAATATTTTTTTCGAATTTGTGATAGCCCTGTCAGACATGATAATGTGTCTTTTTAATTTTAAACAAAGGTAGCTAACAACTCTAGAACTTCTGCTATTTCTTCTTTTGTATTATAAGAATGTAAACAAAAACGCAAACGTTCCTTTCCTTCAGAAACAGTAGGAGAGAGGATAGGTTTTACATTAAATCCATTTTCTTGAAGATGTAATGCTACCGCTTTTACTTTCTCATTACCCGAAATTACGCAACAATGGATCGAAGAATTACTTTTTATAAAAAGTGATTTTAAATTAGTTGACTCTAATTTCTGATTAAAAAAACGGATATTACTTCTTAGTCTTTCAATTTCTATAGTAGTTCTCAATTCTTCATAGGCTGCTTCAATAACCACAAGTGAATGAGGTGGTAAGCCTGTTGTGTATATAAAACTTCTGGCAAAATTCACCAAATAACTTTTCAATTCAGACGATCCTAAAATTACTGACCCATGGCAACCCAATGCTTTTCCAAAAGTATGTATCCTGGCAAATACACTATCTTCTAGCCCCAATTCCTGAATTAAACCGGTCCCTTTAGTACCAAAAACTCCCGTAGCGTGAGCTTCATCTACTATAAAATGGCACTTGTTTTCTTTACATAATTTAGCAAAAGCTATTAAATCAGGAATATCTCCATCCATGGAAAAGACTGACTCGGTAACTATATACACTTCTTGATTAACGGCATCTACATTCCGACTTCGCTCAATGTGACGGCTAAGATCCGCTAAGTCATTATGAAGAAACTTATACGATTTAGCATTGCTCATCGTAATTCCATCTCGTATCGAAGCATGAATAAGCTCATCATACAAGATAATATCTCCTCTTTGTGGTACTGATGAAAAAAAACCTATGTTAGCATCATAACCTGAATTAAAAATCAATGCTGATTCCGCATTATGAAACTCGGTAAGGATTGTTTCGGTTTCTGTATATAATTGATGATTTCCAGATAGCAAACGAGAACCAGTAGCACCGTTTTGAAAACTTCCTTTTACTTCTAATGCCTTATGTGATGTATCAAAAATTGTTTTACAAGAAGCAAAGCCTAAATAATCATTTGATTGGAAATCAACAAGATTATTAGTTCTACCCAATTTACGAAGTGCACTACTTTGTTCTCTATCCGTGAGCTTTTTTTGAAGTTTTTTTGGGAAGCTTTGCATAATGACAAAAATACATAATACTATTTAACCCAGATAATTTAGATTCACTTACTATCTTCATAATAGAACGAAAAAACTGCTAATGCTTTTCTAAAATATAACGTTATAATTACAACTTTATATATCGTTTTTCGTGTACTAAGCAATTATCAAATCTTTCTTTGATTTCCTATATAAGTAAGAGTTAAAAATACTTCTTTTTGCAAATCTAAATTGCCTATCAGAATTAATTAATTTCACATATACATTCTTAGGAACTCCGAAATATTCATACGTAGTACCGTCTAAAAATGAAACCTCTAACAACAATTCTTTGTGCTGAAAATCTGCTATACCTGATTCCGCTAAAGTTTTATTATATGCTTCTTGATTAGCTGCTTTTGTTTCTGGTGCTATGCTTACCAAAAAATGATATCCATCTATGATTTTTCGACTTTTTTCTTCTGCCTCTTCACGCATTGGATTTCCTTCAAGAAATTTATCTGGATGCCACTCTTTTACTAAATTTCTATAGGTAGTTTTTAGTGTTTTAATTTTAAAATAGCCGCTTTTACTTATAAAGACCTTTGTATTCTTATATGTCTCAATGAGATATCTAAAAAAAAAGTTACCTCTTTTTCTTTTTAGGGGTTTCTATCTTGAGAGCGCTAATATTCTTTTTTTCTGCCAGATGATTCGCTAGTATTTTCTCAATCAATTCCTCTTTTGTTAGGTGATGAAAAACAGTTTTAATTTTTTCTTTAAACTCTGTCGATACTTCGTGATTCGGTTTGGTTTTAAATATTTTTTTAGCCCATAAAAGTGTATTATTCTCTTCTATGCTTTGAGCATCTGCTTTCTTAAACTCCTTAAAAGTAATTCCTAATTCTTCTGTAAACTCTTGTAAATCTTCAATTTCTTCTTTTTGTAATACAGTTAAGGATAATCCTTTGGCTCCCGTTCTTGCAGTTCTCCCACTACGATGTACATAAGTCTCATACACATCTGGCAAATGATAATTCACTACATAGGATATCTCTTTTACATCAATTCCTCTGGCAGCTAAATCTGTAGCAACAAGAATGTTTATATGTCCCTCTCTAAATTGCTCCATTATTCTATCTCTTATGGGTTGTGACAAACTTCCATGAAGTGCACCAGAAGAAAACTTATTGATTGCCAAGTTTTTGGCTAGTTTATTAACCGCTGCTTTTGTTTTACAAAAAATAATACCTCGTTCGCCCTCTTTAGCACTAAGAAAATGCATTAGAACTTCTAACTTTTCTATAGGTTCTACAACTACAAATCGGTGATCAATCCCCTGATGCCCTATGGTTTCCATGTCTGCACTTACCTGAATCACGTGCTTGGACATATAATTCTGGATCAGCTGTTTTATAGTTCCTGGCATTGTTGCTGTAAACAAAATCGTTCTTCTTTTTTTTGGCAAAACAGCAACGATTTCATCCAATCCTTCTTTTAAAGAACTAATCATTTCATCTGCCTCATCTAGAACCAGATAATCTGCACTTGTTATATCAATCTTATCTCGTTTTATTAAATCAATTAATCGTCCTGGAGTTGCAACCACAATATGGGTAGTTTCCTTTAGACGCTCTATTTGTGGTTTAATAGGGATTCCTCCACATATCGAAGCTATAGATATAGTGGGCAAATACTGGGAAAAGGAAACTAAATTGTTATAAATCTGTTGTCCAAGTTCTCTAGTAGGAGCCAGTATCACCGCTTGAATTTTTGGGGAATCCAAATCAACCAATTGCAGTATCGGTAAACCAAAAGCTGCTGTTTTTCCTGTTCCAGTCTTCGCTAAACCAACAAAATCATCTTTCTTTTGTAATAAGGTAGGAATTGATTTTTCCTGAATATCTGTAGGTACAGAAAAGTTCAAGTCTGCTAAACTCTTTTGTAAAGGAGCAGCAACTCCTAGATTAAGAAACTGATTTGACATAAAAATATTTTCGGCAAAGATAGGTCTATAATCCTATCTTTATGTCTTCTTAAACAATGATTAGAATCTTATCTTTATATTTAGAATCCTATCAATAAAAAAATGAATCTTAAGCATCTAAAATATACAATTGCTACATCAGATAAGGAGTTGGAACAAATCATTAAACTTCAACAGAAAAACCTAACGGCCTCAATTTCTCAAAGTGAAAAAGAAAAAGAAGGTTTTGTTACTGTAGAACATGATTTGAATATCCTAAAAAAGATGAATGACCAACAGCCACATGTAATTGCAAAGGATGGAGATCTTGTGGTTGGTTACACGCTTTGTATGACAGCAGATTTTGGAAATGATATTCCTGTGCTTAGGCCTATGTTTAGAAAAATAGAACGTTCATTTGATCAAAATGAGACATATATTGTTATGGGGCAAGTTTGTATTGACAAGGAATACCGCGGTCAAGGAATATTTAGAAGTTTATACCAAAAAATGAAACTCGAATTACAAGAAAAATATGATCTTCTAATCACAGAAGTCGCAGCTAATAATTTACGATCACTACAAGCTCATAAAGCCATCGGTTTTAAAAATCTGCTTGTGTACAAAAGTGATGAAATTGATTGGCATCTTATCAGTTGGAACTGGGAATAGTTTTTTCTGTTTCCGAAGACTTTTCTTCCAAATCATATCCAAGATTTTTCCCTTTTTCTACTCTGGAAACACCATTTGTCATCCATTTTGGGACTGGTTTTCCCTGTAAATAATGATCAAAAAATTGCATCATTCTAATTGAAAGGTCTTGTCGGTTTTTTTCTTTTCTTAAGTTATGCGCTTCATCATTATATACTAAAAGCCAAACTGGTTTCTGCAGTCTACGCATCCCCATAAACATTTCTATACCTTGATAGTAAGGAACTGCTCCATCTTTATCATTATGCATCATTAAGAGCGGTGTTTCTATTTTAGGAATTCCAAATAATGGGGAGTTTTCTATATATAGATCAAAACCTTCCCACAAGTTTTTTCCAATTCTACTTTGAGTTCTCTCATACTGAAACGCTCTACTTAATCCGGATTGCCAACGGATTCCACCGTATGCAGAGGTCATGTTACTTACTGGAGCTCCAGCCATAGCAGCTTTAAACTTATTGGTTACCGTTACTAAATAGGCTACCTGATATCCTCCCCAACTCTGACCTTGAATTCCTATATTTTCACTATCTACATAACCTAATTTTTCTAAAGCCTCTACTCCAGAAACGACACAGTTATATGAGCTAGGACCTGGTTTACCATCTTCATAAACAATATCAGGCACAAACATGATATAACCATTACTTACCAAATAAGAAGGGTTTACAATAGAAGCGCTCGGCCTCGGAGTATAATAATTTCTATAACTATCCGATCGTTTTTCATAAAAGTACGTAATCAAAGGATATTTTTTTGATGGATCGAAGTTTTCCGGTTTATAGATAATCCCTTCTAACTCTTTACCATCATAAGCCTTCCAGCTAAAAAGCTCTGCTGTTCCCCATTTAAAATCTTTTTTCTGAGGGTTTGCATCTGTAATTCGCGTAGTGTTTTGAAAATTAGTATTTGTATAATATAAATCCTGAAATGTATTAAAGTTTTGTCTCCTAAACGTGAATACTTCTCCTTTTTGAGCCTTCTTATATTTGTTTAAAAAGAATTCTGTCGGTTTTATTTTTTCTACTAACTTATCATCTGTTAACACATATAAACCTGAAGCTTTAGTCGTCATATCAAAGCTTGTAATCAATAGCTCATTAGCACTATAAGACGCATTATTGGGGTTTTCTGCATCTAATCTTTGAGTTCTATATTCTATTTTATTTTTTCTTCCATTAGCTGTAATATTAATAGGTATTGTTTCTCCAGACATTGAAACTTTCCAAACATCAAACTTATTATAAATCAACCCATTACCATCTTTATCAAATCCTCCAAAACCATGTGGATATGGTAACATAGGATGATCATCATCTTCGTCATAAAAAGCTACCTCAACTTTCTTCGTAAGATTAGTTTTTCTCAACGTCGACAATTCTAATGAAAACCAATATTTTTTAAATATATTATAATACAAAGCATACTTCCCATCAGGCGACAAATAGGGTTGTAAAGCTGTTTCCCTGAGTGCCAAACGTTTTTGACCAGTATATGTATCTATTACGTAGAAATCTTTGGTCCAAGGCATAGCCCAGGAACGTTTGACATCATAAGGAGCGCCTGTAGCTCCTAATATAAATCTTTGTTCTCTGTTCTTATCTAAAATAATATCTTCAAATGTTTCATCCTGTATATGAACTATGGATTTTTTTTTCGGTATTATAATAAGAAATAAATGCGCTATTTTTTAATTCTTCGAACCTTGCATTTTGCTCAGGCTGTATCATTTTGTCTTTCCAATTCCAAACATCTACTTGTGGAACTTCGTCTTCTAAAAGTGTAGTGTCTTTTTGATACTCAACTTTTGGCTTTGAATAAAAATAAAGTCTATTACCGCTTTCCGAAAAAAATGCGGTCTGACCAGCACCTAACTCCCAATTTTTTCTAAGATTTTTTCCTATAGTATCTACTAAATTTAGTAGCTTTTTATCTTTATAATAAAATAACTGATACCTTAATGAATCTATGTGAGTAGAGTCCTTTGCGGCGATATAGGAAAATTGCTTCCCCGTTCTATCAACTGATAATTTATCATAAATATAATTAGTAGTATCTATTACTATCTTAGATCTAGAAACGATATCATATTCGAAGACTCCTAGATCTTTTTCTTTCTTCTTTTGGTTTTTCTTTGTATAATAGAATTTCCTGCCTTCCTTTGAAAGAACAAAATCCTTGATTTGAAAAATAGTATCTTTTTCTTTAGTCTTTAGGTTATATACTAATGCATAATTCTGCTTAAACGCCTTTCCTAACTTAGATTTGACAGTATCTTTTTCATTAGTTTTCAGAGAATCTTCTTTCTTTTTTTCCGGTTTCTTATTCTTAAATTTTTCTATAACTAACCAATCATTAGACTCTTCTGGAATCTTGTAAAAACTTGCTCTTACAATAGAATCATATATTTTATTATTATTTACATCATAGATAAACAAATCATCTTTTGACTGTTTTTCTTTTTTTACCTTTTTCTTTTTCTCTTTTCGAATGACCTCATATTTTGGTTTCCGTTGGAAAATCACAAAATTTTCGTCTTGTGTGATTGAAGAATTATACCCGTTAAAAAAAGTGAATTTTTTGTTATTTTCTGTATTGTAAATTTCTATGTATACATCTCCTCTTTTTGTAGAAGTTGTAATCACAGAAACGATCAATTTTCCTTTATTGGATATTTTAGTATCCGTAATACTTTTCCAGAGATCATAATCTTCATGACTTAAAGATCGTTTCTGAGCAAAAACTAATGTTGTAAAACTGAAAAAAATTAGAGTAACTATATTCTTAATCATTACGTTGAGCTATGTCTATCCTCGAAATGTATAAAACGTTTTACCTATAAATAATCGTTTAACATAATTTTATATAAAATCCTTATTATTATCTAGTTTGATATCAATTTGCCATATGAAAAAGGAGCTAAAAACATCTATGCTTTAGCTCCTTTACATACATTCAACACTATTCTTGATTATTCTATGCCTAGGTATGGATTGTAGATATAAGTTTTACTAAAACCTCCTAATCCATCAAAATATTCATCTACTAGATGTGCCGGATAATATGCAATACCTCCTGCCAATAAACCTTGGTTGCCTCCATCATTTTTATCATCCCAATTCCAAGGAGCATTGGCACTTCCATTACCATAGGATTTCTGAAATGATTTAGCATTACTAAAAAGATCAGTATTAAAACGTTGATCCCACATACCTCCATTTTCGAATATATTTACTAATTTATATTTTACGTTTCTATCATAAATATCGGATGGGTATTCGCTAGTAGTTTTACTTGGAAAATATACTACATAATCACTTCCTCCTGGTTGTTGTTTTGCGTGTGCTTTGATACCATGTCCTTTTGCCTCGGCGGATGTTTTAAATCGATTAACTCCGTTATGATTTTGTGTAGTTAAAGTACCGTCTATATCTTCATTTCCATTAGTCAAACCAGAATTGGATGCTTTATAAGAATAAAAGTCAGAATGAAATACAGTTACTATTCCTATTGCCTTACCATAAGTAGAATTATCTTTTTTAACTATGGTTAATACACCTTCAAGATCATTTTCATGCTCATCAAGCCTGTATAAAAACCATATATCCGTCCAATCTCTTGGATGAAAAAAAGCATATGTAATAAAGTAATGTGTACTTGTTTCTACCACAGAATAATATCCCACAGCGTTTCCTTTTCTGGAAGAATTAGCTATATTATCCCAATTATTTTTAGCATTAAGGTCACCATCGAAATCATAACGAGTTATATAATCTGCTTTTCCACTTAAACCATGAGAACCTGTGCGATCTACATCTTGATAATGCACCGGAGCATGCTGATAAGCTAAATCCAAATAGAAACTAGAACTTTTACTTTCTGTTAATTTCTCATCAAAAAGGTAAACATCCTCATTTGATTCACATCCACAAAAAATTGTAGTTAGAACTAAAAATACAAGAATTTTTTTCATGTTTTGGTAATTTTTAAGTTAGTTAAACACTAAAATTAATATTGCTTTTCTTAGCTTGGTTTAGCTCAACTTTAAGACTTTATGAAACTAACATTGATCAAAAGTTATGAATGTTATCATTCTTTAAAAATTACTTAACAATGAAAAATTAATTAATCTATTATATCTATAAACTTTTGAACATATTCTTCTTCATAATCGAATATTCCTCTAATATGTTTTCCTTGTATTTTCCAAAACTCTGTGTTCGCTTTATCTGAAGCTTCATAAAGTTTCTTCCCTAGTTCATAAGGAACCTGTTCATCTGCATCACTATGGATAATAACTATTGGCTTACTTATCTTTTTTATTTCTTTTTCGGCAGGAAAATCATTATTCATTAATAATGGTATCATCCATTTAAAGTTTTCTAAATTTATTGCTTTTGCATACACCTTTCCTATATCAGGAAACGAATTAAATGTGCCCTCTATAATCACTCCAGCTATTTTATCACTGCGCTCTGCCGCATTCATTATAGCAAATGATCCTCCCAATGATTGCCCCCAAATCACTATTGGCTTTTCTGTCATATTCTCATCGGCAACTATTTTATCAAATACATATAAAGCATCTTCTTTTAGCATTAATGAATTACTAGCTACTCCTGTAGATCTTCCAAAATCTCTACGTTCGAAACTAAATACTTGAAATCCTTTTTTCGTTAAAATCTCATAATACTTTTGGGATGCCATTAAATGCATACCCTTACCAGAATAATGAATAATAGTAGCTATTGGATCTTGAGTCTTCGGTTTAAAAAGAACTCCATGTAATTGAGTATTCTGATCAATTTCAAAATAGTACTCTGAATGATTCATAGAGGTTTCAAAAATTTCATATTCTAATCCGTTGGTATGATAAATCATTGCATCTGTATATCTAGAAAATCTGATGTATAGTATACTCCCAATTATTAAGAGAATTGTTGCTGCGATAATTATCTTTCCTGCTTTAATAAATGTCTTCATTTCTAATATTTCTAACTGTTTAATGGTTCAAATAAACAGGCTTTGATATACACAAAAAAAAGAATGTGATGATTACATACTTTCTGTGGTAGAGAAATATTTTTTGTGGTGAAATTTTACTTTTCTGGGGTCAATTCGTATGAGATTTTACCTCATCAAAATAAGTTTTAGACACAGGAATGACTTCTTCTATATTATCCAGACGCACTTTACCATTTTGTGCATTACCTTCTAGCGAAGAAATATAGCGAGGATTAATAATATATGATCTATGCACTCTAATCATATTTTCTAATTGATCAAGTACCGACGAAAGTGTGTTACGCATTACTTTCTTCTTTATCTCTTGTCCTTCTTCGTAATAAATGTTTACATAATTATCTTCTGACTTAACATAAATAACTTTTGCTAATACCACTAAAAAAGATTCTTTTTTCAAAGAACTCTTTAGCAACACTTTTCTATTATAACTTAAATCAACTTTTTCTATACTCTCAATTGTTTTTCCGTAGTAGTTTCTCAAAAAGAACGAGACTACGGATAAAATTATTCCAAAACCGAGAAATATAAATCGAAACCACTTAATGAAAAAATCAAAATTGATAAAGTTCGATCTTTTATTTATAGATAATTCAGTATAAAAAAACGAGATAGTAATTGCAATCGAAATGTAGAGAAAACAAAATATAAATTCTTCACTCCATCTCCACCTTTTAAAATTCAAGTAATAGTATCTCGATAAAAAATAAAGAGAAAGATATACTATAAACGAAATAATTCCATAACCTATAAAATAAAGGTCCTTATAAGGGTGATTAAAGTTATTTGCTCCAAAAGGTTGCAAAAAATTAAGTATAAAAACTACCGCGAAACTCAAAATGGCCGCAATCTTCACGTGATTTGTAAGAGAAGTAGAATATGGAAAAGACTTATTAAAAAGCATAAAAAAATCCCTGTTAGTATATAACAGGGATTAAATATAACAATCTTTATAATTGTAATAACTAATAAAAATACATTTAGTCAGCTAAAACAATTACTTTATTATCTTTCATTTCGATAGTTCCAGAATTGATAGAAAGAAGTGTAACTCCATTTTCTTTAGAAAACTTCTCCGCTACTTCCTCTTCCAGATTCATATCTCCGTACACTTTTACATTTCCTTTTCCTAATAAAGAAACGATTGGTGCGTGATTATCTAACATCTGAAATTCTCCATTCACACCTGGCACAGCAACTGAAGTTACCTCACCACTAAATAAAACTGCTTCTGGAGTTACTATTTCTAAATACATATTTTTAAAGTATTAAGTATTGAGTAATTAGTGTTAAGCAAATAAGAAAAAAATTACTCTTACTACTTCATTGCTAACTTCTCTATACTAATTTATGCTTCAGCTAACATTTTCTCACCAGCTTCGATAGCTTCTTCGATTGTTCCTTTAAGGTTAAACGCTGCTTCTGGTAAGTGATCTAACTCACCATCCATAATCATTGTAAATGCCTTAATTGTATCTTTAATATCTACTAAACATCCTGGGATACCAGTAAACTGTTCCGCTACGTGGAATGGCTGAGATAAGAAACGCTGTACACGACGTGCACGCCCTACCGCTAGTTTATCTTCTTCAGATAATTCTTCCATACCAAGAATAGCAATAATATCTTGTAATTCTTTATAACGCTGTAAAAGCTCTTTTACTCTTTGTGCGCAATTATAGTGCTCATCACCTAAAATATCAGCTGTAAGAATTCTTGATGTAGAATCTAATGGATCTACCGCTGGGTAAATACCTAGCTCAGCAATCTTACGAGATAATACTGTTGTTGCATCTAAGTGAGCAAATGTTGTTGCTGGTGCTGGATCCGTTAAATCATCTGCAGGTACATAAACTGCCTGTACAGACGTAATAGATCCTTTCTTAGTAGAAGTAATACGCTCCTGCATCACACCCATCTCTGTGGCCAATGTTGGTTGGTAACCTACCGCTGACGGCATACGTCCTAGAAGTGCTGATACCTCAGAACCTGCTTGTGTAAAACGGAAGATGTTATCTACGAAGAAAAGTACATCTTTTCCTTGTCCATCTCCAGCTCCGTCACGGAAATATTCTGCAATCGTAAGACCTGATAAAGCAACACGAGCACGTGCTCCTGGTGGCTCATTCATCTGTCCGAATACGAAAGTAGCTTTAGATTCTTTCATTACTTCTTTATCAACCTTAGAAAGATCCCATCCTCCTTCTTCCATAGAATGCATAAAGTCATCACCATATTTGATAATGCCTGACTCTAACATCTCACGAAGTAAATCATTTCCTTCACGCGTTCTTTCTCCTACTCCTGCGAATACAGAAAGACCACCGTGACCTTTTGCAATATTGTTAATCAACTCCTGGATCAATACCGTTTTACCTACTCCAGCACCACCAAATAAACCAATCTTACCACCTTTTGCATAAGGCTCGATAAGGTCAATTACTTTAATACCTGTAAATAAAACTTCGGTAGAAGTCGATAAATCTTCAAATTTAGGTGCTTGACGGTGAATTGAAAGACCATTATCTCCTGCTTTAGGCAGATCTCCAAGACCATCGATTGCATCACCAATTACATTAAATAGGCGTCCATATACGTCTCCTCCGATTGGCATCTGTATTGTAGAACCTGTTGCAACAGCTTCTACTCCTCTGCTTAATCCATCACTGGAATCCATCGCGATCGTACGTACAGTATCTTCACCAATGTGAGACTGAATCTCTAACACCAACTTGGTACCGTCTGCTTTATTAATTTCTAACGAATCGTAAATTTTTGGTAATTCAGTACCGGCAGCGAATGCTACGTCTATAACCGGACCTACAATTTGTGATACTTTACCCGTAACTTGAGACATTATATAACTATTTAATGTTTAGTATTTAACTATTTAAAAGACCCTTTTTTCGAATGTACCGAATACGACCTTTTTTCAGGCTGCAAATATAGGCTTTTAAAATGAAAAAAATACTGTCTTTTATTTTGTTTTTTTTATGCAAAAATCTAAAGCTTATTTCAGGTACAAAAAGTACTGATCTTAGGAAGCTTTTATTTGATTTTGAAATCTCAAAATTGCACTTCTTTTTAATAAATCAATAAACCATCTCGCATTCATTATGATTGTATCAAAAAAGTTTTTAAAAAAAAGTCTAAATGAGTTCAATAGATTAATTCTTTACAGTTTTATAAATGCCTCGAAGTAGTTTTCTGGCATTTTTCACTCAACCATTTCAATTGATTAACAGATAATTAACAGGTTTTCTACGTAACAAATAGCATCTCCAAGATATTAAACTATGAGTGCAATCGGTTTTGTGCTCTTTAACATAAATCAATCTTTTAAAACCATTTTATTATGAAAAATCTATTTTTTTTAATTTTTCTTGTACCTATATTTATGATAAGTCAAGAGTGTCCTTTAACAATTTCTCAGATCATTGCTAATGCTGAATTTCAAACACCCAATACTTATGAGAAATTTAATTTTGAGTTTGATGTAGTAACAACTTCTCCGGTACCTAATACACCTGACATATACAATCCTGCTTCTTACGTAATGACAATAATACAATTGGATGATAATGGCAATGAGATCGAGCCAGTACCAATTAATTTTTTCACAAATACAATTAATGTATCTGACTATTACAATAACATAGTTATCCCAGGGCCTTTTATATGGATAAATGAATTTAAATATTTCTACAGGTCTGATCTTATTGATATTAAAGAACTATTTCCAAACCACACTAGTAGCAAAAATTATGTAGTACGGGTTTCAACCTTTTCATCTAATGTTTCCGGTGCATTTTATACAAAAAGATGTTTTACTCAACCAATATCTTCTATACGTGTTTATCAAGGAATAGATTCTGATGGTGATGACGTACCAGATTTAGAAGATAACTGCGTAACTCTTTCAAACAACGACCAAAGTGATAATGACAATGATGGCTTAGGAAATGTATGTGATAATTGCCCCGACAATCCTAATGAAAATCAAAATGATAGAGATAATGATGGCATTGGAGATGAGTGTGATTACGATAATGATAACGATGGTGTCGAAGATGACCAAGACAATTGCCCTTATACTCCAAATACAGATCAAGCAAACGACGACACAGATACAATTGGTAACGTCTGTGATAACTGCCCAAATAATACAAATCAAAACCAAGCAGATATAGATGGAGATGGAAAAGGTGATACCTGTGACAGTCAAGACAATCGAGATAATGACGGAGATGGCATACAAAACTGGGAAGATGATTGTCCTGATGAAGCTGGTCCTGCTTCAAATAATGGATGTCCTGCACAGTTAGAAAAACCAAATCTTACCTTTAAGAGATTTAGAATAATTGATGGTACAACCACCTTATTAGATTTTCCTAATGATAACCAAAATGCTCCAACTTTAAGAAAAGGAAAAACGTACGATTTCAAAGTAGAAGTCATTAATGACCAATCAAATTCTTCTACTGCATCTCCAGTTTCTTTAGAATTATTAATGAGTACAAGTACCTCTGTGTTTTATCCTAATCCCAGTGCCCCTGTTTATGGTGTAGACACAGCTGCTGATATAGGATCTATTAGTGCAAATAACACCAAAGAAAAAGCTTTTAAAGTGAAAATTGGTGATAAAATTGGTTCATCTCCAAACTTATCCAATGGTTCACCGTATTATTTTTATCTAGATATTGATATTAATGGAAATATTGACGAGAGTAATGAGGAGGATAATATTCTTCGAATAGGCTTTTACTATTCTTCTTCAAGATCTAGCAATATCTCACCTTTTTCTTTAATTTCTACTTCGAAAATCGAAAATCAAAAAACTTTTGAGGTTTTTATATATAATATTTCTGGGCTATTAGTTACTCAAAAAACTGTTACAACCAGAGGAGAAGAAAATAACTTTGTTCAAAGTTTACCAAAGGGTTTTTACATTATCAAAAACGACACAAAAACCTATAAAATAGTAAAAAAATAAAATGAACTAATAGAAATATAGCTATCCATATCTTTAACCGGAAATCAAGTTTGATTTCCGGTTTTTATATGCTTATATACATTAATTATGGCAACATAGTGGAATAAAAAGTTGGATAATCCGCTGCTTTTACCATAGGAATATTAGCACCATAGGTTTCATTGATTTGTTTTAAAGCTTCGTTTGCAAGGAGTGCGTATCCTCTCGCCGTAGGATGAACCCCATCTAATGAAAACGCTCCTCCAAATACTAGATCATCTTCTAACAAAAAATTATCAAAAGTAATTCCAGTGGACGCAACTTGAACAAGTAATGCATTTGCATCTACCAGAGCTAATCCTGCCTGATCCTTTGCAGCGGTAATTACGGCGTTAAATGCGGTTGTTGCGGTAGCTATCTCCTCTTGCTCGCTTGGCAATAATAACCATTTATCCTCTAAAGGGTACGTAACTCCATTAACCGCTAATTGACCAGCAGTGGCCTGAGGTAATCCTAATCCAACTAATGTAGCAAAAGCGGCTTCATTTACCTGACCAATAATAGAGGAACTTGGCAACACTAATAAATCATTTTCATTAGCTTGTCTTGCCTGTCCATACAAGAATCCAAACACTCCTGCAGTATTAGCATCTACTCCAAATTGTTGAAGTTCTGCAACTAGGTCTGCTGTGATATTATCTAATGACTCATCTTGAATCACTACAGCACTTGCGGCATCAGTAGCAAAAGTTATAGATCTCTCAGGATATCCTAAAGACGCAAAAGCTGCATTTAATACGGCAAATTGACCATTTAATGTTGGGATTAGAGGTCCAAAACTAGAATTAGTAGGATCTAAAGGATTAAATGGCACCGTTGTAAAATGAGGAATTGATGTTACATCTGGTATATTGGCTATTACTCCTTTTGCTCCTACTGAAGTCAACGTAGCAATTAATGCATTATATGCCTGACTAAACACGCCGGTATCTGTAATTGGGTCTGTGCCATCACCGCCCGTTAAAGCATATCCTAAAACATCGTTGTTCCCTATCCATAAAGAGAAAAAAGTAGGATTCTGATTCATTGCATCTTCTAATACGGTCGCAGTACCACTAGAAGCAATTCTTACAAAATATGGATTCGCTGTAGCTGGCATAGCTCCTAAACCGGCAGCATTTCCATATCCTGGAGCTAATAAGTGAAAACTTTTAGTACCTGGAATTCCCATATTATTAAAGCTCGAACCAATATTCGTAGTAGCTTCAGTAGTAGGTACTTCTGGTGAGAAATCTAACATATCCGGAACAACTCCCAAAGGATACGGACCCGAGCCAAAGTCATCATCTGGATTAACATCGCTATAAAAATACAATCTTGGACCAAAACTACCATTTGCCATTGGCATCCCACCAAAAAGGAATCCACCAGTATTATCACTCATTAGTGGCTGAGTAAAATTTCCTCCGCCTACTAATGCAAACTGCTGTGCTAAAATATTAGGCATCGAATTTTCTTGACCTGCAATAAACAATGCATTATCAGTAAACCCTGCAGTCAGAGAATTTCCCAATGAAACAAAAGTCGAAAAATCAGCAGTTCCAGCCGTGATAACTACATCTTCTGTTGTCGAATCATCATCAGATTCGCAAGCTATTAATCCAAAAACCAATACTATTAATAGCCATTTATATTGAACATTCATATTTCTTAAAATATTTTGCATTAATTATAAGTTGTTTATAGATATACCGATATAGTATTGAGACCCAATGAATCCAGTACCAAAAGCAGTAAAATACTCGTCTCCTAAAATATTGGTAGCACCAGCCTTAAGTATAGCCTTTAATTTTGGGATTGTGTAATTAATTTGTGCATTAACAACATTAAAAGAAGGTACATTCCCATCTCCAAAAGAGGCTTCCCAGAAATAGGCATCACTCCAAGTCCAACTAGTATTAAACCCAAAGTTTTTAACCAAACTAGTATGTCCGAAAGAGGCCTTTACCTTATGTTCTGGAGTATTAAAAGTTGTTCTAAAATCAGGATCTTCACTCTTATCAAAATCCAGCTTTGTGAATGTATAATTTACTCCAATATCAAAATTACCTAACACCTTAGTATCCACACCAACAGTTCCTCCAAATGATTTAATATCAGCATCAGAATTAGTATATGCCTGATATACTTCTGTATCTCCAAACCGTATAGCATCAAGAGATAAAGTTCCATCTCCAACCTGCCCATAAAGAGGAACTAAAACATTTTCCGTCGAGATAAAATCAGTATAAAGGTTGTAATAACCACTCAAATCAATTACAAATTTTTTAACCTTTCCTCGGTATCCAACCTCGAAAGCAATAACCTTTTCAGGCTCAACTAGATCCACGTTAGATACTGTTGGAGCACCGTTTAATACAGAGTTTAATGAAAATGAATTTTCATAAGCTTGTCTACCAACTACACTAGCGGTATTGCTACCTGTTAATATTTGACCATCACCACTTAGATCAAAAGTTCTAACATCTCGATCTAAGTTGTCTGAGGCAGATCCTACGAGAATAGCTCTACCTACATCTAATCCAATAAACAAATCTTGTGTTGTAGGGTTTCTAAAACCAGTCTGTGCAGAGAAACGAATATTATGATTTCTGTCAGCACCAGCTGTATATCCGATGGATAATCTCGGAGAAATATTCCCATCAAACAATTCCGACTTATCGTATCTAATAGATCCAGTTATTTTCAATCTATCATCAACTAATTTCTTTTGCACTTGTGTGTATACTCCAAATTCCGAATATCTAATAGGCCCATCAAAATCTGTAAAAATAGTTCCTGAAGAATTCAATGTATACTCTCTAAAAGACCCTCCAACCTGAATATCAGCAAAACTTTCTGTAAGGTGACTAAAATTATAATTGACATCGACGTGCCTTAATTGACTCGCATCCTGAAATTTAGACCCTGTAGCGAGATCAGGATCAGAGGTTACTGTTCTAAATGCGTTTTCAAATTCTGGAGTATCTGGTAGTATCCTACCTGTATCAGCAGTTTGTCTTGCTATTAAATGTGCTTGTTCTGGTAGCTGACCAGCAAGTGTTGCTTGTGCAAAAGTCCCAGCATACTGACCAAACCAAGTTCTATCATCTTTCCAAAGTCTATTTATATTAATTCCAGTAAATCTTGAATCATAAGAGTCTCCGGCATCTTCATCTGTTATATATCCTCTAATAAAAAAGTTATCGTTTTTAATTTCTAATTTATGTTGTTGCAAGAAGAAATTACGAATAGAGTATCGATTTGCGCCTTGATAAATTGTGGTTCCTCTTCCAATTTTTCCTAAATATATAATTTCCAAATCATCTGCAAAAGGACGATAATGTAATGCAGCATCAAATTTAATGCTTTCCGCATTATAATTATTCAGATCACTTTCTAAATACCCTGTTCTACTTACATCTTCATTAGGTATTAAGTTTTCTGCTCCGGCAGGTAATAATCCTTGATTCACCAATTCAACACCTACACCTCTTATATTAGTGCTTACTTCATCCCCATAAACATTAAGTCCATCATAGTTAGGATCGGACCTATCTGTTCCAGTGTCTAATACATTTACTGTACTTGTAGCAAACCAGTCTGTTCCTCTTAAGTATGAGAAATTTACTTTTGCTGCGAACTTATCTGAGAACGCGTGGGCCATTCTAATCCCATAATCATAGTATTCATTATCACCAGCAACATCCTGAGAAGTAATACCTCCTTTAAAATATGCACTTATTCCTTGATGATCAAATGGGTTTTTACTCGTCATAAACAAGATGCCATTAAAAGCATTTGCTCCATACAACGCAGAAGATGCTCCTGGAAGCAACTCTATACTATTCACATCTAATTCTGTCATCCCTAATAAATTCCCCAGAACAAAATTTAATGCAGGTGCAGCATTATCCATTCCATCAACTAACTGTACAAATCTAGTATTAGCAAAATCTGCAAATCCTCTAGTATTAACAGATTTAAAGGTTAGACTATTCGCGTTAATATCAACCCCTTTTAAATTTTCTAAACCATCATAAAAATCTGCGGCTGGTGTATTTTTTATTTTCTTTATTCCGAAGCGCTCTACACTTACCGGAGATTCAAATACACGTTCTGGTGTTCTTGAAGCAGAAATAATAACCTCATCCAATTCCGTTCCTTCTTTTAAGGTAATCCTTAAATCACTTGAGCTAGCGGTAACATTTACTGTGGCAGACTCAAAACCAACACTACTTACTATAATAGTAAAAGGAGGTGTTTCCTCCAGTGTTAAGGTAAATAATCCGTCAAAATCGGTAACTGTACCTACCGAAGCCCCTTGTAATGCAATGTTAGCCCCTGGAATTGGTTGATTGTTATTATCAACGACCGTTCCACTAATTGTTGTTTGTGCAGTAGAAATAATACCTATAAAAAGCATCATTCCTAACGTAATTGTCCTCATATCCTAGATTAGTTTTTATGTTATGACAACAATATACGTTTTTTTGCTAATTCTTTAAAAAAAAGTTAAAAAGTTGTGTTTTCATCAATTCTTACTATTATATATTGAAAATTTATCTAATTATTACGCTAACTACTTATTTTTATCTAAAATCAAAAACACTATAAAACAATCGTTTGGTTGAAAATAATTTGACTTTATTTATAGTAAATCTAACCAAAACATTTTCTTCTCGAATACTAAAATATTAAGTAAGATTCCAACTTTACAACACATTATACATAAAAAAATCCCCGTTTAGTTTCCTAAACAGGGATTGTATTACTTACTAAAAGTTAACTAACTTATCCTGTATTTTCTTATATTAAAAGTTATTGATTGTTAGTCCAAGATAATATAGTGAACCTATTGGTGCTGTTCCGACAGCAGTGAAATACTCACTACCACCAATATTAGTTCCACCAAGCTTAAGAGTTGTTTTTAATGACGGTATTCTATAGTTAAGCTGTGCATCAAAAACTGTAAATGATGGAACATCTCCTTCCGCAAAGGCAGATTCCCAAACATATTCTCCACTCCATTTAACAGCTGTGTTGAAACCGAAATTTTTGAATAGATTATCGTGTCCAAAACTAGCTTTAGCTTTATGTTCTGGAGTATTAAAATTAGTTCTAAATCCAGGATCCTCATCTTGATCGAAATCTTGCTTAGTATACGTATAACTAGCATTAAGATCAAAATCTCCAAACACCTTAGCTGTAACACCTAATACAGCTCCGAATGAGTTTATATCAGCATCTGAATTTGTAGTAGCCTGAAAACCTGCAAAATTACCAGTACCAATTGCTGCTTGACCTTCAGGAGTTCCTGCGGTTCCACTTAATGGACTTACAACATCAATTGTGGAAATGAAATCTTGATACATATTATAGTAACCACTAAGATCAAGTAATAACTTTCCAAAATCTGCTCTATATCCTATTTCTATGGCTGTTACTTTCTCCGGTTGTACGATATCTGGATTTGCTACTACCAATTCAGCTGTACCTCCTGATCTTATAAAATCCTCAACAGATTCTGCTGTGTAAGAGTTTTCATAAGCCGCACGACCTGTAATAGTAGTTCCATTTACAATTCTTGAATAACGATCTAAATTATCTGGAGCAGAACCTATAATAGCTCCCTCACCAATATCAAGACCTAAATAAAGGTTTTGTGTTGTGGGGTTTCTAAAACCTGTTTGGATAGACGCTCGAAGGTTACGGTTTCTATTTTTACCAAGCGTATATCCTACTGAAAATCTAGGTGAAAAATTACCATCAAATAATTGAGATTTATCATATCGAACAGATCCCGTAAGTTTTAATCTGTCATCTAATATCTTTTTCTGAATTTGTGAGTACACACCTATTTCAGAATAATTAATCGCTCCATCAAAATCGGTATAAAAAGTACCTTCAGAATTCAATGAATATTCTCTAAAAGAACCACCTACTTGAATATCCGCAAAGTCATTGGTGATATGACCAAAATTATAGTTAGCATCTACGTGACGTAACTCTGTTTTAGAAATAAATCTAGATCCAGTTTGAAAATCAGGAGTACTGGTTACTTCATTAAAAGCATTTTCAAAACCAATAGTACCTGGCTCTAATCGATCTCTATCTGCAAAATCTCTAGCAGCCTCATGCCTTTCCAGATCAGTACCTACAGTGGTTGCAAATGTAGTTCCATATTCCTGAAACCATACCTCATCACTTTTCCATCTTCTATTAATATTAATCCCAGTAAAACGCATATCATAAGTATCTCCTGCATCCTCTGCAGAAATATAACCTCTTACAAAAAAGTTATCATTTTTTACTTCTAGCTTGTGTTGCTGAAAAAAGAAATCCTTTAAAGAAAATCGGTTAGAGTCCTGAAAAATTGTTTGTCCTTTACCCAATTTACCTGCATAGATAATTTCAAAATCATTATTAAAAGGTTTATAATGAACTGCACCATCAAACTTGATACTTTCTACGCCGTAATCTGTAAGATCAGATTCGTTATATCCGGTTCTGGTTACTACACCAGCTCCTGGAAGAAGGGCTCTTACCTCATCTCCATAAACGTTTAAACCATTATATGCTGGATCTAATTCACGACTAAATCCAGGGTTTTCAATATTGGCTTCACTATTTGCAAACCAGTCAGTACCATTCATATAAGAGAAGTTTACCTTTGCAGCAAAATTATCTGTAAACGCATGAGCCATTCTAATACCTACATCATAAAACTCATTATTACCCGCAGCTTCTTGAGAGGTAATTCCTCCTTTGGCATACGCACTAATACCTTGCTTTTCGAATGGGCTTTTACTAGTCATAAATAAAATACCATTAAATGCGTTCGCACCGTATAAGGCAGATGATGCTCCTGGAAGTAATTCAACATTCTCAACGTCTAACTCATTCATTCCAATAAGATTTCCTAAAGCAAAATTTAAAGAAGGAGAAGTATTATCCATTCCATCTAACAACTGAACAAACCTGGTATTGGTAAAAGTCGCAAATCCTCTGGTATTAATTGACTTAAATGTCAAACTATTCGTATTAACATCAACACCTTTTAAGTTTTCCAAACCGTCGTAGAAATCTACGGAAGGTGTATTTTTAATTTCTTTAACACCAAATCGCTCAATACTCACTGGTGATTCAAACAAACGTTCTGGTGCTCTGGATGCAGATATTACAATCAAATCTAGCACATTCCCCTCAGCAAGAACTATAGTTACTTCTTGTGTAGCCGAAGTCACTTCTACCGAACTGGACTCAAATCCAATACTACTAGCGGTAATTGTAACAGGAAGTTCATTAGTTACCGTTAATGTAAAGAAACCGTCAAAATCTGTAACTGTTCCAATGGCTTCTCCTTTTAAAGAAATATTAGCTCCTGGAATTGGCTGATTAAAGTCATCGATTACTCTACCATTAATTGTAGTTTGAGCATTACTAATGACACATAGTAATAGTGTTACTATAAAAGTAATTTTTTTCATAAATAGGATATTTTAAAGTTTAAGTTTGTTGGGACAACTTAAACTTGTTTAAACGGAATTTATCCACTCCAGCCGCGAAACTAATAAAAAAAATACTATTCACGCATAGTTTTTAATTGTTTTTTATCGATTAAATGCAAAAATGTGCGATATATCGCACATTTTTGCATTAAAACAAGTGGTTTTCTATGTTTTTGAATATTATTCTACTGTAACTGATTTTGCCAAATTTCTCGGTTGATCTACATTCTTATCTAACATAACAGCAATATGATATGATAATAACTGAAGCGGTATTGTCGTTAAAAGAGGAGTAAGAAACTCTATAGTTTCTGGTATTTCGATTACATGATCTGCGAGTTTTTTTACTGTTTCATCTCCTTCTGTAACAATACCTATAATTTTTCCTTTTCTAGATTTAATTTCTTGAATATTACTGACTACCTTATCATAATGCCCCTTTTTGGTAGCAATTACAACCACAGGCATATGCTCATCTATAAGAGCAATGGGACCATGCTTCATCTCTGCCGCAGGATATCCTTCTGCGTGTATATATGAAATTTCCTTTAATTTTAACGCTCCTTCTAGAGCTACTGGGAAGTTATACCCTCTTCCTAGATATAGGAAATTCTTAGCTTCCTTATATTTATCAGCAATTAATTTAATATGATCATTAGACTCTAATGCTAGTTTCACTTTTTCCGGAATGCGTTCTAGTTCCTGCAAATAATAATGAAAATCACTATTAGAAATAGTTCCTTTTCTTTCTGCTAACTTTAACGCTATCAACGAGAGTACTGTAATCTGAGTTGTAAAAGCTTTGGTAGATGCTACTCCAATTTCTGGGCCAGCATGTGTATAGGCTCCTGCATGTGTTTCTCTGGAAATAGATGATCCAACTACATTACATACTCCAAAAACAAATGCTCCTCGTTCTTTTGCTAATTTAATGGCAGCCATTGTATCTGCAGTCTCTCCACTTTGCGATATAGCTATAACCACATCATCCTGATGGATAACAGGGTTTCTATATCTAAATTCTGAAGCGTACTCTACCTCTACAGGAATTCTTACTAACTCTTCAAAAATATATTCAGCAACAAGACCAGCGTGCCATGAAGTACCACAAGCAATAATAAGAATACGTTTGGCATTGAGTAATTTTGCTAGATTATCATCAATACCGGCCATTTTTATGATCCCTTCAGCGACTCTCATTCTACCTCTATAGGTATCACTTATTGCACTTGGTTGCTCATAAATTTCTTTAAGCATAAAGTGATCATATCCGCCTTTTTCTATTTGCTCAAGATTTATCTGTAATTCCTGTAGATAAGGATCCACAAGACTATCATCTTTGATCTTTCTTACTTTTATCCCTTTATTTCTTCGAACAATAGCCATTTCGCCATCTTCGAGATATATAGCATTATTAGTGTATTCTATAAAAGGAGAAGCATCAGAAGCGATAAAAAATTCGTCTTCACCAACACCAATTGCCAACGGGCTTCCTAGTCTCGCTACAACTATTTCATCAGGTTTTTGTCTGTCAAACACTGCAATTGCATAAGCACCAACCGTTTGATTTAATGCAATCTGAACAGCTTTCCCTAATTTGACATTTTCCTTTGTCTTTACATCTTCAATCAAATTAACTAATACTTCCGTATCTGTCTCGGAGGTAAAAGTATACCCTCTATTTATTAATTCTTTTCTTAGTGATTCATAATTTTCTATAATTCCATTATGAATAATCACAAGATCACCAGAATTAGAATAATGAGGATGGGAATTGACATCATTTGGAACTCCGTGAGTAGCCCATCTAGTATGTCCTATTCCAACATTTCCATTTGTGGAAATTTCTTTTACTAACCTTTCTTCAAGATCAGCAACTTTACCCTTTGTTTTGGACAACTTAATATCTTGACCATCGTAAAGTGCAATTCCTGCAGAATCATACCCTCGATACTCTAATCTTTTTAATCCTTTTAATACTATTGGATAAGCCTCCCTATGACCTATATAACCTACTATTCCACACATGGTTTACTTGTTTGTCAGTTAATTACTTTTTGTTCTTGTATAAAAAATATCAAGCTTTAAACGTTTTTCTTCAGGAACATCGGTTCTATTTCCATAAAGAATGGTCCCTTCATGGGATATTATGGATGAAAAGGGGATGATTTCATCTTCAGTGTTATTAGGGGTAAATCCTTCAGCGTTTGCTACAATATTAACATTTTGAGACACTGACAATCCTAGTTTTACATTATCTGTATCTTCATTTAGAATATTGATCACATGACGTGTCAATCTTATTTTATAAAATTCTCCATTTTCATCACTATCTCTACTAATCCTTCCCAAATGATTAGTAACAGAGAGTATGGGGCTCGTTTGATTAGATGTTGGGTCTGCTAAGAAGTCAACAAGAACCGCTCCTGTTTCCTCATTAAATACATATATCCTCTCCGGTTCGGTATCTCCAGATACCATTTCATCCTGATTGATATAAATTTTCATACTAGCCTCATTAATCAACCAATCCTGTCGTTTTAAGAAATCTAGTTCATTTTCTAATTCTCCATCTTCATTAGTTATCATACCATTAAACAAGTCCAAAACTGCAAAAGATCCTTCTCCACCTTTCAAAAACAGGTTTGCCTCACCATTAACTTCATCTTGATCATCTAAAGCTCTTTCGAAAGTAGTAACACCATCATTTAATGTAGCATTAGAAAAATCAAAATCAATACTATTTACAATATTATTGGAAAAATTAAGAACAAAACTACTTTCATCTCGTAAAAGTTCTGTTATATCTCCATCTCCATCCTCATCTTCTTCGTCTACATTATCTGTTTCGAAAGAATAGTGTAGTGTGAGATTTGCATCTGATATATCAAAAAATACAAGACTTCCATCACTTGTAATTGATTCTGCTTTAAAATAAAGACCTCTAAAATAGTTTCGGAAATTGTTTGGATTACTTAATTCGATACTTCCTTCTTTATCTAAAAACAAGGATGTGAAATAATTAATTAGTTCTTGATTTCCAACCCTAGTATTATCGGTACTAGGATTGTTATCTGGATCAGGATTTAATGCCGTAGCTGCAGCCGCTGCATCTTCAGAAACCAATACTAATCTTAACGCTGGAATAAATGTTGAAAATTCAGTACCATCAGCATCGGTATCGTCAGTAGCATCATCCTCTGTCTCCGTTAATAATCGTATTTCCTTTGAAGAAGGTTTAAAATTATTTTCTTCAAACAACAACCTATTCTCAAGGCTAGAACCAAAATTTCCGGAAATATCATCAGAAAAATATACTTGTCTTTCTTCTGCTCCTTGATCAAGATCAAAATCTCTTAGAAAATAGTCAGAATGATAAACTGATAATTTTATATCACTAGAACCATACACCGAATCTAATTCAAATGTATTAACGACTACTCCATCTTCTGTATTTGATTCTGTTATATTACTAAAGTATGGTACATTCAATACTACACTATCTAGAATCGCATCTCTCCCAAAAGAAGGATTAAACTGACTAGGTATCACCTCTGAAACTATACTATAAACAGATTGCCCATACACTGGATCATTGTAAACTCCTAATAAATTATTAGGTAAACCACTGGTTTGGACTTTTTCAAATCTTTTACTGTAGGCTATCGGAATAGCATTGTATTCGTCATCTTCAAAATTTACATCTCCAATTACCTCACTTCCAACTGAATTAAAATCATCATCACAAGATACAGCAGTAAAAATAACAGCTACTATAGCTGTTATTTTGATCAAAACATTTTTCAAATTCATAATAGTTCCTTTTGCTACACCAACACTTCTGTCTGATAGAAGGATTCATAGGCTTCAGCAAATTCATCTGGTTTTTTATATTCTAATACAGGTTGATCTATAGTTTCTAAATGTTTGGAAAGTTCTTCAGGAATTTCTTCCGACCCAACAATTATTGCATCAGAATTATCTATTGCAACTTTCATTACATTATTATATGTTGGTTTAGCAAGATCAGCTATCTTCTCTTCATCTATTCCATCAAACTTAACTTTTTCTAACATATTTTTGTCCAACGTTCCTTTATATCCATGATCATAAACAGAAGTTACAATCTTACTATGGCTAAATAATGGTTCATTAGCATAATAATTTCTTAGATATAATGGAAGCATAGATGCTAACCATCCGTGAACATGTATTACATCAGGAGACCAATTTAATTTCTTAACCGTCTCAATAACTCCTTTTGCAAAAAATATTGCCCGCTCATCATTGTCTGGAAATAGATTTCCTTCTTCGTCAGTAAGGGTGGCTTTTCGCTTGAAATAATCTTCATTGTCAATAAAATAAACCTGCATCCTTTCTTTAGGGATAGAAGCTACTTTGATAATCAAAGGCATATCTAGATCATTAATAACAAGATTCATCCCAGATAAACGAATTACTTCGTGTAGTTGATGTCTACGTTCATTAATGTTTCCGTATCTGGGCATAAAAATTCTAATTTGCCCGCCTTTGCTGTTTACCATTCTTGGTGCTTCGAAAGACATCGATGAAATCTCTGTCTCTGGTAGGTAAGGTATTACTTCTGATGATACGTACAATATCCTCTTATCTTTCATATGATCTACTTTTCTCGTCTCCTTAGGAATAAATTTTTGCAAAATTACGAAAATTTATGTAGTCTGCCAGTAATATCTTATTTTTGCACGCCTTTAACTTTTAGATAAATGCGGGTATACGAGAAAAGACTGGACATTGAACGAGATGTTGCAGACTTACATAAACAAAATAAAAGCATTGGTTTTGTTCCTACAATGGGAGCTTTACATCATGGCCATCTAGCTTTGGTACAAAAAGCAATCGATCAAAATCAAGTTGTCATTGTCAGTATTTTTGTCAATCCAACTCAATTTAATAACTCTGAAGATTTAGTTAATTATCCACGTACTCTTGATTCGGATGTAGTACTTCTTTCTAATTTATCTAAAGCAATTATTGTTTTTGCACCGAAACCGGAAGAAATATATGGATCAAAAAACAATTCTCTTAAGTATGATTTTAATGGATTAGAACACGAAATGGAAGGTAGATTTCGCCCAGGTCATTTTGATGGAGTTGGAACAGTTCTTAAACATCTATTTACTATTGTATCCCCAACCAAGGCTTATTTTGGTGAAAAAGATTTTCAACAACTTCAAATTGTCAAAAAACTAGTTGAGATTGAAAAAATGTCAGTAAAAATTATTGGCTGCCCTATTTACAGAGAAGATAGTGGATTGGCATTAAGCTCCCGAAACAAAAGACTAAACAAAAAACAACTTCAAGAATCTCCTTTGATATACAAGACATTAAAACAAGTCAAAAATGATTTTGGCACAAAAAGTGTAATAGATTTAATAGATTGGGTTTCAGAACAGTTTAAAAGTAATGAGACGTTGGAATTAGAATATTTTGAGATCGCTAAAGTTTCTAATCTTAAATCGATCAAAAGAAAACGAAAGAACACCAAGTATCGAGCTTTTATTGCAGTTTTTGCAGGAGAGGTTAGACTTATAGATAACATTGCCCTAAATTAAAAATAACTAAATTTGTAAGATGTTTGTACACGTTGTAAAATCAAAAATTCATCGCGTTAAGGTAACAGGTGCTGACCTAAATTATATAGGTAGTATTACTATTGACGAAGATTTAATGGATGCCGCTAATATCATAGAAGGAGAAAAGGTACAGATCGTTAATAATAATAACGGTGAACGCCTAGAAACTTATGCTATTCCAGGACCTAGAAATAGCGGAGAAATTACACTAAATGGAGCAGCTGCCAGAAAAGTCGCTAAAGGAGATATATTAATTCTTATCACTTACGCAATGATGGATATTGAAGCTGCTAAAAAGTTTAAACCATCATTGTTGTTTCCTAATGAGGAAAACAACTTACTAAAGTAAAAGAGTGAATCCTAAATTCATAAAGTTTTTAAAAATAATACTCCCGCTGATGTTGGGAGTTTTTTTAATTTGGTATTTTCTCAGTTCTGCAACTCCAGAATACAGAACTAAATTATTACAAAATATTAAAAATGCCGATCCAATTTGGGTACTAGTATCACTTACATTAGGTATCATATCTCATATCTCCAGAGCATATCGCTGGAAATTTTTATTAAATCCTCTTGGTTACAATCCTAAGCTACACAATAGTTTTATGGCAGTAATGGTAGGTTACCTATCCAATCTAGGAGTCCCCAGATCTGGTGAAGTGTTAAGAGGTTTTACGGCATCCACTTATGAAAAAATTCCTTTTGAAAAAGCTTTCGGAACCATCGTTTCAGAAAGGATAACTGATTTAATTATGCTTATCATAGTAACCACTATGGCAGGTATTCTACAGACGGAGTATTTACTTAACTTTCTTGAAGAAAAAAACATTAATCCTTTACTTACACTTGGGATCATTCTATCTCTAATACTTATTGGTTTTTTAGGACTAAAAATTCTCCAAAAGTCTTCCAACAAATGGATTGTAAAAATTAAAGATTTCGGGATGGGTTTATTAGATGGAATGAAAAGCATCTTCTCTATGAAGCAAAAATGGGCTTTCCTTTTTCATACTATCCTGATATGGTTTTTATACGTATTAATGTTTTATGTTATAAAATTTGCTGTCCCAAATTTAGATAATGCTTCTATAGGAGTAATTCTTGTGGCTTTTGTAGTTGGCTCTTTTTCTATGTCCACTACGAATGGAGGTATTGGGATATTACCTTTTCCAATTGTTGTCGGAGCTGTATTTATTTTTTTTGGTTTCGAAAAAAGTGATGGAGAAGCTTTTGGCTGGATTTTGTGGGGTTCTCAAACTGCAATAAATATTATCGTTGGTGCGTTATCATTTTTATTCCTGCCGATTTTAAATAGAGAAAAAAAAACTTAATAAAACGCTTATAAACAATAGATTGATTATTTTGTCGGTTTGTTATAAAATTTCAAAGGTTTAAAATAATTTATATATTGTCACTCGCTTAACCTTAATCTTACTACTTATGAAGAAAAGTATATTTTTAATTCTTATATCCATCTTTAGCTCGATCTCTTATGGTCAAGTAAAATACGAAACATTTAGATCTATTAAACTGGATCAGAACCGAGATTTAAAAATCCAATTGCCTCGTAATTATGAAAAAAATGAAGATAAAACGTATCCCGTAATTATCGTATTAGATGGTGATCATTTATTCGAACCAGTTGCTGGTAATGTAGATTATTTCTCATATTGGGAAGATATGCCTGAATCTATCGTAGTTGGTGTTCTTCAGAGAAAAACAAGAGAAGATGATTGTAGATATGATTTAGCTAGTTATTTACCTGAAGGTAAAGGAGCTGAATTTTTTGAATTTATTGGTCAGGAATTGTTACCATATATCGAAGAAACGTATAGAACTGCTCAGCTAAAAATGATAGTTGGTCACGACTACACCTCTAATTTTATTAATTATTTCTTATTTAAAGAAAACCCAATCTTTCAGGCGTATATCAATCTAAGCCCTGAGTTAGCCCCTCCTATGGAAGAGCGAATTTTTAATGTCCTAAATGGTGCAAATTCAGACGTATGGTATTACTTAGCAACTGCTACTAATGATGCAGATAAAATCAAGAAAAATTTAATCTCTGTAAATGAAAAGTTGTCCACTATAGAAAATCCTGAGGTTAATTATTTCTTTGATAATTTTGATGAATCTTCTCATTACACTTTGGTTGGTAGAGGAATACCAAAAGCTCTGGAAACTATTTTCGAAATGTATCGCCCTATTAGCAAAAAAACCTATAAGGAAGATATTCTTACTTTGGAAACATCATTATATGATTATCTTGTAGATATCTATGATACTACCGAAAAATTATACGGAATCAACCGCCAAATTAGAGTAAATGATTTCATAGCAATTTCTACAGCTATAGAGAAAAAGGAGCTTTGGGAAGAGTTAGAGCCTCTTGGTAAATTAGCTATTAAAGAACATCCAGAAACTATGTTAGGATACTACTATCTTGGCTTAGGTTATGAGCAACTTGGAGAGCCTAAAAAAGCAATGAGAGCTTATGAAAATGGGTTTTTACTTAATGAAATAGCTTTTCTTACTAAGGATTACATGTTAGAAAAGGTTAATAAAATAAAAGAAGATTTCGGTTATTAATATCTAATTTAAAAGCCAAATCAGATAATAAAAAAGATCCCGAAAATGGGATCTTTTTGTTTTCGTACTAATTGCGGAATCAACTTAAATAATAGTATTTTTGCAATCAATTTATAAGCTATGGCCAAAACCAAAACTGTCTTTTTCTGCCAGAACTGCGGTTCTCAATACGCTAAATGGCAAGGACAATGTACTTCTTGCAAAGAATGGAATACCATTGCAGAAGAAGTTGTGCAGAAAGCTGAAAAAAATGATTGGAAAGCCCCTAACACATCATCAAAAGAACGCCGAGTCTCGAAACCTTTAAAAATCTCTGAGATTGACACTAGCCATGAGGCTAGATATAATACAGACGATGCTGAACTAAACAGGGTTCTTGGTGGGGGATTGGTTCCAGGATCACTTACATTATTAGGAGGAGAGCCAGGAATTGGAAAAAGTACATTGTTATTACAGATTAGCTTAAAACTACCTTATAAAACCCTATATGTTTCTGGCGAAGAAAGTCAAAAACAAATAAAAATGCGCGCAGAGCGCATACACTCTAAAACAGACAACTGTCTGATTCTTACTGAAACTAAAACCCAAAATATTTTCAGGCAAATTGAAACTACAGAACCGGATATTGTTATTATCGACTCCATACAAACCCTACATAGTGATTATATAGAAAGTAGTGCTGGTAGTATTTCTCAAATAAGAGAATGCACCACAGAGCTCATTAAATTTGCTAAAGAAACAGCAACTCCAGTAATTCTTATTGGTCATATCACAAAAGATGGAAATATAGCTGGGCCTAAAATACTAGAGCACATGGTAGACACAGTACTTCAGTTCGAAGGAGATCGAAACCACGTATATAGAATTCTAAGAGCCTTGAAAAACCGTTTTGGCTCTACATCAGAATTAGGAATTTATGAAATGTTAGGTAGTGGCCTTAGAGAAGTGAGTAATCCTAGTGAAATTCTAATCTCTAAAAAAGAAGAAGAATTAAGTGGAACTGTCATTGCAGCCACCGTAGAAGGTATGCGACCATTGATGATAGAAATACAGGCGCTGGTAAGCACGGCAGTTTATGGTACCCCCCAACGAAGTGCTACAGGATACAATCTTAAACGATTAAATATGATCCTTGCTGTACTCGAAAAACGAGCTGGTTTCAGATTAGGTGCTAAGGATGTATTCCTGAATATTACTGGCGGTATTTCTGTAGATGATCCAGCTATTGATCTTGCCGTTGTTGCCGCTATATTATCATCTAACGAAGATATCCCAATTGCCAAAGATTATTGTTTTGCCGCAGAAGTTGGACTTGCCGGTGAAATTAGACCTATAAACAAAGTAGAGCAAAGAATACAAGAAGCCGAAAAATTAGGTTTCTCGACTATTTTTGTGTCTAAATACAATAAAATTTCTCGAAAAAACACACAGATCAACATTCAATTAGTTGCCAAAATTGAAGACGTGGTAGAATATCTGTTTGGTTAATTTTTATGGTGCTGGATTAGGAATCTGCGCATGAACTTCATTTATTTCGTTGATAATTTCATCAGACAAAGTAAGATGAATACTACCAATGTTTTCCGTAAGCTGTTCTACAGTAGTTGCTCCAATTATATTACTTGTTACAAAAGGTTGTTGATTTACGAACGCTAGTGACAATTGTGTTAAACTGATATTATGTTTTTTAGCAATTTCGTTATATAGCCTAGTTGCCTTATAGCTATTCTCATTCATATACCTATTATAATTAGGAAAAAGATCAACTCTGGAATTTTTTGGAATTTCTTCAAGATACTTACCAGTCAGCATCCCAAACCCTAGCGGAGAATAAGGTAAATGACCGATATTTTCACGATGTAAAATCTCTGCAAGACCTATTTCATCCTTTCGGTTTAGTAAATTATATGGATTCTGTACAGTAATCATCTTAGGAGCTCCTTTTCTAGCTTCTTCTGTATATCTCATAAGGCCATATGGTGTTTCGTTAGAAACTCCAATGTGTCGAATCTTTCCTTCTTTTACAAAACCATCAAGGTGCTCCAAAACTTTTGCAAAATTATCCTTCCAGCTATCATCCTCATCATGAGTATATCCAAGTTTACCAAAATAATTAGTCTGTCTTTCAGGCCAATGTAATTGATATAAATCTATGTAATCAGTTTGTAATCTTTCTAAACTTTTATGTATAGCATCGGCAATCTCTTGCTTGCTAAAGTCTCCTTTTCTTATGTGTTTCGAAAACTCCGCAGGTCCTACAATTTTAGATGCAATAACCACTTCATCTCTTTTGCCATGTTTTTTTAGCCAACTTCCTATAACGCGTTCTGTACTTCCCTGTGTTTCTTTTTTAGCAGGTACAGAATATAACTCAGCGGTATCTATAAAATTAACCCCTTGACTAATTGCGTACTCAATTTGCTCATGACCTTCGGATTCTGTATTCTGTTCCCCCCAAGTCATAGAGCCCAAACATATTTTACTAACCTTTATATCCGTATTTGGTAATGTACTATACTTCATTCTTTAATGTAAAAATTTATTAAAAAAACCAAAATTAAAGACTCTCTTTTTAGATATTCCAAAAATAATCATAATAAATACGTTAATGTTACTTGTTTCCATTTTAACTATTTTAAAAGTTCATAAAACGAGAAAATTATCCACATCAGCACCATAAATATCTACACATCTGCTTAGTAACAAATCATCAAACAAAACACAAATACCTATTTATCAGTATTTTACGTTTTTTCAGAAATTTTGGAATAATTATTTCGATATACATAACATATCTAGGCAAAATCCTAGACTGAAATACAAAAAAGAAGATTACAATTTATTTTGATGATGAACAAAATCTAAAAAAGTTTATACCAACCAAAAGGAGGTACTATTATTACCTCACCAAAAAAGGGTTTGCATTCCCCGAACCCTTTTACTTTTTTAACCGGAAAAAGAGCTTCTTAATTAAAGGAGCTCTTTTTTTGTAGTATTGTTTCTTAATAAATACCGAGCAGAACGTAGTTAGTTATGACTAAAATCAGTTATATTGTATATTATTATATATATAAAATAATATTTGTATATATTTTTATATCTTTATTTACTTTTAAATTTGTGAGACAAATCCATGCTAAACACCTATTATAAAGACTTAACTAAAGAAAATAAACAATTTGCTATACACAGAATAGCTTCTAAAACTGATTTTACTGAAGAAATTGTAAAAAGAGTATTACAACGCTACAATCCTCTAATGGAAATACAGGAAAATAGAATAGTGATCAACCGAAACTCTTATCATAAACTAGTTCGAGAAATATATAAAGAAAATGTACTATCTAGATAAAAAAAACGGATGCAGTTACCCCATTACTACATCCGTTTCACAACTAACCAACCTAAAAAATTAATTCCTCACTCAACCAACACTTATTATCTTTTTAGATTGATATAAAAGTATTTTCTTTCTATGATTGATAAAAGTAAGAATTAGGGAATCAAGGTTTCTATTGAGGGAAATAGTCGATTTGCTTATGCAGAGAAATATACATTGTATTTAGAGATGGTACTTTATAGTAAACAGCTTCTAACGGAGTATTCTGTTATATATACTTAATATTTCTTAAAAAAATAAGAAGCTATTACTTCTCTATTAGTAGTATGTGGAGATTCCTTCTCTTCAGGGAAGTTTAAAGTCGGTGTTCTAAATAAAATACCTACTAAATCCTCTCTGACAAAGAGAGAAGTGTAATTTGAACTCAAAACCAAATACATTATGAAGTCACACCTTTTTTAATTGATCTGTCATTTTTATAAACAAAAAAAGCGCTTATCGCGCTACTATTATGACTTTGGTAATATCTCTATTACTTTGCCATATACATTTTTGGTCCATCCATTGATACGACCTCGGTTGTTACCGATTAGTAATCCTCGTTTTACATTTTTGCCCTTGACTAAATGTGTAAAACAGTTTCCCTTTACTTTACAAAAAACAATATCTCCTGCTTTGCAATCTTCCCAATTTACAGGCTCCAATACTACAGGTTGTTTTGATTGTAAGATAGGTAACATAGAATTACCTGGTTCTTTGGAGACAATTGTCTCTCCATTCAATAGTTTTTGAATCTTCCAATTCATAATCATAGTTTTAAAAATTAATATTTAATTCAAGAACTATGGAGTATGGTTTTACAAAGAACATGTACGTCAGTACGTTACAAAGATAGCTGTTTTTTTTTAACAATCTTACTTTTACGGGAGTAGAACAGAAGTATTTGTATTTCTAAAAACTTACTTTCGATAACTTTTCGGTAGCTTACTGCTGTTCAATATTTATGTGGAAATAATTTGATTATCTAGCATTTACAACAAAAGCTTTAGACATATAATTTTCTATAAGATGCCCACCTAAATTAAAGTTTTGTAGTGCCCTATCTAGCACCCAAGCATCAGAACTTACCACTATATCTTTAACATCTGCTAGAACTGTATCAGGATTGTTTTCTAAATATATGTTCCAAGGAAATTGATATTGTTCAGCTAATTCGCGGAGCATTGTTTTTAATCTACCACTATTAGAGACTGGGGCATCAAAATACCAGTCTACAGCAATTACATCCAATTCATTTAAAACATTACCTATTAATAATAGTGCTTCTTCTGTTTTTTGAACTCTTTTATACGTTCCATGTACACCAGAAACATCTCGATAATATCCATCCAATCCCTTGAAAACATATGCTCCAGACATAACACTTTCTAAAATGATCAAGATATTAAACCCATCAATTACAATTCTTTTACCCTTTAAATCTTTTGGATCTAAGCCTTTCTCGGCCCGTACAATTATTTGTTGTTCGCTTGCGCTTATTCCTTGTAGCGCTCTTTGCTGTCTGGCATTGAGCCTGTATCGATTACCGACTAATTGTAATGATGATTTTTCTGCAAACCCTC
Organism: Aquimarina sp. BL5; assembly: GCF_003443675.1. Lineage (NCBI taxonomy): Bacteria > Pseudomonadati > Bacteroidota > Flavobacteriia > Flavobacteriales > Flavobacteriaceae > Aquimarina > Aquimarina sp. BL5. Next base: position 3,774,548 of record NZ_CP031963.1, on the reverse strand, counting down.
TACTCAATAGATAACACATATCTTTTGCTGCATCTCTGAGTTTTTCTTGCATTTTGAAGTCACCAAATAACCGATCATCACTGACTTCTTTTCCTCGGTTTCTGACAGACATATTTACTTGGAATATGTTTATATACTATTCCTTATTCGTCCTTATTCACTTTCTTGGTGATACCACATTTTCTGCGAACCGTTCTTTCGGAAAGCGCTGCGGCATTTCTAGCTTGTTGTTCAGAACGACCGTCTTTAATTATCGCATCATATACTGTTTTATTTTCCTTAAGACCCTCTATGACACAATTAAAACCTGGACTGTCTTTACCTTTATAAGGTTTCTTTTTTTTAACTTTTGCAACCAACTCCCTGAACAATCTATCTTTTAATACTTTATCTTGCTGAACCTCTACCACAAATTTATATAGTATTTCTTCTTCTTCTGCACTCATCTCATTCACTTTATCCAAGACATTGGAATACTCATCATTTGTAAAATCAAAATATTTATAGAAATCGAAGTAGTTGTTCTGATCTTCTTTCTGTTCTTCTCCATCTTCTGAGTACTCATCACTTTGCGTTTCTTCTTCCTCATAGTACTCTTCTTCGCTTTCCTGGCTCACCCCTTTAATTACAGATAATACTACTATTATAAAAATATATAACCTCTTCATTTGCTGTATGGTTTTAAATTAATTTGGGTATTATAAACGTCTAAGAATGTTCTTTTGTTATCTATCTCCTTAATTTTTGAGAATTTTACTATATGCATAATTAAGGATTTTATTTTTGTTTCCTAAATTCGTGGCATACTTTTTGGAAACTTCAAATTAAAATAGTTATTTTAAAGCGATTTTTAAGATAACTTTAATACTAAAATTATATTTATTCCGTTTTGGAATACGTGAAATCAAATACGTAGTTTTGATACTAAATTATTATAACACCCAAATATTATGAAAAAATTATTTCTACTTTTACTTATGGTAGGCGCTGGATTCACAGGTCAAGCACAACAAAGTTGGTTAGATTTGCAAGAAAAAGTTTTCCCTGACATTTATCATTTAGCAACTGAACTTGGTAAACAAACGGATAAAGTTGTTGCTAAAGGAAGTGCTATTTCTATTACTACTAGTAAAGGAACAGTTACTCTAGAGCAAAGACGTGATAAGACAAAACCAGAAAATGTAAAACATTATGAATATTTTCTTTTGGCTTCAAGTGGAAAAGAGATTCCATTACGACAAATGAATGCGCACAGAACCTTGGAAAAATTTCAATTAAAACTTTTACAGTTAAAAGAAGCACTTTCTGAAAATCAAGACAAAGATGTAGAAGACTTATTAGATAGTCTATTTTAATAATACATATAGCATATAAAAAAAGCGGTCTATCGACCGCTTTTTTTATATACCATACACACCGCTATATATCATTTAATAATTTGGAGATTTCATCCAACTTAGGCGTTAAGATTACTTCTATCCTTCTGTTCTTTGCTTTACCAGTTGACGTATCATTGGACGCAACTGGTGAGAATTCACCTCTTCCTGCAGCAGTCAAATTCTGCGCATCTATTTGATTATTCTCTAATAATAAATTCACGATCGCCGTTGCTCTTTTGGTAGACAAATCCCAGTTTCCTTTTAACTGTCCATTCCCAGCATATGGTACATTGTCAGTATGACCTTCAATCAATACAGCAATATCCTGGTTTTCTGCTAATACGGACGCTAATTGTTTTACAGCTTGTCTTCCCTGCGTTCCAACTGCCCAACTACCTGAATCAAATAATAGTTTATTCTCCATAGAGATATATACCTTACCATTTCTTTCTTCTACGGTTAATCCTTTTCCTTCAAAATTTCGCAGGGCTTTGGAAATAGCAGTTTTTAATGCTTGCATTTTGGCATCTTTGGCAGCAATCAATCCTTCTAATTCATCTACTCTTTTAGAACGACTATCCAGATCTCTCTGTAGTTTTTCTAATCGATTTCGTTCTGCAGCTAAGGTTCTTTCTTTTTCTTCTAACTGAGACAATAATTCTCTATTCCTCTTATTATTCGCATTTAATGCAGCCGCACTATTTTTTCCTAATGCATCATATGAATTCTTCAGGTTTTCATAATTAGTAGAAAGCGCATCATATTTGGATCGTAACGCATCTCTCTCTGTTCTTGTTTTTTCGTACTCATCATTAAGCTGATCCATCGCTAACTTATCAGCTTCACTCGTCTTCTGTAAAGCTCTAAATTTGTCTTCCAGCTTACGATTATCACGTTTTAATCGTGCATATTTACCTTCTAATTCCTTATGTACTTTAGAAGAAACACAGGACGTAGCAAATGCTGCTATGAATACTACTATTGCAATTCTTTTTATCATATTTTTTAATTTTAAACAAATTAAGGAAAACTTCAATTCGAATGTTTTATCGTAATAATATGTAGACAAAATGTATCGAGAATAGTTTTTCAATATAAAAAACACTATTCTCGATACACTGTTTCGTTCTTCACAGTACTCTAATTGACGTATTTTTTAAATTTTTTCTACACGTTTAACTCTACCATAATAGGACAATGATCGCTATGTTTGGCATCTGATAAGATAACGGCTCTTTCTAATTTATCTTTTAATGGTTGTGCTACCATCCCGTAATCTAAGCGCCAACCCTTATTGTTAGCTCTAGCATTAGCTCTGTAGCTCCACCAAGAATAATTATGTGGTTCTGAGTTGAAATGCCTAAAGGAATCTATAAAGCCACTGTCTATAAAATTACCAATCCATTCACGCTCTACTGGCAAAAATCCAGACACATTTTTATTACGAACCGGATCGTGAATATCAATAGCCTCGTGACAAATATTATAATCCCCCAAAATCACCAAGTTGGGATGAGAGGTCTTTAACTCATTGATATACTCCTGAAAATCATCCATAAACTTCAGTTTATGTTCTACACGTTCTATATTAGAACCACTTGGTAAGTAAAGACTCATAATAGAAACTCCATTAAAATCGACTCTTAGGTTACGACCTTCGTGATCCATATAATCGATTCCGGTTCCATATGCTATATGATCAGGCTCTGTTTTAGATAAAACAGCGACGCCACTATATCCTTTTTTCTGAGCACTATACCAATAGTTATACTTATATCCAGCTTCGGCAAAAACATCCAAGTCTAGCTGATCTTCATTGGCTTTAATCTCCTGCAAACAAATCACATCTGGATCTGCCTGTTGTAACCATTCTATAAATCCTTTTTTTAATGCTGCTCGGATTCCGTTTACATTGTATGATATTATTTTCACTTGTTTGTTATTTTTATTTATAGCTTTACGCTTCTTTTCTTGATCCTTTTATATCTATGAGTTGTTTGTCAGTCTGAGCTTGTCTAAGACCAATGAACCATAATATGCATACACTTCGATAAACTCAGTGTGACATTTATAATGAATCTAATTTAGCACTCTCTTTCTATACCAAAACAAACTTAGTAAGATCAGTGCTAAAATACCAATTCCAACCCACCAATATATATAATTGTTATCTTGAAACTGAATAGCCGTGGTATCTCCTAGCAAATAAAACCCACCCCAATAATAGGGATGATAGGTCTCTTCGTTTGTAGTGGTTAGAAATTGTAATTTTGCTTGTTGTAAAGCTTCTGCCTTATTTTTACCTTCTTTAAGATTAGTATAAAAATATTCCATGATCTTAGGAGTTGTCTCATCCGATACTTCCCAATTGGTAAGTAATAGGCTTTTGGTTCCTGCATACTGAAACGCATTTCCCAAACTCATAATCCCTTCGCCTTTCGCAATTTTACCAGTTCCCGTATTACACGCACTTAATACCGTTAATTCTGCCGGAATATCTAATGCAAATAATTCATGACTATATAAATAATTATCTTCTATTGTATCTTTACTTTTGGTAAAATAAAGCCTAGAATTCTCTGGTCGTTCATTGTCTACATCCCCATGTAATGCTAAATGTAAAATATTATAGGCTCCTGCATGCTCTTTAAAGTTTTGCTCTGTAGCCTCAGAACCATAAAAGTATTGCCCATCTACAATATTAGCAATGGCCTTGATCTCTTCTCTAGTTCCTGGCAGGTCCATACCTAAATTTCTAAAAGCTTTTAAACTTACGTTTCTTGTAGTTGAAATCGTATCTCCACTAGAAAAAGAAAAGGCTAAACATTCTTGTTGTTCCTTAGAAATGATTTGCTCCTGTTGATCACCAAACAATAATGTAGCGGAATTAGCATACGAAATTGCATATTCTTTAAGGAAGTACGGCCCAGTTTTAGGGTTGTTAGAAGCATTTTCCTCGGTTAATAATAAATCAAAATTAAGATGCCATAGTGATCCATCTGGAACTATGATTAATTGATTACCCACCAGCTCTTGTTTGATTGGAGCAACTAAAGTTTGATATAATCGGTATGAAATCTCTTTATAAGCATCATAATTCTTAGTAATAGAACTCCTAAATTGTTCAATCTGCTCATCAAGTTTTGGAGTTGATAACTCCATTACTGCAATCTTGCTTTTAGAAATTGTAAAGGCATAGGTGATACTATCTGCCGTAAAAAACTCTAGTAAAGTTTTTTTATCATCTAGTTTTTCTTGAACATCGGCTACAGAAATAACTTCATTCTTATATTTTAATTGATGGTATTTAGGATAGTTTTTTTCTAAGACTTTGGTCAAGGAGTCCTGCTTTCTGGAGATATTGAAGAGTTCACTTTCGTAACTAGTAATCTTAACACTATCCCTTTCTTTTTTAGAAAATTCTTCATTGATTTTAGACTGATAAAAGGCTTTATTAACTCTTAGGTTTTTCTCCACTTCATTAAGTTTACTTGGTAATCCTATATAGTTTTTGGCATTAGAATCATTTAGAAGATCTTTTAATGTATTAGATTTACTTTTCTCAATATAACTATATGGAATAGATATATTATTGTTTTCTTCTTTAGTTGCTTCTTGTAACAATAATTCTGCCTTTATAGCATTCGCATATATCCCCTTAGCTTGTTTTGCGAAAAATAACTTATCTTCATGTCTTTGGTAAGATTTTCTTGTATACTCTATTAATGAATTTATATTCTGATAAACTTCAATACCTCCATTTAAATCTTCAATCTTTTTTTCCTTTTTATATTTCTTTACAAAAGTTTTTGCTTTTTCTTCTAAGGTTTGAAATAACATTTTAGAATTATGATATTGGCTAGGGTTAAAAACACCTGCCAAACTATCAAAATTACTATTGTAATTGGAGGCCAACGCTTTATCAAAAAAAAGCAAAGCATTTTGATAATCTTTTTGTTTATAATATATTACTCCTATTTGAAATAAAAACTCAACACTCAAAGGGCTTAATTCACCATACAAACTATCAACAATTCTAATTGCCTTTTGTGAATAATCAAAGCTCTCAGTAAGATTATTTTGCTCAAAATGGAGCATTGAGAGACTTAATAAAGAAGTCGCTATTTTAAAATTCTCTTTTTTAAATGTTTGACTATAAATATTTAATGCATCTGTGTGATACCTCAAAGCCTTTTTAAAGTCTCTCTTTGCTATATAAACATTTCCAAGGTTTATATACAAATCAGCAATATCGGGATGATTGTTTCCGAATGCTTTTTTATAAATTCTTAGTGCTTTACTATAATAATCAATTGAAAGATCTTTTTCTTCTTTTTTCTCGTGAACAAAACCAATATTCCAATAACAAATCCCAATACTGGGATGATTCTTATCAAGAATTTTTAATCCAATATCCATTCCTTTCTTATGATATTGTAGAGCCTTACTATATTCACCTATATCAGTTAAAGTAAGACCAATATTTATATAGATAGCAAACAAAGGATATTGGCTCTCGTTTTTTCGAAATATTTCTAAAGCTTTTAGTTGATATTTCAATGCATTTTGATACTGTTTTAATCCACTATAATAAGACCCTAAACCAGAATAATCATAACCGACGGACAGATGCTCTTGACCTTTATTCTTAATAGTTATTTCTAAACTTTTTCTATAATAAGAAAGCGCCTGAGAATGTTCACCTAAGTCACTTAAGGTACCTGCCAAGTTATACAAATCGTTTCCAACTCTTTGATCTTCCTCGCCAAAAAGTCTAATATCCATATCTAATGATTTCTGTTGATATTCCTTTGCTTTATCGTATTGGGAAATAGCATTGTAGACCAATCCTAAATCACCAAAGGAAGTCGATAGAAATTTGTGATCGCCACTAAAGATTTGTTTTTTTATTTCCAATGATTTTTGAAAATTTACTAGAGCATTTTGAAAATCAGACATTTTATAGTAGGCTGATCCTATATTACTATAAGTTATTGACTTTTCTTCATTCTTTTCAGCAAGGTGTTTTATACATATTTTCATTGCCATTTCAGCGTTATTAAGAGACTCTTGAAACTCTGATTTACGTCTTTCGTTCTCAGAAATCTTGTTATAACACCCAGCCACTCGCTCCCAGGCTTGTGCTTTTTCATAAATTGGCAAGGCTTTCTTAAAATACACAATCGAACTATCTAACTTCCTATCAGTTAACAAAGAATCTGCCTTCTTGAAATACTGAGAAGCTAGAAGAGTATCGTTTGCTATCTTACTCTGAGAAAAAGAAAGACTAGTAAAGAATAAAAAGAGGACGATGGTTTTTAGTAAATTCATGAGGGTATGGTTAAAAACTACGGGGATGTTTACAGAAACAAATATACTTAAAACAAACCCTAACCCCTCTCAAGAGGAGAATTTAATGCTCTTCATTTAATATACAATAGTTAAACATTCCAAATAAAGCTATTTTATTTACTACCTAAAATTTCAACCACCTTCTTTGGCTTTTTGGTTCGAATTCTTATAGTTTCATACTGCCAAGTTTTATTTTTTTTATGGGCGACAATGTCCATTTTTCCTTTTTGTTTTGATCCTTTGACTCCAACAGTAATGATCGCTTTACCTTCTTCTGCATATCGTACTTCTCCTTCCAGAAGTTCAAAAATACTAATCGGTTGTACTTCTCCTAATAATGTAATCACTCGATCATCATCTTGTACCATATCAAAAGCATTATTATACACTGACGGATCCACAATAGCTTTGGTAAAATCTCCAATAGGTTTTCCTAAAACTGTTAGTATCGTTAAAATAAATCCAAATACTAGCACTAAAACTACCAAAACCCAACCTCGATTTTTATGCCACCAATTTTTTTTATGTATATAATCTGTCATAGACTCCTACTTTATATTAAAAAATTTAACTCTTTTATAGTTTTCTAAAGTTTACCGTGATCTAAGATATCCATGGGTTACTAGATCCGTTTTATTTTGAATAGCTATCAAACTACCTTCTTTTATTAAGAAATTTCTATCCGTAATATCCAATACATCTTCGTAATAATGATCTGTAATGATAATTCCTTTTTTCTTCTTAATAGATAGTAGTAACTCTTTTATCAACTCCTTATAAGAAGGTTGAATCATTGAAAAAGGTTCATCCATCATTAAGAATTGGTGTTCTAAATGTGAGAGTAACACAACTTCTAAATACCTCAACTCTCCTAATGACAGTTTTCCTGCTCTTCGGTTTTCTATGCTATGTATTCCTTTTGTATAAAATATTTTATCCTGATCCTCTCCATTGGGAAATAGTAAAGGAATAATATCTCTTACTTTTTTCTCTTTTGGCAAAAAAGAATCCTGAGGAAGATATCCTATTCTACCATCTGCTATTACCTCTTTAGGCTTTATCGTTTCATCATCTATATTAATATATATTGCATTAGACCTCATTGTTCCAAAAACACATCGTAGCATCGTAGATTTTCCTGTTCCGTTTCTGCCAAAAACACCAACAATTTCGCCCACACCGCATTGCAAAGTAACCTCATTTAGAATGTAGTTTTTGCCAAATGATTTTGTTAGATCCCTAATAAAAAGATGGTTCATATTTTAGAATTAAAAAAAAGTCAAGAGTAAAAACAGGAATGGCAATGATATAAACACATTCATAAAAAACACGTTTATGGTAAGCTCTGATTTTGTAAATCCAAGATTAGCATACATATAATATTCGTTATTTTTAAAAGTCTTAAAGCCTTGTAATCCTACCCAAATACCTACTGTATTAAACAAAAATATACTCCAGTATACCCCACTAATCAAACTCATAAGAAGGCAAAATACTAGGTTAAACAGGTTTACATCACAAAAGAATTTAAAAATCGCTCTATAATACATTTATGAAATTTTGATAGATTAACAAAACTTAATGCTACTTTTATCGTTATTGCTATTATAAAAACCTTTCCAATCAATAATTGTTGCACAAATCATAGTAATTTAAGAGGTTAACATTATCTCAGTAAGTGAAAAACTTTAGTTTTGTATCGATGCGCATTTTTACGGTTTTAGGTTTTTTATTATTTTTTAGTACCAGTACTTTACTTGGACAAGATGCTTCTGGAAACTTCAGAAGTAAAAGAGTACGTGTTACTGACACTATCCGTATTGATTCTGTGAGTATCAACTCTTTTGATTTTAAATTACTTTCGAAACAAGGTGTAGCTATTGATAGCACATTATACAAAGTTAGTTTTGAAAACGCTTCGGTCATTTTATCGCCACAACTAAAGTCACAAAACGATTCGATTACCATACAATACTATCGTTATCCTGATTTTTTGACTAAAAAATATTTCGAATTTGATCCATCGATTATAGTTGAGCAAAACGGTGATCTACAGAAATTGTATAGCTTATCTGAAGCAAATAATAAAAAAGAATTTACACCCTTTGATGGACTTACTACGAACGGAAGCATCTCTAGAGGAGTTACAGTAGGTAGTAATCAAAGTACAGTTTTAAATTCTGAATTGGATCTACAAATTTCTGGAAAAATAAGTGATAATATATCTTTACGAGCTTCTATACAAGATGCAAATGTGCCTGTACAACAAAGTGGATATTCTCAAAATCTTGATGAATTTGATCAAGTTTTTATCGAATTGTATAGCAAAAACTGGAATGTTAGAGCCGGTGATGTACAATTACAAAACTCTACAAGTTACTTTAACAGGTTTACCAAAAACGTACAAGGAATATCTATCAATGGAACCCTAGATCATCCCGAATCTAAGACAGGTCTATTTGCCTCGGGAGCTTTGGTAAGAGGAGTTTTTACCAGAAGTCAGTTCACTGCACAAGAAGGAAACCAAGGACCTTATAAGCTAACAGGTCCAAATGGAGAGTTGTTTATTCTTATTGTATCGGGTAGCGAACGTGTATATGTAAATGGCTTACTTCTGGAAAGAGGTGAGAACAAGGATTATATTATCGATTACAATGCTGGAGAAGTTCGCTTTAATCCTACCTTTCCAATTACTTCGGATATGAGGATATCAATAGAATACCAAACTACAGAGCGTAATTACTCCAGAATCATTGTTTACGGCGGTGGTGAGCATAGTAGCGAAAAACTAAAAATAGGAGCTTTTGTATATTCAGAAAATGACGCAAAAAACCAACCTTTACAACAAAATTTAAGTGATCCACAAAAAGAAATTCTGTCCAATGCAGGTGATGATATCACACAGATGATTTCTCCATCAGCTGTTCCCGATGTATTTAGCGAAAATAAAATTCTCTACAGAAGAGATATTATTGATGGTCAGGAAGTTTTTGTGTTTTCTAGTAATCCAGAAGATGAATTGTTTAACGTTCGATTTTCATTGGTAGGTGATAATCAAGGTGATTATATTGTAGGAGATGTTACTACAATTAGTCGAATTTTTGAATATGTAGCTCCCGTTAATGGTATACCACAAGGTAATTTTGCTCCAGTAATTCAGTTGGCAGCTCCTACTAAGCTTCAGACAGCGGTAATTCAAGGTTCCTATATACCAAATGAAAAAACAACTATTGGGTTCGAAATTTCAGGAAGTAAAAATGATTTAAATCTTTTTTCGGATCTGGATGACGATGATAATGATGGAGTAGCAGGAAGACTTCAGCTAAAACAACGTATTTTTTCTAGAGATAGTAGTTGGACAATGAACGCATTTGCTAATGGAGATTATATTCAGTCAGAATTTAAAAGCATCGAAAGAATCTACAATGTAGAGTTTAATAGAGATTGGAACTTAAATGATCCTTTGGGAGATCAGCAATTTTTTACTTCTGGTCTGGAATTGCTTCATCCTAAAAAAGGATTTACGAGATATTCTTTTCAGCATCTTAATTTCTCAGAAAATTATAATGGTAATAGACATTTGTTAAATACAGAACTTAGATTAAATAAACTAGGCGTTTCTTTATATTCAAGTTTGTTAAATAGTAAAAATGCTGACTTAGATTCAAGGTTTTTCAGAATCTATAGCATACTAACTTATAGTTTTCCAAAAAACTGGATTGGTGCTAAAATAGCAACTGAAGAAAACAAGGAGATAGATTTAAGCAACCAGACTTTTACCTTAAATACCCAAAGGTTTAAATCTTACGAGGTTTTCAGTGGGGTAGGTGATAGCACAAAAATTTATGCAGAAGTTGGATATCGACATCGTATCAATGACAGTGTACGAAATAATCTTTTGGACAAAGTAAGTACCTCTAATACCTATTTTTTAAAATCTAATTTACTAAACACGACCAACACTCAATTATCCCTGTTTGTAAACTACAGAACACTAAACAATGAGGATCAAAACCGTGACACCGAACAATCATTAAATTCGAGATTGTTATATAATCAGAAATTCTTTGCTGGTAAAATTAACTGGAATACTGTTTTTGAAACCAATAGTGGAACCTTACCTCAGCAAGAATTTACTTATGTTCAAGTAGACCCCGGACAAGGAACCTATACCTGGAATGATTATAATGACAATGGAGTTCAGGAATTAGAAGAGTTTGAAATTGCTCAATTTACAGATGAAGCTATTTATCTGAGAGTATTGCTTCCCAATCAACTTTTCGTGCAAACCCATCAAAATCGACTAAGTCAAATTATTACGTTAAACCCTCTTTCCTGGTCTGGATCAAAAAACAAAACGAAAAAGCTTTTATCTCATTTTTATAATCAAGCGTCTTATATAATAGATAGAAAAAACCTGCGTGATGATGCTTCTTTTGACATTAATCCTTTTAGAAAAAATGATAATGAACTAGCATTAAATCTAAGCTTTAGAAACACTCTATTCTTTAACCGTGGAAAGCAACGCTATACTACTTCGTACTCTTTTCTTTCTACTAAAAACACTAACTTACAAGTTACAGGTCTTCAGGAAAATATTATAAACAGCCATCAACTAACTTTTGCACACAAAATGGCAAAAACTTGGCTTTTTGACCTAAAAAATGAATATGTAAAAACCGAAAGTGTTTCGGAAAACTTTGGTAATAGAAACTACCTCCTAGAAGGTTATAAAATTGAACCTAAATTATCCTATTTACTTTCTCCTCAAACACAATTTAGCGTCTTCTACCTCTTAAATGATCAAGAAAACATTTCGGGAGAAGAAGCACTAGCACAACAAAAATTGGGAATTTCTTTTGCCTACGCAAATAAGCAACAAGTATCAATTACTAGTGAGTTTAATTATTTTAATAATGATTTTACAGGAAATGCTTTTTCTCCGGTTGGATATCAATTACTTAATGGTTTGCAACCTGGTGACAACTATACCTGGTCTGTTTTAGCGCAAAAAAAATTAACCAAATATCTGGATCTTAATATATCATATTTAGGTCGAAAAAGCGAAACAGCTAGTACAATTCATACAGGCAGCATACAACTTAGAGCATATTTTTAGCAATGAGTTTAAGACTTATTCTTATCTTTATAAAACAAATTAAATACTATGAGAGGGCTTCTGAAAATTTCTTGCTTAATGACTATTATTTGCTTGTACAGCTGCAATACGACTAAAAGAACAGATACAAAAGCTGTTAGCGATAATAAAAACAATTCTCAAACCATAAATTCAGAAAAAATGTTAGAAAAAGGGTTTATAAAAGGAACACTTTCTACTAATAAATCAAAAGACTGTCCATATATTCTGACTGTAGAAAAATATGCTGATAAGTTAGACCCTATAAATATTCAGGATTTCTTTAAAATAGATGTACCAGAAAAGGTATGGGTAAAATATAGCGATCTAAGAATGAGTAGTAGATGTAATGATGCTAGACCTGTCTCTATTCAGGAAATGAGTAAACGTGTTGATTAGTTTACAGAGAATTTAGCTGATTTCCCCGTCTTACTTCCTCCAAGACGGACAAAATAGATTCCTGTACTAGCATATGACATATCCACGCTATCAAAAAATCTACCATTCGCATCTTTTTCTACTTTATTATTAGCGTAAATAATCTGACCATTTATATTATAAACTACAAGCCTTAAAACATTATCTGCATTAGAATCACTCATAGTAATTAAAAACTGTTTACTAGGAAGACTAATCACTATAAGATCAGAATTAGGATTCGTATTTTCTCCTATTTCTACGGTATAATCGTGTGTAGTACCAAACTGCATAGACCCACATGGATCATTAAGATCTGCCCCATTATTGGTATTCGTATCCCCAGCTCTAACTCTTAGTAAATGTGTTCCTAACGGAGCTTCATTACCTAATGCAAAAAGAAAAGTTTGATTAATGTTTTCTTCTGATATTACTTGGTTACTGATAATCAACTCTTCATCTTCAAAAATAGTATCATCATCATAATCTATCCATAAAGATAATTGTTCCGAATCACCTTGTGCAAAACCTACCTGAACAGTTAATGCATACACTCCTATGGATCTATCTAGATTAATTACCATATTAGTGAAATCATCATAGCCATTTCCACATTCGATATTTCGGTTAGAGATATTGGATAATTCAAAAGATGACAATCCATCTCCAAATCTTAAACAATCAGACGTAGGCGAACATAATCGATGCTCGATTATTCTATTTATTGAATCATTATTAATATCCTGATCTATTCCTAAAGAGGTTCCTACCTGAAACGCATAGCTCGCAAATTCTGATAAATCAGCAGTTGTGGTGAATGTATATTGGGCAGTTTCTCCAACATCGATAGTTCCCGTAAATATTTCACTCACCACTGCTCCACCATCAAGCGTATAAAAAACCGGAATATTGGATTGTGGAGAACCCCCATAATTCCTGATACTTATCGTAATAGCTTCTTCAGACGAAAGACCTCCTCCAGATATGGGAGATACTAAGCTAATAGCTCCTACATCATTTGGTAACAAATTAGAAATTTCTTTAGTTATACAATCATTTTCAGGCATAACATCACCAACTTGATTTGTTTCTGCTAGAATGAAAGAGGTATCACTACCGGTTAAATTTGCAGTTGTATTAAAAGTAAACGATGTCGTTTGGCCTGCCCCAATAGTTCCTGTAAAAATTTCATTAACGGCCGTTCCTCCATTAATAGAATAACTTATTGGAATATTATTTTGTGTTGTAGTACCATAATTCTTAATAGTAACAGTAATCACTTCAGAAGTAGTAAAAGTAGCATCATCCGGAGTATCAATGCTAATAACACCTACATCATTTGCCACGTTTTCCGCAATTTTGAATACTCCAACAATATCTCTAGCATTGTTTCCTGTACCCTCAAAGTACTCTGCAATATGCCAAAATGTTTGATCATCAAGTGGATCTACAGTAATCTGTGCATAATCGCCATAACGATTTCTTGTCGTTATACTTACATCAGTACCTACAGCTATCGTCTGTTCTGCAAAAGTCATAGTTCCTAAAGGATCATCGGCTAATCGTCCGGTATATCTAATAGAACCAAAACTATCCGTATTTGCACCATCAGCTACAGTACCAATAGTCGTATAACCCATTCCGATATTTCCAAAAATATCCATGATCATACTCGCACACCAGGCGCTTTTACCGCCAGGTGAGGTATATGTTCCTTCCTGAAATACGGACCACGGCTGATCATCACCATTTTGACGGAGCTCATACCATCTTATTCCAGACAAATTATCCGAATCTAATCTATCGTCAATATCTATCGGAAAATTTAATACTACAGAATTATAACTACAAAACCTTCTATAATTAGTTGCATACATTACAGTACCCTGTAAAACATCAATATCTTGGCCCGCTGTACCTGGCTGTGGAAGATTTCCAAACGAACCTCCATCAAATGTAGAATCAAAAGGAGTTATATTTCCATTACTAACATTTAGTTCTTCTGCTTCAGCAATCGTAGATTGTTCGGGATTAATCCAATCTACATTAATTGTCCATAATTTTAGTGCATCTTCGTTAACCCCTTCCCATTCATCATCCTGAAAATAAATGATCTTTGCATTTCCAGCTGGAGGAAGAGAACTTCCTATTGCATTAAAAGAAGCTGGGCTATAAAACCTTCCAACTCTGGATCCAGGTAAAGGAAAACCAATCATTTGGGCTCTATCAACACCTGTTAGCATTTGTTCTCTATCTATAACATATACCACCTCACTTGTCATTTGCTGTCCTTGATCTTTATTAGCTGTCACATAATAGCCATCTGACCAAATTGAAAATTTAGTATAATCCGGAAAACTACCGGTATTAAAACGATATGTATACCATCCATCATTAACAGGATCAGGGCCTTTACAAACTGCCACTAAAAAACCATTAGGAGTCTCACTAAACTGTGTTATTACAAATCGATCAGCAAAATTATCATAAAACACAATCGGATCTCCCAAGGATTCTCCTGGAAAAATATTAGTCAAGGAGGTAGAAGGCACTAAAACATTTCCATTTCTATCATAGATTGCAAACGCAAAATTTTTAGCCGTTATATAATGATTAGGCCCTATCGCTCCTGTAGGATCGGATGGAGAAAAAGAACTGGAATTAGCTTCAAAAATCAATGAAGGAGCTCTATTAGCTCTAGTATTGCTAGCACTTTTTTGCTTTAATAATAAAGCATCTTGCCCTTTTGGCAATCCTTTACCAGGTACAATTTTATTAGCACCAGTTCTCTTAGGGTTTACCTCTCCTTCTCTAATTTCTTCCGGGATCAACTTCTTACCCTTCAGTGGTTCTACATCTTTCATATAACTAGAAGAAGTAACCAACGTAGCAGTCATGGTTTTTTTATTCTGGGAAAAACCAACTACGCAGAAAAACAAAAAAGAAAAGAAAGTTATCCTTTTCAATAGCATAAGAGAATTTTTAAGATGAGAATTATTTCAATTTTTGGTCTAAAATACAATTAATACATTAAAATATGATAAAAACTAAACACTTAATCTATACTTATAACGGGAAACAAAAGAGATTTCTTATAATTAGAAAGCTCCAAGTTTCTTTAGAACTAAAAAATGTCGCCCCTAGACATATAATTAAACAGTTAAATCTCTATAAACCCTACTAAACCTATCTATTATCCTGTAGTTAAAATAAAAAAAAGCCGCTTAAGAGGCGGCTTTTCATTGCTGTTGTTATTTTATTTTAACCAAAATTCTGCATCCACTTTTTCTGAGATAATGGATTTTAGTTCTGAAATCGGAACACGTTTCTGCTCCATAGTATCTCTATCTCTTATCGTCACCGTTTGATCATTTAATGTATCATGATCTACTGTAATACATATCGGTGTTCCTGCTGCATCTTGCCTTCTGTAACGACGCCCAATAGCATCCTTCTCATCATAAGCTACATTGAATTTCCATTTAAGATCTTCTACAATTTTTTCTGCAACTTCTGGTAGGCCATCTTTTTTAACTAATGGGAGAATAGCTGCCTTCACTGGCGCTACCACTGCCGGTAATTTTAAGACTACTCTACTAGATCCATCTTCTAGTACCTCATCCTGCAATGCGGTAGAGAATACAGCAAG
The DNA here is from genome assembly GCF_003443675.1 of Aquimarina sp. BL5. Taxonomy (NCBI): domain Bacteria; kingdom Pseudomonadati; phylum Bacteroidota; class Flavobacteriia; order Flavobacteriales; family Flavobacteriaceae; genus Aquimarina; species Aquimarina sp. BL5. Next base: position 3,758,614 of record NZ_CP031963.1, on the reverse strand, counting down.
AAACATTCTGTCCAATCCTACTGATGTTTCCACTACATAAGGAACATAGCTTTCTTTTAATTCTGGATCAAAAAATTGTAATTTTTTACCCGAAAACTCTTCGTGTGCTTTTAAGTCAAAATCTGTTCTAGAGTGAATTCCTTCCAATTCTTTAAATCCAAATGGGAAATTAAATTCTATATCTGCTGCAGCATTTGCATAATGTGCTAACTTATCATGATCGTGGAAACGATAATTTTCTTTTCCTAATCCTAATGATAAATGCCAGTTTAATCGCGTTTCTTTCCAATGCTCATACCACTTCATTTCTTCTCCTGGACGCACAAAGAACTGCATTTCCATTTGTTCAAACTCACGCATTCTAAAGATAAATTGTCTTGCAACAATCTCATTTCTAAATGCCTTACCTGTCTGTGCTATTCCAAAAGGAATTTTCATTCGACCTGTTTTCTGAACATTCAAAAAATTAACAAAAATACCTTGCGCTGTTTCTGGTCTTAAGTATAAATCCGTAGCAGACTCTGCAGAGGCACCAAGCTTAGTACCGAACATCAGATTAAATTGCCTAACATCTGTCCAGTTTTTAGATCCTGTATCGGGATCAGCAATACCTAGTTCTTCAATCAACGCTTTTACATCGGCTAGATCTTCATTTTCCAAAGATTTTGCCATACGCTTCAATACTCTCTGTTGTTCTGAAAGATATTTTACTACTCTCGGGTTGGTTGTAATATATTGTTCTTCATCAAAAGAGTCTCCAAAACGTTTTTTAGCTTTCGCTATTTCTTTTTGAGCTTTTTGGTATTGTTTTTCAGCATAATCCTCTAACAACACATCCGCTCTATATCTTTTTTTAGAATCTTTATTATCTATAAGTGGATCACTAAAAGCATCTACGTGGCCTGAAGCTTTCCAGGTCGTTGGGTGCATAAATATTGCAGCATCCAACCCTACAATATTTTGGTTCATATGCACCATGCTCTTCCACCAATATTCTCTAATGTTCTTTTTAAGCTCGGCTCCATTTTGCCCGTAATCATATACCGCGCTCAATCCATCATAGATCTCACTAGAACCAAAAATATACCCATACTCCTTAGCATGAGCTATAACCTTCTTAAATTTATCTTCTTGATTTGCCATGGCGCAAAAATAACTGAATTTACAAGAATTGAAAACGAATTTATTTAATTAATGATCGGATAAAGTAATTTCTGACAAAAACACAAAAAAACCACCATATTACTAATAACATGGTGGTTTGGTATTTATGTTTTGAAAAATTATTCTTATTTCAATTCAAACTGTGTATTAGAAATCATTCTAGGACCAGAGAATAAATTTACTACATAGTTTCCTTTTACTAACTCTCCATCTGATGCGTCTACTAAAACACAAACGTCTAAAGCATCATTCTCATAAAACACTTTATTACGACCACTATACGTAAGAACCGCATCATCAAAGTTTATCGAAACTTTATCTCCAATAAGATTATTTTCAGGATTAATAACCTGAACGAATAAATCCTTATCTCCTTTTTCAGTCAATTTATTAGGTGATAGTGTAAAACAAACTCTTACTTTTTCAGCTCTACTTGATCTTGATGTAGTAGTAATTTTACCACTATTTCTTACTCTAACTCCTTCTGCTTTGATACCTGAAGCCTGTAAAGCAGATCCTCTTTCTACAATTTCTGCCAATTTACTATTCTGTGATGCCAAAGAATCAGAGAATACAATTCTTTCTGATAAAGCTGTAGAAGTACTATCTAAATCAGTAGCTAACTGAGCATTAGCAGTAGTTAAACTATCCGCCAATTTAAATAATCTTTCACGCTCTTTTTTCAGTTTACTTACTTCTCTTCTATATCGCGCAATCAATGCTACATTAGCATCATAGTCTTTTAAACTATCTAATAAAACAACAACACGCTGCTTTTCTTTTAGTAAATGATCATCCATTACCTCATTAAGTGCAATAGCATTGTCATATTTTGTGATTAATTCTCCTAATTCACTTTCAATTAAATCCTTTTCTTGTTGCAAAATTGCTTTTTCTCTCTTTTCTTCGTTGTAAAACTTATACGTGAAGATCCCCAGAATTAATAAAAGAGCTCCCAGAACACCAATTAGTATCTTAAGGGTCAAGTTATTGTTTTGAGTTGTCATAATAAATTTCTAATTTTTGATGGTTACGTTAAAATAGTAAATTTAGTTAAATATAATAATTAATGTTAATTGACCTAATATGTTAAGCGACTTAGCTTATTTATTCTATCCTATATTTTGTTCCGCTTGTGACAATCCTTTATATAAAAACGAAAGGATCCTGTGTACTTCTTGTAGACACAAGCTCCCATTAGGTAATTTTCATAAGGTAAACGCTAAAAAGATCGAAAAAGTATTTTATGGGCGAGCCAAAATAGAAAATGCTACCTCATTATTGGTGTTTGAAAAGGATAGTTTAGTACAAAATTTGATTCATAATCTTAAGTATAGAGGTAGAGAAGAAATAGGTAAAGAACTTGGCATTTGGCTGGGCGGAGAATTAAACCAATTATCTGATTATCAATGTATTGATTCTGTTATTCCAGTACCTCTCCATCCTAAGAGATTGAGAGAAAGAGGTTTTAACCAAGTAGAGAAATTTGGGAGGGAAATTGCTAAAAAACTAGATGCAAAATACATCGATAATGTTTTGAAAAAAAATTCCTACAATGAAAAACAATCAAAAAATAGTCGTTTAACTCGCTGGATAAACACTTCTGAAACATTTGGAATACAAAATGAGTCCTTATTGATAAACAAACATATTTTGATTGTTGATGATATTGTTACCACAGGTGCCACCATAGAAGCTTGTATTCAAGTTCTTAAATCGATCTCAGGTATCAAAATAAGCATTGCGACCATGGCTATCACTATATAGATTTTTTGTTTGTTATAAATAGTCGTTTCTTTGTGTCTTTAAAAAATTGTAACGGAGCTATGTATAAAAGATCCTATACGTTATTGTTAACTGCTTTTTATTTAATCTTGATTGTTAGTTGTGCCAAAAAAGGTTCTATAACAGGAGGCGAAAAGGATGAAATTCCTCCCAAATTTGTGAAGGCGACTCCTCCTAATTTTTCGACAAATTTTAACAATAATGAAATTCGAATTTATTTTGATGAATACGTAAAGCTAAAGGATCCCCAAAAACAAATCATTATATCTCCTCCTATGGATCCCAAACCAGAGATAACACCTTTAGGAGGCGCTAGTAAGTATCTGAAAATTAAATTTTTGGACACTTTATTAAAAAACACCACCTATAGTATCAATTTTGGTCAAAGCATCGAAGATAATAATGAAGGAAACGCTAATCCATTTTTTAAATATGTTTTCTCTACAGGAGACTCATTAGATTCACTTAGAATACAGGGTACTGTTGGAGATGCTTTAGAGAAAAAAGCAGATCCTTTTATTACTGTTGCCTTATATGAAATTGATGAAAACTACTCTGACTCTTTAGTTTTTAATGAAGTGCCCAGATATGTAACAAGCACATTAGACAGTATTAATTTTGACTTAGACAATCTAAAAGAAGGTAAATACAAGTTAATTGCACTAAAAGATGTTGCAACAAACTATACCTACCAACCAAAACAAGATAAAATTGGTTTTTACGAAGAGATTGTAACACTTCCTGCAGATACAGCAAAAATCTTTACGATAAACCTATTTAAAGAAATTCTAGATTTTAAAGCATTAAAACCAAAACAAGTATCGAAAAATTCTTTTGTTTTTGGATATAACGGTGTAGCCGATTCTATGAAAATCAACATAGTAAGTAAAACTCCGGAAAATTTTGAAACTAGAATTTTTCCAGATAAGACAAAAGATACATTACATTATTGGTTTAGACCTTTTTTCGAGGCGGATTCGTTGATTTTTGAAGTAACCAACAGTAAAAACTTTCGAGACACTTTAGTTGCAAGATTTAAAGATCAATACAAAGACTCCCTAAAACTTACAAGTAATATAAAAAGAAGCCTAGCTTTTAATCAAGATTTTACACTATTCTCCAACACTCCTATAGAAACCATTGATGAAAAATTAATCTCATTAACTGATAAGGATACTTTAGACGTGCCATTTTCAGTGAAATTGGACAAAGTTAAAAATGAGGCAATATTTACTTTCGAAAGAACAGAAAGCAATACTTATAGAATGCAATTGTTACCGGAAGCTGTTAGCGATTTTGTAGGCAATGTAAATGACAGTATAAATGTTAATTTCAGAACTACAAAATTAGCAGATTATGGTACGATCTTTTTTACGCTTCAAAATGTAAAAGAATATCCCGTACTGATTCAAGCTACTGATGAAAAGGGACTATTTATTGACGAAAAAATAGCGACTAAAGAAGAAACCACCATTTTTGACAACTTAGAACCGGGGAAATATAATCTAAGAGTCATTTTTGATAAAAATAAAAATGGAGAATGGGATACGGGAGATTTTCTAAAAGGAATTCAGGCAGAAAAAGTAGTTTACTATCCTAAACCCATAGAAGTAAGAGCTAATTGGGAATTAAAACAAACCTTTATTTTGGAGTAATCTGAAAGTTGTCTGCATCATTCAGAAAAGGCAATTTTTTACGAGTATTTTCGATATGGGATTTATCTAGAGTAGCATATAATATTGCCTCTCTTTCGATTGGATTTTCTTGCAAAATAGAATTCCCCAACACATCATAAACAGCAGAATGACCACTATATTCATACCCTTTTCCATCGAGACCTACTCGATTGACACCAATACAATATGACATATTCTCAATAGCTCTTGCTTTTAGAAGTGTATCCCAGGCATTCACTCGCGGCTTTGGCCAACTAGCTACATATAGCAATACATCATATCCAGACGTATTTCTTGCCCAAACCGGAAATCTAAGATCATAACAAACCTGTGGTTTAATTTTCCAGTCTTTATAAAGTATAATTACTTCTTCATTACCAGCTGTAAACACTTCTTCCTCTTTAGCTAATGTAAATAATTGATGCTTGTCATATTTCTCAATGTTTCCATCAGGTCTTACAAAAAGAAAACGGTTAAAATACCCTTCGCTCTCTTTTATAATAATACTTCCTGCAATAGCGCAATCTTTCTCTTTAGCTAATTTTCTTAACCAACTTATCGTTTCACCATCCATAGTCTCAGCAACTTCGGTAGCGTTCATCGTAAACCCGGTATTAAACATCTCTGGCAAAACAATCAAATCTGTATCATTATGTATGGACTTGATCTTTTGTTTAAAGACGGCTCTGTTTTGCATTGGATTTTCCCAAGCTAAGTGAGATTGGATTAAGGCAATGTTTAAGGTAGTATTCATAGGTTAAAAATAACGAAATCCTAGATTCTTAAAAACAAACAATGAACTATTCCTCTTCATCAGTAATAACTATATTTTCGAAATGAGCTGTTTTCTTTTTAGAAGAAATAGTGATGTTATCTATTCGAGATTTTTCAATTTTATCTATATCCTGTTCTTCGATAACAAAATCTATTTGAGTAACACTTCTATTTGAAACATTAGAAAAGTCGGATTCTATTTCTTGCATATCCGAAACCAGATTTAATTCGAAATTTCTTCCTTTAATCAAAAGCGTTGCTCCTTTCCATGTTTTAATATGAAAACTCCCTAAAACAATTGTTTTTATATAATAATAACCAGCTAACTCCACAACGTCCATGTAGATTTCATTTAATTCAGAAGACGCAAATCGAGTACCTTCAACTTTAATAATAATATCCTCAGTATAAGTATCAACATGCAATTTTTCCATAGCTCTTACATTACCAAGAGCTGCTTGCACTTTTAGAATAGATTGTTTTAAATTCATAATTAAGGTTTAGATACCAAAAATAACTTTTCATTTAGAAGGATAAACATATTGATTTAGATTTTACACACTTAATTCATTAGAATATTACAACTAAGATTTTTAAAGATTAGATTTATCTTACTTTATAAAAAATACTTCTCCCTAATTATTTCTAAATCCTTTTCTTCTTCCAGATAGATAGGTAAATGAAAATCATCTAATTTTTTCAAAGTATTCAATAATGATATCTGCTCATTTTCTGTAAGGCAACCACTTACTACCTTCGCAGCTTTACTTGCTTCACCATATGCCATAATTACATATTCTTCTCCTTTTTTTGTAAGACGCAAAAGTTTACTTCTTTTATCATCGGGATTTGGAAATTGTTCTATGATTTCATTTTTGAGAAGTCTCTTAATCACCTCCATTCCAGAAGATTTATCATACACCATTTTTCTTATTAAATCCGTTTTTCCTATCTCTCCCGATCGATGAAGAATAGCAGTAAAAGCAAAATCCATATCAGTAGTAAATGGCAAATCAACTAATGCCGATTTAATATACGTATTAGAATATCTACTTAATCTACCAATGTGTGCGGCTATTTCTGCTTCTCTACTATGCCCCGTAATAGTATAATTTTCCGAAGCACTAGTTTGATCCATACGCTTAGATACCCAATTCACAAAGGATTTTAGATGTATATCATTGCTTTTTCGCTCATTTACAAACTCTCCTACTAGATCTATCAACTGCTTAATTAATTCGTAAACCCTCATTAAAACTATTTTTTAACACCAAATTGTGTAAAATTATTATTATATAATACCTATTTGTTTAATATTTGCATTAAAAAATTAAACAAATGTATTTTAAAACACTTTAAACCTATTGTCATGAATATCAAAAATACTGCTTTAATACTTTCTTTACTATTTATAAATCAGATACGAGCTCAGGTATATGGAGAACTATCTGGTAATGTTGTAGATCAAACAGGTCAACCCGTTCTAGGGGCTTCTGTTCTTATTGAAGGTACTGAAAAAGGTGCACAAACAGATTTTGATGGTAATTATCGCATCGAAAACATTATTCCTGGTTCCTATAACCTAACCGTCAGTTATATTGGGTTTCAAACACAAACAAAATTTAATATCATTGTTAAATCAAAAGGAACTCCTGCATATAACTTCGTTTTAAAGGAGTCCGCAGAAGCTTTAGATGAAGTTGTAATCAGCAACGTAAATAGAATTAGTAGACCAAAAGAAACACCGCTTTCCATTCAAACGCTCTCAGCAGTAGAAATCGCTACATATCCAGGAAGTAATAATGATGTTGTGCAGGTTGCTCAAACACTTCCAGGTGTTTCTCCTTCCATTGGTGGCTTTCGTAATGATTTGATAATTCGCGGTGGTGCTCCAAATGAAACTGTTTACTATCTAGACGGAATGGAAGTGCCAAATATTAATCATTTTAGCACACAAGGAAGCTCTGGAGGTCCAGTGGGGCTTATTAATGTATCTTTTATAGACAATGTCACCTTATCTACTTCTGCCTTTGGTGCTCAGTATGACAACCCACTTTCTGGCGTATTACAATTCAGTCAACGCAAAGGAAACAACAAGGATTTTAGTGGTAATTTTAGAATAAGTGCTAGCGAGGCAGCACTAACACTAGAGGGACCTCTTTTTAAAGGAAAGAAAAATGAAGAATCAAAAACTACATTTTTAGTATCTGCAAGACGAAGTTATCTTCAATTTTTATTCGAAGTGATTGGACTTCCTTTTAGACCTAATTATTGGGATTATCAATATAAAATAAACCATAAGATTAATAAATACAATGATATCAGTCTTATCGGTTTAGGATCAATCGATGACTTCTCTGTAGAATCACCTGAAGATTTTGATGCTGAACAACAAGCTCAATTAGAACAAGCTCCATTTATTGACCAACGCACTAATGCGATTGGGCTATCCTGGAAAAATAGATTTAAAGATGGTTCTGGTTTTATGGAAACTACCCTAAGTAACAATACATTAATCAATAAGTTTACCCGATATGAAGATCCTGAAAACGAAACGGGTGTAATTTTTAGCAATGATGCTACTGAATCTGAAACAAAACTTAGATATCAATTAACGAAATTTTTTGGTGATTGGAAATTAACCACAGGATTTAACGCACAATATTCTGATTACAGTAACGAAACAATAAATCTAACAGACAATAATATTTTTAATACAGAGATTGACTTCTTTAAATATGGTCTATTTGCAAATATGACGAAATCATTTTTTAATGATAAGTTAGATCTATCGCTTGGTTTTAGAATGGATGATGATAGTTTTACGAAAGAGGATAATTTACTCTCCACATTCTCTCCTAGATTCTCTTTTTCATACCAATTTAAAGAAAACTGGAGACTAAATGGTTCTTTAGGAAGATATTATAAAATACCTCCATATACCATCTTAGGCTTTAGAAACAATGACAATACACTTATAAATCAAGATGTAGAATATACAGTAAGCGATCATTATGTTTTAGGGCTTCAACACGATTTTAGTCCTTCTTCAAGCATCTCTTTAGAAGGGTTTTACAAGCGTTATGATGATTATCCAGTTTCCGTTTTAGACGGGGTATCACTTGCTAACAAGGGAGCAGATTTTGAGATTTTAGGAAGTGAAGATGTTGCTACAGTTGGTAGAGGAAGAAGTTATGGGGCAGAACTTCAATTTCAGCAAAAGCTTTCTAACAATTTTTACGGAATTTTTGCATATACCTGGTTTCATAGCGAATTTACAGGTTTCAACCGAGATGTATATCTCCCCTCGGTATGGGACAGTCGTCATCTAGTTTCATTTACAGGAGGATATAAACTAAAACGAAATTGGGAAATAAGTGCCCGATATCGTTTTGCAGGTAAAACTCCTTTTGTGCCCACAGATCAAGATGCCACACTTACCAATTATCCAGAAGTTATATTAGATTATGATAGGCTAGGTGAGGAAAAGTTAGATATCTTTAGTCAACTTGATTTACGAATTGATAAAAAATGGAATTTTAAAAACTTATCCCTGAATGTATTTATAGAGGCACAAAACATATTAGCCCAGCAAGCTCCACAACCTACTCAATTTGGGCTTACTCGTAATACAAATGGAACTATTGTAGAGCCCAGAAGTTTAACCGAGATAGAAACAGAAACCGGCCAAATCATACCTAGTCTTGGAATTGTTATAGATTTTTAAAAGACTAAAAAGATCATAAATACATCCTGCTTTTTTAACAAATAGTAAAGCTGGTGTTAAAAAACAATACATCGATACGAAATAATTTATATCGATGTATTGTTTCGCTCTTCTTTTTTATAGAAAATCCTTATTTTCGCAGACTTAACAGAAAGAACGATCAAATGAGCACGAAGTTTCCTGAATATAAAGGACTTGACTTGCCAAAAGTGGCAGACGATATACTAGAATTCTGGCAGCAGAATAATATTTTCGAAAAGAGTATTTCTGAGCGAGAAGATGCAACTCCTTTTATATTTTTTGAAGGACCACCATCAGCAAATGGATTACCGGGAATTCACCACGTAATGGCTCGTGCTATTAAAGATATTTTTTGTCGTTATAAAACTCAAAAAGGATTCCAAGTAAAGCGAAAAGCTGGATGGGATACTCATGGGCTTCCTGTAGAATTGGGTGTCGAGAAAGAATTAGGTATCACTAAAGAAGATATCGGCAAGAAAATTACTGTAGAAGAATATAACGAAGCTTGTAAAAAAGCAGTAATGCGTTATACAGATATCTGGAATGACCTTACCGAAAAAATTGGCTACTGGGTAGATATGGAAGATCCCTATATCACCTATAAGCCGAAGTATATGGAAACGGTATGGTGGTTACTTGCTGAAATCTATAAGAAAGGATTATTATACAAAGGATATACGATACAACCCTATTCTCCTAAAGCGGGAACTGGATTAAGTTCACACGAACTTAATCAACCAGGAACATATCAAGATGTTACAGACACTACAGTTGTTGCTCAATTTAAAGCTAAAAAAGAAACACTACCTTCATTCTTAACAGATGTGGTTGGTGATATTTATTTCTTAGCTTGGACAACTACTCCATGGACATTACCATCGAATACTGCATTAACCGTTGGGCCCAAGATTGATTATGTAGTTGTAAAAACTTTCAATCAGTATACGTTCGAACCGATTAATGTGATTCTGGCTAAAAATCTAGTTGAAAAACAGTTTGGCGGAAAATTTATCCAAGCAGAAAGCGAAGAAGATGTAAATGCTTTTAAAGAAGGTGATAAAAAAATTCCTTATTTCTTATTAAAAGAATTCAAAGGAGCTGATCTTGTAGAGATACGTTACGAACAACTGTTAAATTACGCACTACCAAATGACAATGCGGAAAATGCCTTTAGAGTAATCTCCGGTGATTTTGTAACTACAGAAGACGGTACTGGTATTGTTCATACAGCGCCAACTTTTGGTGCAGATGATGCGATGGTAGCGAAACAAGCTACACCAGAAGTTCCACCGTTACTTGTTAAAGATGACAATGACAACCTGGTTCCGTTAGTAGATTTACAAGGTAAATTCACAAAACACGTTGGTGAATTTGGCGGTAAGTACGTAAAAAATGAATATTATAATGATGGTGAAGCTCCAGAGAAATCTATAGATGTAGAAATTGCTATCAAGTTAAAAATAGAGAACAAAGCCTTTAAGGTTGAGAAATATGTACACAGTTACCCTAACTGCTGGCGTACAGATAAACCTATTTTATATTACCCATTAGATTCCTGGTTTATAAAAGTGACCGATTTTAAGGATCGCATGCATGAATTGAATCTAGGTATCAACTGGAAACCAAAAGCAACTGGAGAAGGTCGTTTCGGAAATTGGTTAGCAAATGCTAATGACTGGAATTTATCTCGATCTCGTTTCTGGGGAATCCCCTTACCTATCTGGAGAACGGAAGATGGCAAAGAAGAAATAATGATCGGTTCTGTAGAAGAATTAAAAGCTGAAATGCAAAAAGCAGTTGATGCTGGAGTTCTGGAAGCCGATATTTTCGCAGATTTTATCGTTGGAGATATGAGTGAAGAGAACTATGACAAAATAGATCTTCATAAAAATGTAGTAGATAAAATCACCTTAGTTTCTCCATCAGGAAAACCAATGAAACGTGAAAGTGATTTGATCGATGTATGGTTTGATTCAGGTTCTATGCCTTATGCACAATGGCATTATCCTTTTGAAAATAAAGAAAAAGTAGAATCTGGAGAAAGAAAAGCAGATTTCATTGCAGAAGGAGTAGATCAGACACGTGGGTGGTTCTATACTTTACACGCCATCGGAACAATGATTTTTGATGATGTTGCATATAAAAACGTGGTATCTAATGGTTTGGTATTAGACAAGAATGGTCAGAAAATGTCTAAACGATTAGGTAATGCTGCAGATCCTTTTGACACACTAAAAACATATGGACCAGATGCCACAAGATGGTATATGATAAGTAATGCCAATCCATGGGACAACTTAAAATTTGACCTTGAAGGAATTGCGGAAGTGCGTCGTAAGTTTTTCGGTACGTTGTATAACACCTATTCGTTTTTCACACTTTATGCCAATATTGATAATTTCACCTATGGAGAAGCTGATATTCCATTAGCAGAACGTCCAGAAATTGATCGATGGATTTTAAGTGAACTACATACGCTGATCAAAAATGTAGACGAATATTATAATGAATATGAACCTACAAAAGCTACAAGGGCTATTTCTGATTTTGTTCAGGAAAACCTAAGTAATTGGTTTGTCCGTTTAAGCAGAAGAAGATATTGGAAAGGTGAATACCAGAAAGATAAGATCTCTGCATACCAGACTTTATATACGTGTATGCTTACAGTAGCAAAACTGGGAGCACCGGTAGCACCATTTTTTATGGATCGCCTGTACAAGGATCTTATCTCTAATTCGGACCAAGAAACTTCTGAAAGTGTTCATCTGGCACATTTCCCAAAATATGAAAGCTCGTTTGTTGATAAGGCTTTGGAACACAAAATGCAAAAAGCACAATCTGTATGTTCTTTAGTACTGTCTTTGCGACAAAAAGAAAAGATCAAAGTACGCCAACCATTACAGAGAATCATGATCCCTGTATTAAACGAAACAGATAAAGCTGAGATAAACGACATTGCTGATTTAATAAAAAGTGAAGTAAATGTTAAAGAGATAGAGCTACTTGACGATGCTTCAGGTATTTTGGTGAAACAAATAAAACCAAATTTCAAAAATTTAGGTCCTCGTTTCGGGAAAGACATGAAATTGATTGCCAGCGAGATACAATCTTTTGATCAAGAGACTATTAAAATTCTAGAACAAACTGGAAGTTTTGACTTAGAAATTAACAATAAAATTATTACATTAGGTACCGATGATGTAGAAATCAGTTCTCAGGATATTGAGGGTTGGTTGGTTGCAAATTCAGGAGCTCTAACCGTAGCATTAGATATAACCATAACTCCAGTGCTCAAAAAAGAAGGGATTGCCAGAGAACTTGTAAATCGAATCCAAAATATCCGTAAGGATAGTGGATTAGAGGTGACTGATCGAATAGAAATTGTAATAAAGGAAAACAAGTCTATCCAAGAAGCCGTTGCAACTAATGAAGCATACATCAAAAATGAAACCTTAACCGAGACAATTGAATTTGCAACAGATGTAATAAATGGTACGGAAATTGCGTTTGACGACATTGCAACCCAATTGGTAATTAAAAAACAATAAGAGTATGGCAGCAGATGTAAAAGTAAGGTATAGTGATGCCGATTTAGCGATGTTCAAGGAAATCATCGTTGACAAAATGGAAAAAGCGCAGAAAGATTTAGAATTACTTCAGAGCGCTTACAAAAATGATGGTAATAATGGTACAGATGATACTTCGCCAACATTTAAAGCTTTTGAAGAAGGAAGCGAAACTATGTCTAAAGAAGCAAATACACAATTAGCAATTAGGCAAGAGAAATTCGTACGTGATCTAAAAAATGCATTACTACGAATAGAAAACAAAACATATGGCATTTGTCGTGTCACAGGAAAACTTATTAATCCAGAGCGATTAAAGCTTGTCCCACACGCAACACTTAGTATTGAGGCTAAGAATATGCAGAGTTAAGAGCTGTAAGAAGAAAAATAAATAAAAAAAAGTGTACGTAATAAAACGTACACTTTTTTTATTGCTATAATCCTAGATTTAAGTAGAATTAACAAATAATATCATTCAAAATCAAATTAGATTACAAATTTCAACCAATTTTTTAATATCGATGATAAATATTAAATTTTCGCTGATTTTAATCACATTTTCCTTTTTAAAATCGTGTAAAACACGGACCAAAGATTCCACTGAAGTACCTACGATATTACTATGATCTTTTCTGGAAATTCTAAAACCACCTCCTTCCTTTATACTAAAAAATTCTTGTAATTTTATAATAGAAATAGCACATCGTTCTCTTACACTGTGTTGAGCCAAGATTCTAGAGTTATTAATAAATACACCAAATTCGTGTGAAATACTTCTCAATAATCTATTTTTAATATTTGGATTGTCTTCTAATATTTTAAAAAAAACATCTTTGGGAATTAAATTCACAATAGAATCTGTTAAACAAGCTGCAGAAGAAGAATAGGTTTCTTCAGAAATAAGCTCATGATGACCTATGATCTCTCCTTCTTTAGCCAAATAAAAAATATGCTCTTTACCGTTAAGCCCAGTAGCATATTTTTTAATTTTTCCGATTCTTATGATATATAATCCTATAGGTGTAGTGCCTTCGTGAAAAATAGCCTGTCCTTTTTTCAGCTTAAGGACGGTTGATTTATCTTGTATAAAATTAAAATCCTTATCTGGTAAGTCTTTCAGAACAAATTCGTTAATAAAAGAATATCTTTTGTGGGGAAATAGTGTATTTATCATTTTAAATAAGTTGGTTTAAGGTATTTAGGTACAAAAAATTAAACTAATTTCAAAACGACAGAAGGTTCTTTTAGATTGTGTATATTAAGTCATCAGAAGGGTGTTTTTAGAAAAATTAAAATCAAAATGGGCAATTTCACAAAACATAAGATATAAAAGCGTTTCCTTCATAAAGACAATTCCAGTATAGGATTTTTGGGGGCTATATTTTAGGAAATATGTAGTTATAAAAATGACAAAAACCGCCAAAAAAAAATTTAGGCAGTTTTTGTATTGTTAAGGTTATAGTTCGAAAACAGGGCTAATCTTTTGTTCTAATAATTCTACCATTTAATTCCTGAGTAGGTCTGTAGTTCTCGTGCATAATCTCTTCGAAATTAGCAAGTTGCTTGACTGAAGCAGTAATAGGTTCTTTTACAACATACCAAGTAACAATTTCGGAACAAGCAGGAGTTGTCAAAGACCCGCTGTAGGTATAAAACTCCATATCATCCGGTAACAACTCTTCGACTTTAAATGTAGATTTACTTGAATAACTATCACCTTTGTATTTAGGCAATTTACCCATATACTCTTTAAGTACTTCTTGCTCTTCTCCTTCTTCAAAGAATATACCTATTACGGCTAATAATTTTGTTACAGGGTCCTGGTGTACCAAATGCATTTCCATAGGATATCTCTTACCATCTATAGTATGTTCACTACCTGTGTGAAAATGAAATTGTAATAAGTCGTAATCAATATTATTAAGATCAGCACTACTACCACCGTCATAGTTAAACTGGATCGTATGCCCATTATTAATGATACTAACTTGACTTTCTTCATAATTTATATTGATATTATTGATACCTCCGTCTTCTACTACAGAACTGGTAATAATATCAATAGGTGATTGCACATTTCCGGCACAATCTTCCCACTCCCCACTACAAAGGCTTGACCAAAATTCTGGTCCTTCCTTTCCTTCATATTCAAAATTACAATCAGATTCTGGGGATTTTCCATTAAAAACATTTGCCAAAGCTTGTTCACTTTTATCTCCCAGATCAATTTCCTGTGGATTTGTTTCAACTTCTTGAACACTACAAGAAGTAATCACTAATAATGTTGCTAAAACGGATAATTTTAAAAAATTGGTTTTCATAATTGAGTTTGTGTTTAGGTTTAAGATTTAATTTTTAAAATTATCCATAAACCAAATAAGATTTATACACATTTGTCAATGAAAAAAATGATTCTTCTCAAAAGAAGAAGAGATAAATCTCAATAGAAAAATTGAGATTTATCAATAAAAAAAATGAGATCTGATTGTTAACAGGCTCAAAGAAAACTTTTAAAAGATGGCTGAAACACAAATAATAATCCTGCATATGAATCAGTGTAAGCAGAGATGTGAACTTTTTTAGAATAATTGTACTTTGTAGTGTAACCTTTTAGATAAACGAAGGTATTACTAATAGAGACTAACCATAAAGAGTGACATCTTGAAAAATTTAACCGATGAAGAACTAATGATTCTGGTATCTAATGGAAATTTAGATATAATGAGTATCCTTTTTGACCGATACCATATCAGAATTTTTAATTTTTTACTAAAAATGACAAGAGATAGGGATATCAGTCAAGATATTACTCAGGAAACTTTTTATAAGGCTATAAAATATAGAACTTCTTATAAAAAAGGTAAGTTTTCGTCTTGGATCTATACCATTGCCCGGAATATCTTTTCTGACCATTATCAAAGTCAGAAAAACAAAGATCAACCTCTAGACGAGATTGAATATAAAATAGAACGAGAAGAAACTAATGGTATAGAAAAAAGTGAAATTAAAGAGCAACTAAATAGAGCTTTAGGACAGCTAAACCAGAGTGACAGAGAATTAGTAATCATGAACAGATACCAAGGTATCAAATACCAAGAAATTGCAGAGATAACTGGATCAACTGCAGGAGCAGTAAAAACCAAAGTACATCGAGCAATTCATAAATTAAAAGATCATTACCTACAAAATATATAACGCTATGAAATGTAGTCAAATAGAAGAACGACTTATCGATTATCTAGATAACAATTTAGATCAGGAAGAGCATCGTATTATTGCAGCTCATCTTGCAACTTGTAGTAGCTGTCAGGAGTCATTACAAGAACTCCAACTAGTTTTTGATGGAATTAATAATGATCCGGTGGAATTACCAGATGGAAGTATTCAACTAAATTTTGAAGAAATGCTTCAAAAGGAAAAAGAGACATTAAACAATCCCAAAATAGTTTCACTTCATAAAAATCTTAAACATTCTTGGAAAACAGTATTACAAATAGCAGCTACTGTTGCATTAATTGTTTCAGCATATTTCTACGGAAAACAAGAAAACAATGAGTCCTTTTCTGAGGAAATGGCAGTATTAGAAGAAGAAAAAGTGCAATTAAAACAAGAAGTAACCATTTCTCTTATTGAAAATAAATCTGCTAGTAAACGTCTAAAAGCCGTGAACTATGCAGAAGAATTTGAAAAACCCGGAAATGAGATACTAAAAGCCTTAATTAATAAAATGTTTTATGACGACCATATCAATGTGCGACTTGCTGCAGCAGAAGCACTCACTAAGTTCTCGGACTCAGAAATGGTTCGTAAAGCACTAATAGATGCTCTGGAAACGGAACAAGATCCAGGCATGCAAATTGAATTAATTCAAATATTAGTTTCTATACAGGAAAAACGCGCAGTTCCTTCTATGGAAAAGTTACTTCGTAATGAAGAAACACCTAGTTATGTAAAAGATCAAGTGACTATTGGTCTTCCAAGTTTAATTTAAAATTTCAATCAAAACAAGAACAGATGAAAAATATAGTAATCGCAATAGTACTTTTTATAACTATTGGGCATATACAAGGACAAGAAAATTACACCCAATCCTTACAAGGCGTCAAAAACGTAGTAATTGGTTCGGAATCTGGAGTAAAACTGAAAGCACACGATAAAAACGAATTGTTGATTCCCGGAAAGGGTAGAAAGATGCCCGAAAAAGCTAAAGGATTAAAAGCCGTATACGCAGGTGGAAGTGATAATACCGGTTTTGGAGTCTATGTGCAAAAAGAAGGAGGAACACTAATCATTAGAAATTTAAAAAGCACCTATACCAAAACCTTAGAAGTTTTCCTTCCGAAAAACATTAATATTAAAGTCGAAAAAAGTAACCTTGGAAAATTAGTTGCAGAAGGATTTTCTTCAGAAATCGAAGCTACGACCAATGTAGGGAATATAACGCTTAGGGATGTTACAGGTCCTATTGTCGCTAAAACAGCCACAGGAGAAATTAATATTATATTTAATAAAGTAAGTCAGAGCTCACCTATTTCTTTGGTCTCAGCCACAGGAGCTATTGATATTAGCATTCCTGCCAATACTCCTGCTAATTTAGAAATGAAAGCAACAATGGGTGAGATTTTTACTGACTTTGATATTAAATTCCCTGTACCAGAAAACAATCTGAAAGTGGTAAGTGGTAAAAAAACAATAAAAACTGAATTGAACAACGGTGGGGTAGAGATTAATCTAAAATCCGCAACCGGTAATATTTATCTAAGAAAACAATAAAGAGGTCATTCATCAACCTGTCCGCCTAAGGTGGATCAAAAACAATCAACTCATGAAAATTTTAGTAAACCTAATCACATTATGCTGCATAGCATTTCAGCTAAACGCACAAAAAGTAATAGAAAAAGAAATCACTACTTCTGCCGATCGAATTAAAGTGGAGTTCAAATTTGCCCAAGACATCGCTATCAAAACTTGGGATAAAAGTACTGTTTATCTTAAGGCCGAAGTAAGTATTAACGATGGAGAATTTGACAATTATTTTGATCTAAAAATAGATAACTCCTCTTCTATGTTAGATATAGAATCTAGTTATGGTGATTTATTTGAAAAACGGAAAAAAGAGAAAGGATCTAACCGCAAAAACAATTGGGGACCTTGTAATAATATGGATATAAACGCCAACTATACGTTATATCTTCCTAAAAATGCCAAACTACTGGTAAAAAGTATTTCTGGTAACGTAGCTTCAGAAAACTATCAAGGAGAACTAGAGATAGATATTATTAGTGGTGATATTGATATTAAAAAATATCAGGGAGATTTAAACCTAAAAACAATTAGCGGCACTATTGATATTCATATTGCAAAATCTAAACTAAAAGCAGAAACTGTTACAGGAATGATCTATTCTGACAAAGAATTAGAGTTTGATCAAGGAAAAAATAGAATAGTAGGAAGCAAAGTGACGGGTACTTTTGGAGATACTAAAAGTGAATTAGCACTTCAAACAGTGAGCGGTGATATTTTTATAAGAAAACAATAATTGAACACGCTATTTATTATATATTTCAAACTTTGGCTCTAAAAAATCAAGTTTAAAATATGAATTAAAATCAGGAAAAAGGCTACCTTAGAAAATATGAGGCAGCTTTTTTTCTTTTCAATATTTCTTCAGCTATCTATATCGGTACAATCACAATCTATTTTTAACAAAAGTATTGACGCTACTGATCTTTCAGAAGTTTTTATATTTCTTGACGATACATTTCAGATAGAAATAACTAACACTTCAGAAAACAAAATTATAGTCAACGGCATTTCTGAAGGAGAATACCAAAATAATATCTTGATAAATGCGACACGAAAAGAAGACTCCCTTACAATTCTTGATGATATCCAGCCTTTTTCAGAAAAACATAATGACAAACTAAGCGCACATAAAGTAATTGTAGTGAAAGTAAAAATACAAATACCGCAACATCTCAACGTAACAATAAAATCCAGAATTGCTTCTCTAAAATTAAATGCCAAAATAAAATCATTGTTCGTAGAGCTTAACTCTGGTGATTGTCTACTCCGTAATTTTATCGGCAATGCAATGATTAATACGTTAGAAGGAGATATTACAGTGTATACTAAAAATGCAACGATTAATACTAAGACAAAATCTGGAATCCTTTCTATAGAGAAAATTTTCGGGCAACATCAAATCGAATTAAAATCCATAACAGGAAATATTAGTGTTTACAAAACAAAATAAAACACTATTTTTGTCCGTCACTGTATGAAATAAGAGAAATTTATGTCCTTGAAGAAGTCTATTTTAGTTATAATCTTAGTTCTGCTAATAGATCAGATTTCCAAAATTTATATCAAAACTAGCTTCACTCTTCACGAAGAAGTACCTGTTTTTAGTTGGTTCCGAATTGTATTTGTAGAAAATAAAGGAATGGCTTGGGGGTTTGAACTTCCAGGAAATTATGGGAAACTCGTACTTACATTATTCAGATTGGTCGCAATTACTGGTATTGGATATTGGCTATATGATTCTGTAAAAAAGAACAGTTCTAGAATTCTTACGTTTTGTATTTCTTTAATTTTTGCAGGAGCTTTTGGAAATATCTTAGATTCCATTTTTTATGGTATCTTTTTTAGTGCAAGTACTGACGTTCAAATCGCAGAATTTTTACCTGAAAGCGGTGGATATGAAAGTGTATTTTATGGGAAAGTAGTAGATATGATCCAATTTACTTTTTATGATGATATTTTACCCGATTGGATTCCTTTCTTGGGAGGAAAACATTTCTCTTTCTTTGATCCTGTATTTAATATTGCCGATTCTGCTATTAGTATTGGTGTATTCTTATTATTAGTTTTTAATAAAAGAGCTTTCCCTAAGAAAGAAGAAATAGCAGAAGTTCTAGACTAGAATTTTTTCAAAATCATCAAGACGAATCGGTTTGGTAAGGTAATCGGATACTACTCTGATAGATTTTGCTCTATCAATATCTCTAGTATCGATAGAGGAACTTACCACATATAGATCTATTTTTTTGCTAATTTTATCCTTGATTTTTGTGAATTCTTCTAGAAATTCCCAACCATCCATAATGGGCATATTCAGATCAAGAAATATAACCTGAGGAACACTACTCTCCTCTGTATCTTGTATTGATTTAATAAAAAAGTCTAACGCTTCTTTACCGTTATTAAATACAATTACTTTCTCGGATAATTTTTTTAGTTCTATAATTTTACTAACTAAATGAATGTACATGTTGTCATCATCAATGATGCAAACACTCTTTGTATTATGGGGCATGGTGGGGTAAAAATTAAAATATTAAGACGGTATAACTATCCTTATTAATAAAAATTGTTTACAGCTAGTTAAAAGTATAAACATTTAACGGTGTTACACAATAATCAAGACGAATATCGGTTGGTAAAACTTCTTTAATTTCTTTTTCCGGAGAAAAAAAGGAAAGCCCAATTTTAAGAGTGTCCGGATTACACTTAGCTAAGAACTTATCATAAAAACCTTTACCATAACCTATACGATTTCCTTTTTCATCAAAAGCCAACAGTGGAATAAAGACTACTTGGGTTTTATCTTCAGGAATTGGAATGCCATCAGTGGGTTCAGGAATACCCCAAGAATTCACCTTAAGAATAGTCCCATCGGTTAGCAATATATGTTCTAAGGTGTTGTTTTCGAAATTACTTTTAGATACCACTATATTTTTATCTTTCCCTTGAAGAATATGGAGTATAAATTCTGTATTAATTTCTCTTTTGTTTTGGATCGATAAAAAAACGTGATAAAAAGATTGCTCCCAGATTGACATCTTCAGTAAATTATTTGCAATATCCATGCTTAAATCATCAATCTCATCTTCACTAAGTTTGGATCTCAGTTCTTTATATTTTTTTCTTAGGTCTTTTTTATTCAAATTTTTCATCTCCTAAAACTGTTGTAATATGAAAAATTGCATCCCCTTTATAAACTATTGGTGCTTCATTGACATTTATGATATACCCATCATTATTAGCTTTTACCACGTGTCTCATTTTTCCATAGGGATCAGTAATTGTAGCTAAATGTTCACCTTTCTCGACAAGCTTCCCGTACGGGATTTTTACATGCAGTAATCCACTATACTTAGCACGCAACCAAGAACTTTTTTTTATAAATATTGTTTCTGCTTTGATTTCTGGGATTGCAAAGGAAGGGTTCAACATATCTAAATGGTTTAGTACCCTCATTGTACCATGAACACCTTCTCTGGCTATATCTCTATTACTGTTTTGTGATTTCCCTCCTTCAAATAATAAAATATTGATTCCTTTCTTAGCACAAGTAGCGCGATAAGAACCATCCAAATTCTTAGAAAACATTGTGAATGGAGCGTTAAATATCTTTGCAAATTCCAATAACTTTTCATTCTTGCCATCCACGCGAATATGCGGCGCATTAAATCTACTAGCTCCTCCTGTATGAAAATCCAAACAAAAATCTGCTACTGGTAGAATTTCGTTAACGAACTGATATGCAAAACGACTAGCTAACGAACCACTTTTCGTTCCTGGAAATACCCTATTTAAATCTCTACCATCTGGAAAAGACCTATTCATACTTAAAAAACCAAATACATTAAGAACAGGAATACAAATAATAGTTCCTTTTGCAGGTCTGTTAATTTTTTTAGCTATGATCTGACGAACCACTTCTACTCCATTAATTTCATCTCCGTGAATTCCCGCAGTAATCAATACTGTTGGCCCTGATTTTTTTGATCGCTCAATAATAATAGGAATTTCTACTTTTGTAGAAGTATATAGATTCGCAATATTAAAATTGATTGTTTTACTAGTCCCAAGTGGAATCTCTTCTCCAAGAATTCTTAGTAAATCTTTCTCTTTTTCTCTTATCATATAATTTTATACACTTCTTTCGATATATCGAATAATAGTCTTTGCTATATCTTTTCCGGTTGCTGTTTGAATTCCTTCCAAACCGGGAGATGAATTCACTTCTAAAATAAGGGGTCCTCTTTCACTTTGTAGCATATCTACTCCAGCAACTCCTAACTTTAGAGACTTTGCAGCCTTTATCGCAGCATTCTCTTCCTCATCAGATAATTCAATAATTTGCGCACTACCGCCTCTATGTAAATTCGACCGGAACTCACCTTCTTTTCCTTGTCTTTTCATTGCTCCAACAACCTGACCATCCACGACCAACACCCTAATATCTGCCCCTTTTGCCTCTTTTATGTATTCCTGAACAATTACTCTGGCTTGTAATCCATTAAAAGCCTCTAAAACAGATTCTGCAGCAGTCTTTGTTTCTGCTAAAACCACACCTAATCCTTGCGTTCCTTCTAGTAATTTTATGATAAGTGGAGCGCCTCCCACGTGAGAAATCACTTCAGAAACATCCTTAGAATAATTCGTGAATACAGTTTTTGGCAATCCTAATCCTGCCTTAGAAAGAATCTGAAGACTTCTTAACTTATCCCTAGAATTTACCAATGCTTGTGATTGAACTGTAGTAAAAACGTTCATCATCTCAAACTGTCTTACGACGGCTGTACCATAAAATGTAATCGAAGATCCTATCCTAGGAATTACTGCATCTACATGATCCAATTTTTTCCCTTTGTAATAGATTTCTGGTTTTTTCTTTTCAATAATAATATCGCAGTTTAATGGGTCTATCACTTGCACATTATGATTACGTTTTACTGCAGCTTGTACTAATGCGTTTGTAGAATATAAACTCGCACTGCGAGATAGTATTTTTATGTTCATTAGGATTTTAAATTATAAGACTGATCTTCTAACTGAGGGTCTACCAAAAATTTTCCGCTTAGAAATTTACGACCAATCAATACAGGAAAACGCATATCATCACGAGAAGACAATGTTAATGTTATAGAATGAGTTTTATTAAAAAGTGTGATTTTTGTTCTAATAGCGTACCTAACCTCTACTTTTCCATTACTACTTTTAACCGCAGTAATATCATAGTTTTTAAACGTAAATTTTTTACCATTATATTCGGGATGGGTAGGGTCAAGAAATCGGCATTCCAAAACCTGACCTACCTCCTTTATTTCTTTACAATGTATTGAAGAAGTATACGCTCCCGTATCGACTTTTGCATCAATACCATGTAAATCCAAAAGTGAGAAATCCACCTTGTCAGTCCTACCAATTATTTTTTTTTGATCTTTCAAAAAAATATCTTTAAAAATATAACTACTAAAGTAATAAAAAACCAGATGCATTCTGTACTATAATACTTTTTAATAGTTAAATTCATTTTCTGTTTTTAACATAATATTCAAGTCAAGTGTATTTAATAATTCCCGTAAAGCACTAAATTTACACTTAGATTATGCAGAAACCTTCATTAGATATACAGCTTAAAATATTACCAACAGGTCCAGGAGTCTATCAATATTATGATAAAGACGACAAGCTCCTGTATGTAGGTAAAGCCAAAAACCTTAAAAAAAGAGTTACTTCTTATTTTACCAAAAGTCACGATAATTATAAGACGAAAGTATTGGTTAAAAAAATCAGTACGATAAAGCATATTGTCGTAGAAACTGAAACAGATGCATTACTCTTAGAAAATAATCTTATAAAGAAGCATCAACCTCGTTTTAACGTAATGCTTAAGGATGATAAAACATATCCCTGGATTTGCATAAAAAAAGAACGTTTCCCGAGAGTTTTTCCTACTAGAAATCTTATAAAGGATGGTTCAGAATACTTTGGGCCTTATACAAATTTTAAAACAGTAAATACCCTTTTAGATCTTATCAAAGGCCTATACCAATTAAGAACCTGCAATTATGATTTATCACAACAAAAAATCGAAAGTGGAAAATATAAGGTGTGTCTAGAGTATCATTTGGGTAATTGCAAAGGTGGATGTGAAGGATATCAAGAAGAAGAAGAATATCGTCAAAACATAGAAGCAATTCGCCAAATAGTAAAAGGTAATTTTAGAGATTCTCTTAATAGATTCCGAAAACAAATGGCAGATCATGCCGAAAAAATGGAGTTTGAAGATGCACAACGAATAAAAGAAAAAATCGAAGTTCTCGAGAAATATCAGGCTAAATCTACTGTTGTTAATCCTAAAATCAGTAATGTAGATGTTTTCTCAATAATTTCAGATGAATCTTACGGTTATGTAAATTTTCTTCAGCTTTCTTACGGTGCCATTATACGATCACACACCACAGAAATTAAAAAGAAACTCGAAGAAACAGATAAGGAATTATTAGAACTGGCAATCATAGAACTACGACAACGATTCGGTTCTCGATCCAAAGAAATATTTGTTCCAATTAAGGTGGATGTTGGTGAAGACCTAAAAATTACAATTCCACAACTAGGAGATAAAAAGAAAATCGTAGACTTATCGTTACGAAACGCAAAATACTTCCGTCAGGAACGATTTAAGCAAATTAAAATTGTTGACCCTGATAGGCATGTAAAGAGGTTAATGGCTCAGATGAAAAAAGACCTGAGATTACCTGAAGAACCAATACACATAGAGTGTTTTGATAACTCTAACATACAAGGAACGAATCCAGTGGCTGCTTGTGTAGTCTTTAAAAATGGTAAACCAAGTAAAAAAGAATATAGAAAATTCAACATTAAAACTGTACAAGGGGCAAACGATTTTGCATCTATGGAAGAAGTTGTATATCGCAGATACAAACGATTATTAGATGAAGAACAACCACTACCACAATTGGTAATTGTAGATGGAGGAAAAGGTCAACTTTCTTCTGGGTTAAAAGCTTTAGACGACCTTAATTTAAGAGGAAAAATAACTATTATTGGAATAGCAAAAAGACTGGAAGAAATCTATTATCCCGGAGATTCAATACCTTTATATTTAGATAAAAAATCAGAATCACTAAAAATAATACAACATCTTAGAAACGAAGCGCATCGTTTTGGTATTACATTTCATAGGCAAAAAAGAAGTAAGGCCGCACTAGATACAGAACTGGATACAATTCCTGGGATAGGGGAAAAAACAGTTGTAGAATTATTGAAACATTTTAGGTCTGTAAAAAGAATTAGTAAAGCAACCAAAAAAGAACTTGCGGAAGTAGTTGGAGATTCGCGCGCAACCAAAGTGTATAATTACTATCTTTCTAAAAAAGAATAAATTTCTCATGCAATCTACCTCAAATAAAGTTCTAAATATACTGTTAGTAGTGGTAGTTCTTTTTGCATCCAAAACCATATTCTCTCAAGATAAAGATATCCTTGAAATTCATGATAATCCGGAAGACGAAGATGTGAAAGTTGGGTTAGTTTTAAGCGGTGGTGGAGCTAAAGGATTGGCGCATATTGGCGCTCTAAAAATTATTGAAGAAGCTGGAATTAGAATAGATTACATTGGTGGAACGAGTATGGGAGCAATTATAGGCTCGTTATATGCATCAGGATATACTGCTAAAGAGTTAGACTCGATTTTCAGAGCTGTGGATTTTAATGTACTCATACAGGATGATTTACCAAGAAAAGCTAAAACTTTTTATGAACGCGAGGATTCTGAAAAATATGCACTTACACTTCCTTTCGACGATTTCAAAATAGGACTCCCAAAAGGGCTATCAAAAGGACAGAATTTTTTTAATGAATTTGCGCGATTAACCTCTCACGTTCATGAAGTTAATGATTTTAGTAAGCTTCCTATTCCTTTTTTCTGCATGTCTACCAATATAGCTACCGGCGAACAAATCTTATTGGATAAAGGATACTTACCTGAAGCTGTCTCGGCTAGTGGCGCATTACCTTCTATATTCAGTCCAATAGAATTAGATGGTATTCTAATGACTGATGGAGGTGTTGCTAACAATTACCCAATAGAGGAAATTCGTAAAAAAGGAGCCGAAATCGTAATCGGAATTGATGTGCAAGACAGTTTGATACCAAGAGACCAATTAAATTCTGTAACTAATATCATGTTACAGATAAGTAATTTCAGGACGATTAAAGCCATGAAAACCAAAATGCCTGAAACCGATGTCTACATAAAACCATCTATTTCAGAATTTTCATTAATATCTTTTGATCAGGCCGATAAAATTATTGCCAATGGAGAAAAAGCGGCATTCGCTAATTATGAAAAATTAAGAGCAATAAAAAGGCGTCAAAAAACTTCGAAATCACTCGCTAAAGTTCCTAAAAACTCTGATACACTTCTTATCAATAGCTTGGTTATTTCTGGAAATCAAAGATATACAAGATCCTATATCAAAGGAAAATTAAAGCTAAAACTAAATAACCCAAAAACCACTACCTATAAAAAGCTCTATGAAGGAATTAATAATCTATCTGCCACAGGTAATTTTGATAGAGCAAGTCATCGATTAATAGATAAAGGTTCTGAAAAAGAACTGGTTCTTAACGTTAAAGAATCAGAAAACACTATGTTATTGCGTTTAGCTCTTCATTATGATGATTTATACAAAACCGCTGCATTGATAAACTTCACTAAAAAAAGTTTACTCTTCAATAACGATGTCCTTTCGTTCGATGTAGCATTAGGAGATAATATCAGATACAATTTAGACTATTATATAGACAAAGGTTTTTACTGGAGTATTGGTTTAAAAAATAGTCTCAATCGTTTCAATAGAAACGTACAATATGAGCTGGTCAGAGAAGATTTTAGTTTACCCGATATAGAAGTTAATAAGATTAATCTGGATTATTTAGATTTCAAAACTCAGTTCTATTTAGAAACTTTATTGAATCAAACTTTTTCTTTAGGTCTTGGAGCTGAATATAGGAGATTCCGGCTTATTTCTGAAACTATTGGAGAAGATGAAGATCAATTACCTAGAGTTGTTTTTGATAATAGTAATTACTGGAGCGCTTTTTCATATTTAAAATTTGACAGCTACGATAATAAATATTTCCCATCTTCAGGATTTTTCTTTGATGGAAATGTTAATTACTATTTATTTGACGATAACCCAAACAGCGAAAACAGCAATTTTGTTATTGCAAAGGCTGATTTTGGCTATGCTTTTAACGTTTTTGATAAAACTTCAGTGAACCTAGGGTTAAGTGCAGGTAACAGATGGGAGGAACAAAATATAAGAAGTCTTAATTTTTTTGTTGGTGGTTTTGGCGCAAAAATGATCAATAACAACATTCCCTTTTACGGGTACGATTTTTTAAGTATTGTAGGAAATAGTTTTGCAAAAGCAGCTATTACTTTAGACTACGAAATATTTCCAAAAAATCACATCAATCTAGCAGCAAATTATGCTAATGTGGGAAACAGGTTATTTGAAAATGGCGGATGGCTAGAATCTCCAGAATATTCTGGATATGCGCTTGGATATGGTTTAGAAACCTTTGCCGGACCTGTACAAGTAAAATATTCATATTCTCCCGAACAAAAGGAAGGAGAATGGTTTTTTAGCGTTGGTTTCTGGTTTTAAAAAGTTTTACTATCAAAAAGATCGAAATATTTACGATATTTGTATTATTATGAGCTTGTACTGGCAGGATTTATTATTGCTACTACACTACCTTATCAAACGAAATCCGGAATAAGGTAGGGGTTTACTATTTCATTACTTTTTTTTAAAAACTAATAGTTAACACCATAATCTTTAAAAATCATGCCTTTTTATCATTCTTTAGGTAAAATACCTCCTAAGCGTCATACGATATTCAGAAAACCTGACGGAAATCTGTATTATGAACAATTATTCGGAACCATTGGTTTTGATGGGATGTCTACTAATTCATATCACAACCACCGTCCTACTCAAGTAAAAGAAATTAAAGGAAGTTACAGTGTAGCTCCAGAAATTGCAATTAATAACAATATTAAATCCTACCGTCTTCACGGTTTTAAAGTAAAGCCAGAAAATGACTATTTGCAGAGTAGAAAAAATGTACTAACCAATAGTGATGTAAGTATTATTTTGTCTGCTCCTCAGGAATCTACTTCAGAGTATTTTTATAAAAATACAGATGCGGATGAATTAATTTTTATACATCGCGGAAGTGGTAAATTTAGAAGTCACTTAGGAAATTTGGATTTTAAATATGGAGACTATATTTTAATACCGAGAGGTACTATCTATAAATTAGATTTTGATACGATAGATAATCGTTTATTTATTGTAGAATCCAGAAGACCTATTTATACGCCGAAAAGATACAGAAACTGGTTTGGACAATTGCTGGAACATTCACCTTTTTGTGAGCGAGATCTAAGAGCTCCTTACGAATTAGAATGCAATGATGAAAAAGGAGATTTCTTAATCAAAGTAAAAAAGCAAGACGAGATCTTTGATATGATCTATGCCACCCATCCTTTTGATGTAGTAGGTTATGATGGATACAGCTTTCCGTATGCATTCTCAATTCACGATTTTGAACCAATTACTGGTAGAATACATCAGCCACCTCCGGTACATCAAACTTTTGAAACAGATGCGTTTGTAGTTTGTTCATTTGTCCCAAGACTATACGATTATCATCCTGATAGTATTCCTGCTCCTTACAATCATAGTAATATCGATAGTGATGAAGTTCTGTATTATGTAGATGGTGATTTTATGAGTAGAAATGATATTGACGCTGGTCATATCTCTCTGCATCCAGCTGGTATTCCTCATGGACCTCATCCAGGTGCTGTAGAAAGAAGTATTGGCAAGACCAAAACAGATGAGCTAGCGGTAATGGTGGACACTTTTAAACCACTTATGGTGACCAAAGAAGCTATGAAAATAGCGGATGAAGAGTATCATAAATCTTGGTTAGAATAGTCGATAAGAAAATATGATAATGGGAAAATGAGAAGGTTCTTGATCTTGGTTTTAAAAAAACTAATGTATGACTTTTAATGAAAAATATAAAGACAATGTAATTCTTATAAAAAGCTTTGAGTTTGCAATCAAAATTGTAGAATATTCTGAAGAATTGGAGTCTTTTAGGAAATATGTTCTGGCGAATCAATTACTTAAATCAGGAACTTCTATTGGTGCTAATATTAAAGAAGCGCAAAATGCTGAAAGTAAAAAAGACTTTATTCACAAAATGAAGATTGCTATAAAAGAAGCTGATGAAACAGAATATTGGTTGTTTATATGTGATGCCATAAAGAATTATCCTGAATGTAAATCGTTGCTATTTGAATTGGAGTCAATTATAAAAATTTTAAATAAAATTATAAGTTCTTCTGTTAAATCACTAAATAAATAGAGAAATGTTAAATTTTAGAACAGATATAACTTCTCATCTTAGAGCTATGTGGTAAGTGTGTTTTATTTCAGAAAATCATTTTTTTTGAAATAAAATAAATCCATCATCCAATTTTCACATTCACTAATTATCAAATTATACTATTATGTCAACAAATATATCCTCTCAGAATTTAGAAAAAATAATTCCTGAAGCTGAAGATTTCTTACCTCTTTTAGGAACGGACTTTGTAGAATTATATGTCGGTAACGCAAAACAAGCTGCATACTACTATCAAACAGCTTGGGGGTTTCAACCAATTGCATATGCCGGATTAGAAACAGGTCTTAAGGATCGAGTTTCTTATGTCTTACGACAGGACAAAATTACTTTAGTACTCACATCTCCCTTACAACCGGATGGAGACATTAACAAACATATTAATGCACATGGTGATGGTGTAAAAGTTGTTGCGCTTTGGGTAGATGATGCTACAAAAAGTTATGAAGAAACAACCAAGCGTGGTGCAGAATCCTATATGAAACCAATTACAAAAGAAGATAAAGATGGTAAAGTAGTTTTTTCTGGGATACATACCTATGGAGAAACTGTTCATGTATTTGTAGAGAGAAAAAATTATCACGGAGCATTCTTACCAGGTTACATGCCTTGGAACAAATCCTACAAAACAGAGTATAATGGGCTTAAATATATAGATCACATGGTAGGAAATGTTGGCTGGAATGAAATGAATAAATGGTGTGAATTTTATGCTAAAGTTATGGGGTTTGCACAACTGGTATCCTTTGATGACAAAGATATTTCTACAGAATATACCGCATTAATGAGTAAGGTAATGAGTAACGGAAATGGTAGAATAAAATTTCCTATAAATGAACCGGCTGAAGGAAGAAAAAAATCTCAAATCGAAGAATATATTGATTTTTATAATGGAGCAGGTGTTCAACATATGGCTCTAGCTACAGATAATATTATAGAAACGGTTACAGCACTTGATAATCGTGGAGTAGAATTTCTAACCGTACCTGCCAGTTACTATGAAACTGTTTTAGATAGAGTTGGAGAAATTGATGAAGATCTCGAACCATTAAAGGAGCTTGGAATTCTTATTGACCGTGATGATGAGGGTTATCTTTTACAAATTTTCACCAAACCTATTTTAGACCGTCCGACCATGTTTTTCGAAATAATACAAAGAAAAGGCGCACAATCTTTTGGGAAAGGTAATTTTAAAGCTCTTTTTGAAGCGATAGAAAGAGAGCAAGAACAAAGAGGAACTTTATAGCATAAATAGCCTTGAAAAATTAAAGCAACATATGTTAATAAATTGAGATTATTGAAAAATTATTCGTTTCTGCCTAAATTTTTGTTAAATATCATAATAAAAAAACGTTTTCGTTTGATAATTATGCAAAAAAAGCGGATGTTTGTATTATAAGCGGAGTGGTTACTGCTTATACCAAAAACAATAATTATTCTCATAATTTAAGTTTTTAGTTGGTTAATAAAAGTAAAAGAGAGCTGTGGTGGCTCTCTTTTTTTATTACTTTTTTTAAAATTTAGTAATACCACCGACTTTTATCTGTTTATATTATATAGTATTTTTGGAATGGATATTGTAAATATTACTAATCATAGTGTTTACGTTAAACAAAACAACACCCAAAACAGTTATGAAAAGATATCTTCTTTTATTGTTAATCTTTATTACAACAACCTCTATTGCTCAAGACATTCATAGCTCTTTTGAAAATGGAGAATGGTTTAAGTTCAAAATTCGTTATGGAATTTTTACCGCTAGTTATGCCACGTTAGAGGTTAAGAATGAAACACTAAATGGAATGCCGGTACATCATATTGTAGGTACAGGAAAATCTTCAGGAGTTCTTAGTATGTTTTTTAAGGTAGAAGATTATTATGAAACATATGTAGATAAAACCGAAGTCAAACCTTATCGTTTTATTCGTAAGATTAATGAAGGAGGGCACACAAAAGATATTGAGATTAATTTTGATCATGAAAACAAAAGAGCTCAAGTATTCAATAAAAAGTATAACAAAAAAGAAACATTTACTATCAAGGATAACATCCAGGATATGATGTCTTCATTTTATTATTTAAGAAATAATATTGATGTATCTTCGCTAAAAGAGGGGGACGAGCAATTAGTCAATATGTTTTTTGACAATGAAAACTACTTATTTAAACTACGTTTTTTAGGAAGAGAAACAGTTAAAATGAATGGTAACAAAATACGTTGTTTAAAATTTCGCCCGATAGTGCAAGCAGAAAGAGTATTTAAGGAAGAGGAAAGTTTAACAGTTTGGGTAAGTGATGATGATAATCGAATGCCGATTAGAATAAAAGCTGATATTCTTGTTGGATCTATTAATGCAGATTTAATAGCCTATAAAGGACTTAAACACCCTCTTAAAATTGTAATTGATTAATGGACGAATCCATAAAGCCTGAGATTGCTGAAAAAATTAGGCAACTCGAGAAAAAGTTCAAAAATTCTGGTCAGGATCTAGGATCCTATTTAGATGGCCTACTGCACGACCGATACCTTACTTATTGGGATTATATTCATCTAGACACCTTACTTAGTTTACAAATCCCAAGAACACATTTCCCTGATGAGGAAATTTTTATTATGTATCATCAGATCACCGAGCTTTACTTTAAGTTAATTATTCACGAGCTAAAACAGATCATTGATGATAAATTACAAACCGCAGAATTCTTTACAAAAAAGCTAGACCGAATCAATAGATACTTTAGAGTACTAATAGACTCGTTTGATGTTATGATCAAAGGAATGGATAAAGAGCAGTTTCTAAAATACAGAATGTCTTTATTACCAGCCAGTGGATTTCAATCAGTACAATTTAGGATGATAGAAATATATGCTACTCCTTTAGTTAATCTGGTAAACAGTAAAGAAAGAAGTCAATTCTCTGAAGAAGATCCACTGGAAGAAGTATACGAACACTTATACTGGAAGTCCGGTGCAACGGATATCAAGACTGGAGAAAAAACATTAACACTAAAACAATTCGAATATAGGTATACACCTAGAATGATGCGTATTGCACATCAGGTAAAACAGAGTACTATTTATCATAGATATCTGGAACTTCCAGAAAAAGAACAAAATAATGTGCAGCTTATTAATGCATTACGTACTTTTGACACCAATGTAAATATTAATTGGTTATTAATGCATATGGGTGCCGCCTACAGGTATCTCAATAGAGATAAAGGTCAAGTATTGGCTACAGGAGGAACCAACTGGAAAAAGTTTTTACCCCCTAGTTTTCAAAGGATTATATTTTTTCCTGATCTTTGGAGCGCAGAAGAAAAAGAAAATTGGGGACAACAATGGGTTACCCATCAATTTAATACCACAAAATAGAGTCAGTTGAAGAATTTAGGTTACATACTACTTTTAGCAGTAGTATTGATTTCATGTCAGCAAGAAAAAAAAGAAGTAGAAGTTGTTCTTCCTAAGGTAATTGAAAAAATAAAAGAGCCACCTGTTGTTAAAGAGTTTGGATTCAATCTTAACAACTTCAAAGTAGTTAGAGACACTGTCCGCCCAGGTGATAGTTTTGGAGCTATATTAGATAGTCACGGTATTTCTAGAGCTAAAGTTTTTGAAATTTCTAACAAAATTAAAGATACCTTTAATGTTGCCAGAATTATGGCAGGAAAAGCATATGCTGTTCTTAAATCTAAAGACACTACAGAGCAGGCGCAAGTTTTTGTATATCAAAATGGACTTATTGACTACACTGTTGTAGATTTTAGAGATAGTATTATTGCCAGAAAAAGTGCAAAACCAGTAAAAATAGTAGAAAGAATAGCTTCTGGAACTATAGAGAGCAATCTATCCCAGACCTTTGATGATATGGATCTTAGTTTTCTTGTTGCTTATAAAATGGCAGACATTTATGCCTGGACCATAGACTTCACAAGACTTCAAGCTGGAGATCAATTTAAAGTTATTTATACAGAGAAGTATATAAACGACACCATACCTGCAGGAATTGGTGAAATCAAAGCTTCGTATTTTGAACATCGAAGCAAACCAATATATGCCTTTAAATTCGAAGATGATACCATTAATGGGACATCAGATTATTTTGATCAGGAAGCAAACAATTTACGTAGAGCTTTTCTTAGAGCACCTGTTCAGTTTAGTAGAATTTCTTCCAGATATAATCTTAAGCGGAGAATACGATATTACGGAAACAAAATAAGACCGCATCGCGGAACAGACTTTGCCGCTCCAGTTGGGACTCCGATACTTGCAACCGCAGATGGTACAGTTACCAAGTCAGAACGCAAAGGAGGAAACGGAAAATATGTAAAAATCCGACATAATGCTACCTATGACACTCAATACCTTCATATGAGCAGACGTGCTGTAAAAGTAGGAGAATACGTAAGACAAGGAGATGTTATTGGTTATATCGGAATGACAGGGAATACCAGTGGACCACATGTATGTTACCGTTTCTGGAAAAATGGTAAGGAAGTAGATCCTTTCAGAGAAGATTTACCTGCCTCAAAGCCTCTAAATGATAGTTTACGACCTGCCTATTTTAAACATATTGAACCAATGAAAACAAAATTAGACAGTATTATATTCAAACCGAAACAAGAAATTTTATAACCACATGGCATTACCAACTATTAACCCTACCACCACAAAAGCTTGGGAAGCTTTACAAAACCATTTTGAGAATATAAAAGACTCCCATTTAAAAGATCTTTTTGCTCAATCTCCAAATCGAGCTGAAATATTCTCTATCGATTGGAACGATTTTTATGTGGATTATTCTAAAAATCGAATTGATGAAACAACAAAAAAACTTTTAATAGACCTTGCTAAAGAAGTACAGCTTGATAAAGCAATACAAAACTATTTTGGAGGAGAAATCATAAACGAAACAGAAGAAAGAGCAGTACTTCATACAGCCCTTAGAACTCCGTCTAGTAACACTGTTAATGTAGATGGAAAAAATGTAGTCTCTGAAGTATCTGCTGTAAAAAATAAAATAGAAACCTTCTGTAACAAGGTCATTAATGGGGAATTAAAAGGATACACCAATAAACCATTCACAGATATTGTAAATATTGGTATTGGTGGTTCTGATCTTGGACCTGCTATGATCACGGAATCTTTAGAACATTATAAAAACCATCTAAAAGTACATTTTATATCTAATGTAGATGGTGACCACGTACATCAAAACTTAAAAAATCTTGATCCTGAAACCACCTTATTTGTAGTAGTTTCTAAGACTTTCTCTACACAAGAAACATTATCCAATGCCACTACTGCCAGAAGTTGGTTTACAAAACAAGCTTCTCTAGAGGCAGTGAGCAAACATTTTGTTGCTGTATCAAGCAACATCTCTAATGTGACCAAATTCGGCATTGATTCATCTAATATTTTCCCGTTATGGGATTGGGTCGGAGGCCGTTTTTCACTTTGGAGCGCGGTAGGATTATCGATCAGTTTATCTGTAGGGTACAAAAACTTTGAATCCCTATTAGAAGGCGCACATGAAATGGATGAACATTTTAGAACTGCCAATTTTGAAGAAAATATACCTGTTGTTTTAGGAATGCTTAGTGTATGGTATAACAATTTCTTTGGTGCAGAAAGTGAAGCCATCATTCCATACTCTCAATACCTTCATAGATTACCAGCATATCTGCAGCAAGGCATTATGGAAAGTAATGGTAAAAGTGTAGATCGTAACGGAAATCCCATTGACTACCAAACAGGAACTATTATCTGGGGAGAACCAGGAACTAATGCTCAGCATGCATTCTTTCAGTTAATTCATCAAGGCACAAAACTTATTCCTGCGGAATTCATAGGTTTTAAACATTCCTTATTTGGAGATAAAGATCATCAGGATAAATTAATGGCCAATTTCTTTGCACAAACCGAAGCTTTAATGAATGGAAAAACTGAAACTGAAGTGCTGGAAGAGTTGAAATCAAAAAATCTTCCTGAAGACAAACTAAAACAGTTGGTACCTTTCAAAATCTTTACGGGTAATAAACCAACCACCACCTTACTTATTAACAAATTAACTCCTAAAAGCTTAGGAGCATTGGTATCCATGTATGAGCAACGAATTTTTGTTCAAGGAATCATCTGGAATATATTTAGCTATGATCAATGGGGTGTAGAATTAGGTAAGCAATTAGCTACAAAAATTTTAAATGAAATCGATAATTCGCAGATTTCTGATCATGATTCGTCTACAAAAACACTGTTAAAAAAATATTTGAGTTAGATTTTTTTTGGTTAATAACTTTTGAATATTTTCAATTTGTTATAAATCAATTAAATACAAAATTGAGTTACCTTAAAACCGTTAAAATTTTATGTAAAAATTTTAACATTAAGATAAACTTAGATTGCGTAAAGATTCGTTTTTTTGCGCCAAACAATTAACTCAATTATTATAATGAAAAAAATTACATTTTTATTTATTGTAATTCTTTTGGCAACGGTCTCAGGAACGTTTGCACAAGGAACAGTAACGGGAACAGTATATGATGCTGAATCGAATGCTCCACTTCCTGGAGCAAATATTTTGGAAGTAAGAACTAATAATGGAACCTCATCTGACTTTGATGGAAAGTTCTCATTAAAAGTTACTAATCAAAAAGGAATGGTTAACGTTTCTTACGTTGGTTTTGGATCAAAAAATATTCCATATGACGTAACTAATGGAGATGTTGATTTAGGAATTATTACACTAGCATTAGACAATTCTTTAGAAGAGATTGTAATTGTGGGTACGGGAGTAGTAGATTTAGCAGAGGATAGAAGCACACCTATAGCGGTATCCACTATTAAAGCTGATGAAATCCAGGCTAAAGCTGCAGGTAATGTAGAATTACCAGAAATATTAAAAAGCACACCTTCAGTATTTGTATCTAACCAAACAGGATTTGGTGACGGAGCATTATTCGTAAGAGGATTTGATGACACTAACACTGCTATCCTTTTAAATGGACAACCTATCAACTCTCAAGAAGATGGACGTGTATTCTGGTCGAACTGGGCAGGTCTTTCGGATGTTGCGACTGCAGTACAAATCCAAAGAGGTTTAGGATCTTCAAAATTAGCTATTTCTTCAGTAGGTGGTACTGTTAACATTGTTATGAAAGCTGCTGATAGATCTAAAGGTGGTTATGCCAGATTCTTAGGAGGTAATGATAGCTATGCTAAAGGAACTTTAGCATATGATACAGGAATGAACGAAAAAGGATGGGCATTTTCTGTACTAGTAGATTATTGGAGAGCACATAGAAAATGGGCTGAAGGTACATATGGACAAGGACAAAATTACTATTTTGCTGTAGGTTATAAGCCAAATGACGACCATGCTTTTAACTTCTTAGTTACTGGTGCTCCACAATCACACGGTCAAAGATGGTCACAATCTCAGGAGATTATAGATGCAAATCCTAGGTATAATCAACATTGGGGTTACTCTGGAGATTTAGATCTAAATGCAAACGGAGGTAATGGACAATTCACTTCCGATATAGATTCTGAAAGAGCAAATTATTATCACAAACCAGTTGCTAACCTAAACTGGGATTGGACACTTAGTGAAAAATCACAATTATCTTCTGTTTTATATGCATCTTGGGGACGCGGTGGATCCGTAGGTCCTAGAGGAGCTAGAGCTCAGAGAACTGAAGATCCTGATGGAGATGGACCACTAAGTGGACAAATAGATTTTTATAACACCGAACAAGAAAACCTTGCTATTGCAGGTGGAATTGGTGGTGGTAGAACAGGATATGTAAGAAGAAATTCAGTAAATAATCACCAATGGTATGGTTTAATCTCCAACTTTAATACAGATCTTACGGAGACATTGTCTTGGAATGTTGGAGTAGATTTTAGATTGTACCGAGGTGATCACTTCAGACAAATTACTGATTTTCATGGACTTCAAGGCTGGTCGGATGATCGTCCTGATGGTGGTATAGTAACAGAATCCTATGATTCTAATCCTTGGGCAGCATTATTTAGTTTTGCCGACGAGGATCAGAGAATTGACTATGATTATTCAGAGAATATTAATTATCAAGGAGTATTCTCTCAGATTGAATATGCAGGTGATAAATTTAGCGCATTTTTTCAGGGAGCGGTTTCTAACCAATCGTTTCAAAGAGATGGTAGATTTGAAAGTACTGAGGGAGCAAGTGGAAAATCTGATAAATTGAATAAGATCGGATACAATTTAAAAGGAGGACTTGGGTATACGATAGAAAACATGCATACACTATATATGAATGCAGGGTTCTATTCAAGGCAACCATTTTTAGACAATATTTTTAACAATATTAGAACCTCCAACGAATTAATTCAGCCTGAGGTTGATAACGAAGATATTACTGGTGTTGAATTTGGATATCGATTTAGAGCAGGAAGGTTTAACATAGATTTTAATGCTTATTATACCAACTGGGATAATAGGACAATTGTTTCCTTTGGTAGACTTGATCGTAATCCTGTCCCTACTCCAGATGATGACTCTGATGATGCTTTTATAAACATTTACGATAGAGGAATTAATCAAATTCACGCAGGTGCTGAGGCAGAGTTTAGATATAAAGCAACTGATTGGTTAAATTTTAAGGGTTATATTTCTGGAGGTTCTTGGAGATTTAATGGAACTACTAATAAACAGATTATTGACGATGATACCCAAGAAGTGATATCTTCTGAGGATGACTTGGATCTAAGCGGTGTAAAGGTTATTACTGCTCCACAGTTTACCACTGGTTTAGGTGTTAATGCCAAAATTTATAAAGGCTTATCTGTAGACGGTAATATAAATTATTATGCACAACAATATGTCGACGATCCAGAATCGAGAGGATTACAAACAAGAAATATTGGTACAATCAAAGCATATTCCTTAACAGATCTTGGATTAACGTATGATTTCAAATTCGATACTCAAAGTTTAGTGTTTAGAGCAAATGTTTACAATGTATTCGACGAAGTAAGAAAGCAAGCAACCGATGATTTTGGTTTCTTCTTTACCAATGGTACTACATTTAATGCATCCGTACGTTATAACTTCTAATACATCAATAGATATTAACAGTATCTTAAACCTCGCTCTATTTGGGCGAGGTTTTTTTATGTAATAATTTTTTCTTTTTATGGTAACATTTTGATCACTTATGACATTGACTTTACTAACTTATTGAATAAAGAGTGGGAGTTGGGCCGTTTTCTAACTTTAATCAAGGACAATTAGTAAATTTTGATCAATTTGCTGTTGGCACTACTACACCTGAGTTTACATATAATCCAAGCGTAGAAGGTACTGAAAATATTGTTGATGATAATGGATTAAATCCCTCAAGATGCTTAATACCAGTTGCTTTAAGATATTCTTTCTAAGACACTTTACAACTAATCATAAAATTTATGTTATCCACATAAATAGAGGTATATCAATCAATTATTTTTAATTTTTTAATTAAACATTTTAACGTTCAACACAATCAGTCCAATTAGAGTAGCAAGCGTTACAGCTGTATGGTCGCGTTGGATTACCACTTTGAACAGAATAACAATATGTTTGACCTCCTCCATCTTGATGACTTCCCGACTCATCATTTTCGTTCCAAAAATAACTCCAATGCCCTGTGTCTTCCCCTGCATTGATTTTTTTAAGTTGCTCTCTTTCTAGTCTTGGAAAACTTAATTCTTTTAATTTTTTCACGATTGATATTTTAAATTTATCCTTACTCTATTTAAAGCTTTTCAGGTTACGCTCTACTATTATAAAGAAAACTAATATTTCCCTAAAGGTTATTTGTTTTAGATGTAATTTAACTATTTTAACATCAGATTATAAGATAAAACATTAATGAAATACTTAAATAAAAATGAAGTCAACGATATTGTTAATTTCTTAACTACTAAATATCCAAATTGTTTAACAGCTATATTAAGTGGTAGTATAATTGATAAAACCAATGATGTAAATTCTGATTTAGATATTATTTTAATTGTTTCAGACAGAAATAGATTGTATAATGAAACTTTAAATCTAAAAAGTTATAAACTTCAAACATTCATTATTCCGCTACAACATCTTTATGAGCGCTTGTACGCAGATTATATAAATGCACGATGTCATTTTATAGGTCTTTTAGCAAAAGGAGTGCACTTATACGGTGATGAAAAATTGACTAATTCAATATGTAAACATTGTGTTTATTTAGAGCAATCTGGACCATTACCTTTATCAGATGAAAACCATTTAAAATCAAGAGTCCTTATTACTCAACTGATTGCTAAAATAGGTAACACAAATGAGAAATGGGAAAACCTCATTTTAGATGCAGGTTTACTTACAAATGAATTAATTGGTTTCAAATTGCACTCAGAAGGTGCTTGGAAAGGAGACGGTAAACATAGAATGAAGTTTATTGGAAATCATAATCCAAAATTCAAGGAGCAATTAACATATGCACTGATTTTTACCTACAACAATAAAGATTATAAATTATTAGTTGACCTGGCTAAAGAAGAAATAAAAGCTAAAGGCGGTCTGGTTGAATTTCATCCTAAAGAAAATATTCAATTAACTGCAAGTGAAGATTTTATTTCACTAAGTATTAAATATCTAGGAAATATTCAGCAAAATAAAAACACTGTTTTAATATTAAATGATTCTTTTATCAAGCTTAAAGCAAATTCAGTTAATAATTTTGAATATTATTTTTACACTACTTTTTTAACAGGTAAAGGATTTAAAACAGAAGATACTTTTTGTGTAATTCACGCTGATAACGAATGGCTCAATAGTTTTTTCATTGATTGGCTGTATGAGCTTAAGAATAAGAAAAATCTTAATAATTTGGTATTTCCAACTTTTATCGACCCAAAATATAAATTTATTGATAAATCATTATATAAAAAAGTATTACCGGTATTTAAAAAATTGAATAGTCAAAACCTTGAAAACAAAGATGGTGTTTTAGATGATGGTACTCAGATTTATTTTGCATTTATGATTTTAAAAGATATTGAGAATATTTTTTACCAAACCAAAAGCGAAGATTTTAATATGCTCCTAATGTTTTTATTTAGAGAAAACTTTATTTTTAGTTACGATATTGATATCCCAGTAAACTCGAAAGAATTATTGATAAAACGAAAAATTACTTTTTTAAAATTTGAAGAAACTTTTAACTCGCAAAAGAATATAATCGAAGAAATATGGAATGAGGAAAGTGACTCACCAATAAAAAATGAATTAGAAGTTGTTTATAACAAATTCCCTGAATTAAAATCCACAATGGACACTTTTCCTTCTTACCTTTTATATCTATCGAATAAAGATTTAGAGAATGAAATAGTTTTGATTAAAGAACTAATTTTACGATGTATGGGGATATTATTAATACAGCCATCATTTGTGTCCTATATAATTTATTCTGCGTTAAGAGTCAGAGAAAAATCATTTGAATGGATTAAGTCCAATTTTGATATAGGTTAATCTTAACAAGCTTTTCAAAGCTATTTTTTCAATTTACTCGCTTCGAACTCTACATTACACGCTTAATATCATTTCCGAGATATATAGCTGCTGGATAAATAGAGTCGTAATTAGGTTTGTAAACATCTGAGCGAATACAAGATAATATTTTCTTTATATTCCGGTAGTAATTCTTAAAGTTTTTATGTGTTATGATCTGAAAATAAGTTATGTTATATTTTCTAACCACACTCTAGGATTGATGTTTTTCATTTTACAGATCCCGAACAAGGAATATAGTATGCTGCATTTTGACCTGTGTTGTGTGATCTACTTTCCACCTATATTGACAAAACGGATAATGTTTACTATTAGATTGTTGTCGAGTATTATACATACATTTTTAAAGATCACTTCCGTTTTTTGGATATTTCTTTGTTAAAAAACTAGTAATATCTCCTTTATCACTTTCCTTTAAATAACACATAAAATTCAAAATTCATTATTTTGTTAAAGTTAAATCAAAAGATATAATCTGTTACTTTAATTTATTTAAATTTAAAGAAATATTTATTAAAACCTATTGTTATGAAAAAAATTAAAGACTTAAAATTCCCGAAATTAGACAGAAAAAAATTAAAGCAAATTAATGCTGGCGATTATATCGATGGCGTTTATGTAGGTGGTGGATTTTATAACGACAATGATGAATCAGGCGGTGGTGGACAACAAAGTTGTTTCGGTTGGAGATGTAGAAACGGAGAGAAAGTATGGAAACAGATTAGCTGTAGCTCGACTTACGTTTTCAATGGATGTGATTAACTTTAATCGATTAGAGTAAATTTATATTTTGTCACTATAAGTAAAAACCTCCCTCTATTTGAGCGAGGTTTTTTTATACATTATGTTTACCTTTGGATAAACTAAACACATCATTATGTACGAAGCTATACAAATCGTTCACTCTTATTGGGCATACCTAGTTGTTCTTGTTGTAACTCTTGCCACTATCAATACACTAATCGGTTTTTTTACTAAAAGAGAGTACGCTCCTAAAGATTTTAGAATATCACTTTTCGGCTTAATTGTTACACATCTTCAATTATTAATAGGTATCATTATATTCTTTATTTCCCCTACTATTGTTTGGTTTACAGAAGGTATTGGAATGGGCGAAATCATGAAAGATCCTTTATTAAGATTATATAACGTAGAGCATCCTACTGTAATGATCTTAACCGTAGTTTTTATTACTATTGGATATTCTAAGCATAAAAAGAAGCTAACCTCTACTCCAAAGTTTAAAATGCTAGCAATATTTTATACAATAGCGTGGCTATTAATGTTATCTAGAATTCCCTGGACGAACTGGTTTTAAGAACCGAAAACTGTTAATACTAGTTTTCTAGAACCTCCATAATTTCGATGTTCGCATAGATAAATTCCTTGCCAAATTCCTAGATTAAGTTTTCCATTGGTAATAGGTATCTGAACAGAAGCACCCATTAATGAAGACTTAATATGCGCCGGCATATCATCAGGACCTTCGTAGGTATGGATGTAATAGGGTGCATCTTCGGGAACCATAGTATTTATATGACTTTCAAAATCTAATCGTACCGTTGGATCAGCGTTCTCATTAATAGTTAAACTAGCGGAAGTATGCTTTATAAACACCTGTAGTTGTCCTATTTCAATCTTACTAACCTCGGGAATTTCGGAAAGCACCTGATCTGTAATCAAATGGAAACCTCTGGAATATGGTTTTAGTTTAATTTCTTTTTGGAAGAATTTCATAAATCAAGATCCGTAATCTGTATTCTTAAAGCACTTATAATTCCAAAAAAAATATAACCTATTTTAATCTCTTTTTCTTTCGCAAAATCGCTGCGCTTTATATATTCAAAAAGTGTGGGAAGTTCCTGCTCAATATTTTCAGGTAAATCATTATCATGCTTTATAGAAGGAAGAACGATGTCTAATTCTAACAACCATTCTTTAAAACCTTCTAAATCTATAAAAATATTTTCTTTCGAGATTTCTTGACAAGTCTTTATCATCAGTATTGCTTTTACAGATTCTATTATTGTTTTTCCAAAACCTTCTTCTTCAAATCTATTAATAATTAAACTCAATACGTGTTTTCTTTCTTTTATATCCGAAGAAAGATACTTCTTAGATATGGTTCCCAAAAATAAATTATACACAGCTAATTGATCTTCTGAAAGAAAAGGTATAATACCATCTAAATCAAGCAATTTATACAGACCTTTATTCTTGTTATTAAAAAACTCCTCTTCAGGTATAAACATAACTATAGATTCTGAAATTAGATTGTCAAACCCAAAATAAAAGGTAATAATGTTACCTGATAAAATTTCTTTTTCTAATGATGGAGAGTAGGTTATTGCTCTATACTTAGTTCTAGTAACCGGAGTAAACTTATTAATATAATATAAGACTAATGAATCTTCGACAGCTTTAAAATCATTAGTTTTTAGAAGTAACTGCGCTTCAAAATCATCAATATACTCTTTGAAAATTTTCCCTCTATAAGATCCACTTGTATGAAAAGGATAAATTAATTTAGAAATGTAATCGAACAAATGGTTTGATAATCTATTATATGCAAAAAAAGATTCTGAAGCATCTTGTTTTCTGGTATCTGTAAAATTAGCGGCTATGTTATGCAAAAAAATATTATTTGCACTATAATTAGGTAAACAAGCTTGGGTAAATATATTATAGGTTTTTTCTATAACATCCACAAAAGAGATACCTATACCCTTTTTATCTCGAATAACAGTCCATTGGTTACTTGAAGAAAATATTTTACTCGCCGTGGGGGAACCGTTAAAAGCAGCTAGAATAAAATTGATAACATCATTATGATCAATAATAGATATATCAAATTTCACCCCCTTGTATTCAGTATGAATTTGAAAGGGATCTCCTTCCGATAAAATAAGAATATCTATATCAGAATCTTTATTACGAACTTCATCAATATTTCGAATATTATGGTTACTTCCCATAAGTATAACAGTGTCTAAATCAACTGTTTTTTTTGATTTCTCAATAACAATTTCTTCAGTAGTATTAATAAGTTCAGAATATACCCTTTCTATCTCCATATAATTTTCTAGTTAAACCATATTAAAACAAAATACGACCTATTCTAGTAGATCGTATTTTATTAATTAGTATATTAAATTGCTAATTTTAACTATCCTTACAATCCCAAAATCCGCCATATTCTGGATAATAAACACAGGATCCTTTAGATGTATAATAGCCCCAACCACTTGTATCACCACCACAGCCAGCTTTGCATTCTTCTAAGGTATTAAATGTACCACCATTAATCGATTTTCTTTCTTCTGATGTAAGTTCTCTACTACCTTGGTTTTTCGCTATTAACGATTCTTTCAAAGATTTTAAATCTTTCATATGTATTTAATTTTAAGAGTTAACAATATTAATGTTATTTTTTCCCTTAAAATTACTATAAACCCAACTACTTATATGATTAACAACTGTTATATTGTTGGTAAAAAATGTTATACTTTGTTAAGT
The DNA here is from genome assembly GCF_003443675.1 of Aquimarina sp. BL5. Classification (NCBI taxonomy): domain Bacteria; kingdom Pseudomonadati; phylum Bacteroidota; class Flavobacteriia; order Flavobacteriales; family Flavobacteriaceae; genus Aquimarina; species Aquimarina sp. BL5. The sequence continues at coordinate 3,714,501 of NZ_CP031963.1, read as the reverse complement.
ATTTCTTTATTAAAATTTTAACAAGAAAAAGTTTAGTTTCTTAAAGGATATAATCATTCTTTATATTTAATATAAATATTACAATGAGAGTGTAGTCTCTTATTCTAAACTACTATACCTTTGTTACTCAAATTTTGATCAAATGGATTTATCCCAAATAAAACTAGTTGCAACAGACATGGATGGTACGCTTCTCAATTCCAGAGGAGAAGTTAGCCAATCTTTCTATTACCTATTCGATGAACTCAGAGATCTAGGAGTTACTTTTGTTGCTGCAAGCGGAAGACAATACTATAGTATTATACATAAACTAGATACTATCAAAGATGATATTATCGTTATAGCCGAGAATGGCGCCTTGACAATGCATAAGGATCAAGAATTACAAACCACAGAAATTGATCGTAAAACGTATTTAGATTTACTAGATGCTACCAAAGACCTAAAAGGATCGCAAGTAATATTATGTGGCCGCAAAAAAGCATATATCGAAAATTACGGACAGGATTTTATAAATATGCTTAATGAGTTTTATGGTAGATATGAAATCGTAGAGAATTTATCCCAAGTAGTTGATGATCAATATCTAAAAATTGCCATCTGCAATGAAAAAGGTGCAGAAAAATACCTCTATCCATCTCTTAAACACCTAGAAGACAAATTAAAAGTAAAAGTTTCTGGCAAAGTCTGGTTGGATTTATCTCACAACGATGCTAATAAAGGACACGCTCTTAAAAATCTTCAGAAAAACCTTAACATATCACCTGGAGAGACAATGGTATTCGGGGACTATAATAATGACCTAGAAATGATGTCACAAGCTACCTATAGTTTTGCAATGCAAAATGCACATCCTAACGTAAAGGCAGTAGCAAATTATACTACAAAAAGTAATGATGAGAATGGGGTAGAACACATGTTGTCTAAAATGATCGAGGCAAAAAAGAAAGAACTTAGTTAATTCTAAAAACTTTCCTCTAAAATTAATCGACTTCTTAACTCCAAGATTCTAATTATGAAATACAAGCCAAAACAATAGAAATGATAAAAAAGTAAACGTATATCGGTTGCTTTGTAAAAAAATTCTGCATAGCCAGTTGCGTTATATTTATTTGTTAAATTCTGATAAAGAAATCTATTTAGAAATCTATATCAGAATACAAATATATTAAAAACAATCAAAAAAACAACACTTAATCTATAAAAATAGCTTTTTAACTATAATTTATAGATAAAAATATAGGTTTTTTCCTACCCTATTAAATACTTCGCAACCCTAATCGTTTAACTTTAGTACCGCCATAAATGCTTCCTGAGGAATTTCTACATTACCAACCTGACGCATACGCTTTTTACCTTTCTTTTGCTTTTCTAATAACTTACGCTTACGTGAAATATCTCCACCATAACACTTAGCAGTTACATCTTTACGCAATGCTTTTACTGTTTCACGAGCAATAAACTTTGCTCCAATAGCCGCTTGGATTGGAATATCGAATTGCTGACGAGGAATTAACTCCTTTAATTTCTCGCAGATTTTTTTTCCAATACCGTAAGCGTTATCCTTATGTAACAAAGCAGATAAGGCATCTACTATATTCCCATTAAGCAACATATCAACTTTTACAAGTTTCGATTCGCGCATTCCGATTGGTGCATAATCAAAAGAAGCATACCCTTTAGACACTGTTTTAAGTCGATCATAAAAATCAAAAACAATCTCTGCCAATGGCATATCAAAGGTAAGTTCTACACGCTCTGTTGTTAGATATGTTTGATTGGTGATCTCACCTCGTTTCTCGATACACAGTGACATTACAGATCCCACAAAATCTGATTTGGTAATAATGGAAGCCTTAATATAAGGTTCTTCTACGCGATTCATAGAAGATGGGTCTGGTAAATCACTTGGATTATTAACTATGATAATCTCATCTGGATTTTTATTGGTAAATGCGTGATACGAAACATTAGGAACCGTAGTAATTACAGTCATATTAAACTCACGTTCCAGGCGTTCCTGGATGATTTCCATATGTAGCATTCCCAAGAATCCACATCGAAAACCAAATCCTAATGCCGCCGAACTCTCTGGTATAAAAACTAATGAAGCATCATTAAGCTGTAATTTTTCCATAGAAGAACGAAGTTCTTCATAATCCTCCGTGTCTACTGGATAAATACCAGCAAATACCATAGGTTTTACGTCTTCAAACCCTGCAATAGCATTCTGGGTAGGTGTTTTAGCATCAGTAATAGTATCTCCTACCTTTACTTCTCTAGCATCTTTTATACCTGTAATCAAATATCCAACATCTCCCGTCTTAATACTTTTCTTAACCACTTGATTAAGCTTTAGTGTCCCCACTTCATCAGCAGAATAATCTTTTCCGGTAGCAACAAACTTAATTTGCTGTCCTTTTTTGATTTCACCATTCACCACCTTAAAATAGGTTTCTACACCTCTAAAAGAATTATAAACCGAATCAAAAATTAATGCTTGTAATGGTTCATCAGGATTTCCTTCTGGAGGAGGAACTCTTTCTATAATAGCAGCTAGAATTTCTTCAATCCCAATACCTGTTTTAGCACTGGCAGGAATTACCTCTTCGGGGTCGCATCCTAACAAATCCACAATATCATCAGTTACTTCTTCGGGATTTGCACTAGGCAAATCCACTTTATTCAATACCGGAATAATCTCCAGATCATTTTCTAAAGCTAAATATAAATTAGAGATTGTCTGTGCCTGAATACTTTGTGCTGCATCAACTATTAGCAAAGCACCTTCGCAAGCCGCAATAGAACGAGAAACCTCGTATGAGAAATCTACGTGCCCTGGAGTATCAATAAGATTTAGGATATATTCTTCGCCTTTATACGTATATTCCATCTGGATTGCGTGACTCTTAATAGTAATCCCACGCTCCCGCTCCAGATCCATACTATCTAATAATTGTGCCTGAGCTTCACGAGCTGTAACAGATCCTGTGAAATCCAAAAGCCTATCCGCCAATGTACTCTTACCGTGATCAATATGCGCAATAATGCAAAAGTTTCTTATATTTTTCATGCTATCTCTTCAATTAGTTTTTGGGGCGTGACCCATCTTAGGCGGGTCGGGCTTTTCGTTTCAATTCCTCGCACTTCCTTCGTCAGGCTGCGGGATTTCCTCTTCAATCCCTCACGCAGTTTCCACTACTGTAATGACTTGCAAATATAATCGATTTTAAAAGGTTTATATCATCTATCCAAGCATTTTTAGACCTCTTGGTTTTCTAGAACGTGAAGATTCACTATAATTCGTACTTTTGCCACACATTTAATAATAAATAACCTTATAAACAGAGATTGTGGCAAAGATTGGAGACATAGATGTAGGAGAATTTCCATTGTTATTAGCACCTATGGAAGATGTGAGTGATCCCCCTTTTCGTGCATTATGCAAAGAACAAGGAGCTGATGTCGTATATACAGAATTCATATCCAGCGAAGGGTTAATTCGAGATGCTGCAAAAAGTGTAATGAAATTGGATATTTATGAGAAAGAACGTCCAGTAGGAATCCAGATTTTTGGGGCTAACCTTGATTCTATGCTTAAATCTGTAGAAATTGTAGAAGCATCTGGGCCTGATATCATAGATATAAACTTTGGTTGTCCTGTTAAAAAAGTAGTAAGCAAGGGTGCAGGAGCTGGTATCCTTAAGGATATTGACCTTATGGTGTCTCTTACCAAAGCTATGGTAGAACATACCAAATTACCCGTTACTGTAAAAACAAGGTTAGGTTGGGATCATGATTCCATAAAAATTGTAGAAGTTGCAGAACGATTGCAAGATGTAGGAGCAAAAGCGATTGCCATCCATGGTCGAACACGCGCTCAAATGTATAAAGGCAACGCCGATTGGAAACCTATTGCAGCTGTGAAAAACAACCCTAGAATGCATATTCCCGTTTTTGGTAATGGCGATGTCGATAGCCCTGAACGGGCTATGGAAATGCGTGACCAATACGGACTTGATGGAGCTATGATTGGCCGAGCAAGCATAGGATATCCTTGGTTTTTTAAGGAAGTAAAACACTTTTTTGAAACTGGAGAACATTTACCCCCGCCTACTTTAGAAGAAAGAGTTATCGCTGCACGCAGACATCTGGAAATGGCTATTGATTGGAAAGGAGAAAAACTAGGTGTTTTCGAAACTCGTAGACATTACACTAACTACTTTAAAGGCATTCCACACTTTAAAGAATACCGCATGAAAATGGTAACCAGTGATCATTCTATAGATGTTTTTGATACGTTTAATGAAATTCAAGAAAAATTTAGTGGGTTTGAGTTTGTATGATCCATAATCCTACCTTGGTTAAAACCCCACTAATTTCTGATTGATTCTACTGGATGCTAATAACGAAGCTACAATACCAATTACTGTAATGGTTAGGAATACTATGATAAAACTTGCCACAGTAATTTTGGTAGGATAAGGTAAAGAAGGTGTGATCATAAGCAACCCAAACTGTTGTTGACATATAATCAGTATAAAGCCTAAAAGCAACCCTAATAATGCTCCCAAAATGGTCATCAACGATCCTTGAAACAAAAATATTTTTCTAATTTTTGGCAAGGCAGCACCCAGGTTGTACAATGTTTTGATATTGTTCTTTTTATCAATGATCATCATGATAATTGCTCCAGCAACATTAAATAATGCAATAATGGCTATCAATGTGATCACTAGATATGATGCTAAATTTTCAGTATTGAGCATTTTATATAAGGTATCATTAAGCTGTATTCGATTTTTTATAATCACCTGATCCTCAAAAAGAGTTTGTAATTGCTCTTTAATAGTATCTTCATCTGCATCCGAAGATAGTTTTAGTTCTATATTCGTTATAGCATCATCAGGCAATTTTAATAAATCTCTTGCAAGTCCTATAGTAGAAAAAACGTACTTTTTATCTAGATCCTCATTTACCGTATAAATTCCTGTATTAACAACGGCTTTTTTTCTAAATGCTTTAGATGGGTCTTTTGGAATCCCTTTTCCAGGTTTAGGAACGTATATGTTTAAGAAATTGGTGTATATCTGTTCTACCCCCATTCCTAATTCTCTACTAATACCATATCCAGCAACCACCTGCGCATCATTATCGGTCAACCATTCTCCGGCAAACACAATGCTATCAGTTTGAATTACATTTTTATAATTAGCATCAACACCTTTTATAAAACCTGTTTTTTGTTTGTCTTTAAATCCTAGGACTACACGTTCTTCTATAATTTCAGAAAAGCTAACAACCCCTTCTAAACTAGTTAATTTTTCTTTTTGAGCATCTGTAAAAGTAAATGTCTTTCCACTTGATGGAAAAATTTTAAGATCTGGGTCAAAATAAGAAGAAAACTGCAGACTAAAATCTTTTAGCCCTGCGAAACCACATAAAACCAGAAATAGTGCCATGGCACCTATAACCACTCCTGCTGCTGCAATACCTGTAATAATATTGATTGCATTACTGCTACCAGGAGAAAATAAATACCGCTTAGCGATGTAGTATGAAAATTTCAAATCGTTAAATACGAATCTAAATAAATTTAATTTTTTTTGAATAAAGATAAAAGAATAAAGGATTATTATCTCTTTATTCTTTTTCAAACACTGTAAAATTTTACTTCTTCTTGCGGCGCGGTAATAAATCAGGATTTTCTAATGGATTTTCTTTTCCTTTTATCGCCTTGTCTATATTATCTATATATTCTAAAGAATCATCTATAAAATAAGACAATTCTGGCATACGACGAAGCTGGTTTTTAGTCCGCTGAGCTACCTGATGTTTAATCTGTGATTTTACCGCATTTACTTCCGTCAGCACTTTTTCTCCTTCGTTATGAGGAAAAACGCTCATATATACTTTTGCAATCGATAAATCTGTTGTCACACTTACCTTAGTAACAGAAACTAAAATCCCTTGTACTCCCGCTTCACGTAATGCGTGTTGTATTACATCGGCGACATCGCGCTGTAATACTCCACCTATTTTTTTCTGTCTGTTTGTTTCCATGACTGCAAAAATAGGTAATTATGCGATGTATTAATTTCTTTTGTTATAAAATCCTTTACTTATCCCTATTTTGTACTTTTACTTCCTGGTAATAAAAACATCTCATGAAATGAGTCATAGAAATCAGGTTCGCACCTTCCAGAATGATTCATGACGAAATTATATCTGACATTAAAAAAGAATAAAACAAACAGATGAATCATATTAACAAAATAGAACATATCGGAATTGCAGTAAAAGATATTGATCAGGCCAATACATTATATGAGCAACTATTGGGTGTTCCTCCGTACAAACAAGAAATTGTAGAAAGTGAAGCAGTAATTACTTCATTTTTTAAAGTAGGAGATAATAAAATAGAGCTTGTTGCAAGCACTAAAGAAGATGGACCTATAGGAAAATTTATTTCTAAAAAAGGGGAAGGTATCCACCATATCGCTTTTGATGTAGATGATATTGAACAAGAATTAAAAAGATTAGAAAACGAAGGATTTCAATTGATTAATAAAATTCCAAAAAAAGGAGCTGATAATAAGCTTGTTGCATTTATTCATCCTAAAACTACAAATGGTGTTTTAGTAGAGCTTTGTCAAGAGATAAATTAAATCCTAAAAATGTTTGGCGTGTTTATTACAATTACTTAAATTTGCGCTCCGTTTTAGGTCCCATAGCTCAGCTGGTTAGAGCATTTGACTCATAATCAAAGGGTCCTTGGTTCGAGCCCAAGTGGGACCACCGAAAAGCCTTAGTGAAAACTAGGGCTTTTTTTTATAAAATGAAGCTAAACAAATCTCATACGAGAAGCTATTCCTTAGAGAAGAATTTGTAGAAGGGATCTCAAATAGGCCTAAAAATCAAGTAGCAACAACAATAAAACCACCTCCCTTTCTTATCACATCTAATCCGCATGAGTACATACAAAAACAAATTAAACATTGATAACCAACCATTTAAATACTCATTGTTAATAAAACCTGATAAAATAATTTTTTAAATAGAATTCCTCCTATTAAATTTACATCCAGAGATCACTACATTCTGGTATGTTTTTTGGGGAAAGAACATCAGTAATGATAAAGGGAATACAAATCAAAACTTGTAATTATGCAGTATAAAGTAATTGATACTAAAAGCCAACACTTTGGTAAAGTATTAGATTTTAAGTCTTGCGCGGATGTTAAGGATTTAGGTGGCGTAATTTTAAAAATAGACGAAGAAACTTTTTCACTATTTCGATTTAATGAAGTCGAAAAAATAGATACAATTCTAGCTAGCTAAAGAAATTCTTTCATTCGTTTTTTAAGCGTTTATTTAAGCTTAATAATCCAAAAGATTAAACTATTTTTTATTGGTTTACGTACTGATTTATCCTTTCTAAAGAGATGATCACATCATCAATCCATATATTGCGAGTACCTCCGCCGGTTTGATAGTCTACCCAACCTAATAGAACATTTTCCATAATAGGAAACTTCCATTGACCATTAGTACCGTTTGCTACGCATCCTTCTCCACTATCTACTACAGTAATAGATTCTATTAACACATCATCTAACCACAATTGCATGGTATCTTCATTTCCATTAAAATACCATTGTAGTGTAAACCACTTACCTTCTGGTATTTTTGCCTGAGAATGTTTCCAGCAGTCACTTTTTACGCCTTGTGTTTCATAATTAGCCATCAACTTTTTATTATGCTGACCACCATAGCGAATTTCTGAAGAATATAATTCATCAGCTACTTTACCAGAACTTTGGATCATTGTCCAATGGACTCCATCAGGAGAAGCCTCTTCAACATACATTTTTAAACTACCATAATATGCATTATTCTTTAGGGGAAAAATATGATCAATTCCTAAGAAAGCACGATTTTGATAGCCTTCACCAGTAACAAAATGAACTGATTTACTCCCACTAAATGATTTTGTGTCATCAATAATAGCAACCCCTTTACCTGTTTTCTCCCAGGGTTCATTAGGTGTTTCGCCAATCGTATATTTTTCGAAACTATCTTGATAAAGAACGTGATTTGTTTCATCACAAGAAAGAAATGACACGAAAACTATGACCATTAAAAACCTTTTATTCATTTTCTTAGATATTACCTATCCCAATTCTGTTATTCTTTTTACATATTTACCAATCACATCAAACTCTAGATTCACTACTGTTCCAACTTTAAAAGTATTAAAATTCGTATGCTCATATGTAAAAGGAATAATCGCCACGCTGAATTCATCTTTTTTAGAATTCACAACAGTTAAACTTACTCCATTAACTGTAACCGAACCTTTTTCTATGGTAATATTACTTAAGGAAGGATCATATTGAAATGTAAAATACCAACTCCCATCTGCTTCTTTGATATTTACACAAGTAGCGATCTGGTCTACATGACCTTGTACAATATGACCATCCAAACGGGCTCCTAATTTCATTCCACGTTCTAAATTCACAATCTGTCCTTCTTCCAGATGAATGAGATTTGTTTTATCTAAAGTCTCTTTTATTGCGGTTACTGTATACGTATCACCTTCAATAGATACTACTGTAAGACAAACTCCATTATGCGCAACGCTTTGATCAATTTTTAGCTCAGAAGTGAAATTCGCACGGACAGTAATATCAAGATTTTCTTGATTTGTTTTTAGATTAGCAACTGTTCCTAATTCTTCGATGATTCCTGTAAACATAAATGCGAATTATTTAGTTAAATTTGTGACCTCAAAATTTGTGATCTGTTCTTAGATTTCAAAAATACTTATAAAGTAGGTTATAATGAAGAAAGAAGAAAAAATAAGATTAGGCATATCAATTGGAGACCTAAATGGTATCGGAAGTGAAGTAATTCTCAAAACTTTCGAAGATCCGCGCATGCTGGACTTCTGCACTCCTGTAATTTTTGCATCTGTAAAGGTTCTTTCTTTTCTCAAAAAACAGTACAACATTACTGCGAATCTTCACGGTATTGATAAAACTTCTCAAATTCTGGATGGTAAAATAAATGTACTCAATATATGGAAAGAAGGAGTAGCTATTAATTTCGGACAAGAGGATTCAACAATTGGAGCATATGCTATTAAATCATTAAAAGCAGCAACTTCTGCTCTGAAAAATGACGAAATACAGGTCCTAGTAACAGCCCCTATTAACAAACACAGCATTCAATCTGAAGATTTTAATTTCCCAGGACATACAGATTACCTAGATCAGGAGCTCGAAGGAAATAGCTTGATGTTTATGATAACAGATACTTTAAAAGTAGGCTTGCTTACAGATCATGTAGCTGTAAAAGATATTGCAGAAATCATCACACCAAAACTTATCGAGCAAAAAGTAGATACTATATACAACGCATTAAAGCGAGATTTTGGAATCAGTAAGCCCAAAATTGCAGTTTTAGGCATCAATCCTCATAGTGGAGACAACGGTGTAATTGGCAAAGAAGATGAAGAGATATTAAAACCTACTATCAAAAAAATAAATGAATCTGGTAAACTTGTATATGGTCCATATGCTGCAGATAGCTTTTTTGGTTCCGATGGCTATAAAGCCTTTGATGCGATTGTAGCTTCTTATCACGACCAGGGATTGATTCCTTTTAAAACACTATCGTTCGGAAAAGGGGTCAACTATACTGCTGGATTAAACAAAGTACGAACATCTCCGGATCACGGAACTGCTTTTGAAATTGCAGGAAAAAACAAAGCAGACAACGGATCTTTCAAAGAAGCAGTATTTTCGGCTTTGAAAATTTTCAAAAATAGACAAGAATACAATGAACTGACTAAGAACCCATTAAAAAAACAGCCTCGTAAACCTCAATTCAAAGGAAACAAGGAAATAAAGAAGAATTAGTTAGTTTAGGATAATCGTATTAGTCCATAACGGAGTGATCAATCAACTGGTTTCTGGTCAATTCATTAAGTGTAAATCAAGTTTGAAGATAAATTTTAATCCAGTTATTTACACTAAAAAACTATCTCATTGACTCAAATACTTAAAGCCGTACAAACTAAATACTAACTTTCTGATATAATTTTATTTACAAAAATGCTTTCATAATGTTTTTTTGTTATCTTTGCACCCGCCTTTGCCGAATTGGCAGAGACTCGAAACTGATGATGAAATGAAACCACTAAAAGAGTTTAATATCCCTTTTGTTGGACTGAAGCAAGGATTACACAAGTTTGAGTATCAAATTGGCAATACGTTCTTCGAACATTTTGAGTATGACGAATTTAATGCATCTGCAATAAAAGTCGATCTGGAGTTTAACAAGAAAACAACGATGTTAGAACTTCGGTTTGAGGCTAATGGCACAGTAAATGTCAATTGCGATGTCACCAATGAACCTTTTGATTTACCTATTAAAAATGAATTCTTTTTAGTAGTTAAATTTGGAGAAGAGTATAACAATGAGAACGAAGAAATTCTTATTATTCCTTTTGGAGAATATGAAATCAACGTTCAGCAATATATATATGAACTTATTGTTTTAGGAGTACCTTCTAAACGAGTTCACCCTGGTGTCGAAGATGGTACATTAGAATCTGACATACTTGAAAAATTAGATGAACTAAGCCCGAAAGAGGAAACATTAGAAAATAATAACGAGGAAATTGATCCTCGTTGGGACAAATTAAAAAACTTATTAAACGATAAATAATAGCTAACAATGGCACATCCTAAGAGAAAAATCTCCAAAACAAGAAGAGATAAGAGAAGAACACATTATAAAGCTACTGTACCACAAATAGCTACAGATCCTACAACAGGAGAAGCACATTTATACCACAGAGCACATTGGTTTGAAGGTAAATTATATTACCGTGGTCAGGTAATTATTGACAATACTGAAGAAGAAGTAGCATAAGTATACTGTTAAAATTCTATACAGAACTCTCACAAATGTGAGAGTTTTTTTGTTTTTAGTTGAATATGTGTCAAAATCCCGTTATTTTGCGCCATATTTGCATGTAATTTAGTATTTTCGACCACTTTTTGCACATTATTACGCAAAAAGTCCTGAAATTAGCTAAGTAATTTATTGATGCTAATTCCTGTAATGCAGGCACGCAGCGGAGTTATTAGCGAATTCCATCTGAAACGAATATAATAGAGATTCGGATGAAACTAAAATCAAGATATGAGTAAAATCACAGCCGCTATCACAGCTGTAGGCGCTTATGTGCCGGACTATGTGTTATCTAATGAGATATTAGCAACAATGGTCGATACAAACGATGAATGGATTACCACTCGTACAGGTATTAAAGAACGTAGATTACTAAAAGAAGAAGGTAAAGGAAGTTCTTTCTTAGGTATAAAAGCAGCAGAGGATTTAATTGCTAAAAAGAATCTCGATCCTAAAGAGATAGACATGGTGATCTTTGCAACTGCTACACCTGATCTTCCCGTTGCTGCAACCGCAGCATACGCAGCTTCAGAAATAGGAGCAGTCAATGCATTTTCTTATGATCTACAAGCAGCTTGTTCCAGTTTTTTATATGGAATGTCTACTGCAGCCAGCTATATTGAAGCAGGAAGATATAAAAAGATCTTATTGATTGGAGCAGATAAAATGTCATCAATTATTGATTATACTGATCGTACTACTTGCATCATTTTTGGTGATGGTGGTGGAGCAGTGCTTTTCGAACCTAATGATGAAGGATTAGGACTACAAGACGAATACTTACGTACAGATGGTGTAGGGCGCGAGTTTCTAAAAATTGAAGCAGGTGGGTCTATCTTACCTCCATCAGAAGAAACGGTAGCAAATAGACAACATTTCGTTCAGCAGGATGGGAAATCAGTATTTAAATATGCTGTTTCTAATATGGCAGATGCCAGCACGAAAATCATGGAACGCAATAATATTAGTGGAGAAGATGTAGATTGGCTTGTTGCACATCAAGCTAATAAACGTATTATCGATGCTACTGCAAACAGAATGAATCTGAATCCAGACAAGGTTCTTATGAACATTCATAGATATGGTAATACAACCTCAGCAACATTACCATTATTATTAAGCGATTACGAAAAACAACTCAAAAAAGGAGATAATATAGTATTTGCCTCATTCGGTGGAGGCTTTACTTGGGGTTCAATTTTCTTAAAATGGGCCTACAATTCCTAAACAACTAAAACACACAATACCCAACATTATGGATTTAAAAGAAATTCAGAATTTAATCAAATTCGTTGCCAAATCTGGGGCTAGCGAAGTGAAGTTAGAGATGGAAGATGTAAAAATTACTATCAAAACAACTTCAGAAGAAAACAAAGAAACAACAATTGTACAGCAAATACCAGTAGGTAATGCAGTGCCTGCTCCCCAACCAGCGGCACAAGTACAAACTCCTGCTCCTGTGGCTACTGAGGCTGCAACTCCGAGTAGTGAAGAAGACAATTCTAAATACATTACTATAAAATCTCCTATCATAGGAACACTTTATAGAAAGCCATCTCCAGACAAATCAACTTTTGTAGAAGTAGGAGATACTATCAAGGAAGGAGATGTACTTTGTATTATTGAAGCAATGAAGCTTTTCAATGAAATTGAAAGTGAAGTTTCAGGTAAAATCGTTAAAATTTTAGCTGATGATAATTCTCCTGTAGAATTTGATCAACCATTATTCTTAGTAGACCCATCATAACCCAATTTTAAAATTCCAATTGACAAATCCCAAAATCCAACAATATGTGGAATTTGGAACATGGAATTTGAGATTTTTAAATTTAGAACGTTATGTTTAAAAAAATTCTAATTGCCAATAGAGGTGAGATTGCAATGCGTGTAATCAGAACTTGCAAGGAAATGGGCATTAAAACTGTTGCAGTATATTCTACCGCAGATGCAGAAAGTTTACATGTTCGTTTTGCTGATGAAGCTGTTTGTATTGGCCCAGCACCTAGTAGCGAATCGTACCTTAAAATGTCTAATATTATAGCGGCTGCAGAAATTACAAATGCAGATGCTATACACCCAGGATACGGATTCTTATCAGAAAACGCCAAATTCTCTAAAATTTGCGAAGAGCACGAAATAAAGTTTATTGGTGCTAGTGCTGAAATGATCGACAGAATGGGAGACAAAGCATCCGCTAAATCAACTATGATAGAAGCTGGAGTTCCTTGTGTACCAGGAAGTGAAGGTGTTATCCCCGACTTTGAAACGTGTATAAAAGTAGCTAAAGAAACTGGCTATCCGGTAATGCTTAAAGCTAGTGCCGGTGGTGGTGGTAAAGGTATGCGTGCCGTTTGGAAAGAAGAAGATCTGCAAAATGCATGGGAATCTGCAAGACAAGAAAGTAAAGCGGCCTTTGGTAATGACGATATGTACATGGAAAAACTGATCGAAGAACCTCGTCATATCGAAATCCAAGTTGTAGGAGATAGCAACGGTAGAGCTTGTCACTTATCAGAAAGAGATTGCTCTGTACAACGAAGACACCAAAAACTTACCGAAGAAACTCCTTCTCCATTCATGACTGATGAATTAAGAGATGAAATGGGGAATGCAGCCGTAAAAGCAGCAGAATATATCAAATATGAAGGAGCTGGAACTGTAGAATTCTTGGTAGACAAACATCGTAATTTCTACTTTATGGAGATGAATACTCGTATTCAGGTAGAACATCCAATTACTGAGCAAGTGGTAGATTACGATTTAATCAGAGAGCAAATATTAGTAGCAGCTGGAGTGCCAATTTCTGGTAAAAATTATTATCCTCAGTTACACTCTATAGAATGTAGAATAAACGCAGAAGATCCTTACAAGGATTTCCGTCCTTCTCCCGGTAAAATAACTAATTTACACCTTCCTGGAGGTCACGGAGTTCGTATTGATACTCACGTATACAGTGGATACACCATTCCTCCAAATTATGACTCTATGATTGCTAAATTAATTACTACCGCACAGACTCGTGAGGAGGCAATTAATAAAATGAAAAGAGCTCTTGATGAATTTGTAGTAGAAGGAATAAAAACTACTGTTCCATTCCATAGACAATTGATGGATCATCAGGATTATGTTTCCGGAAACTATACCACCAAATTTATGGAGGATTTTGAAATGGAAGAACCAAAAGATGACTAATCAACATTTAAGCCTCAGCAATGAGGCTTTTTTTATGAATTTAAAATATGCCTTTCAGCTATTGGGAACATAAAACCTGGTTATCTAATATTGATTTTACGATCATAGGTAGCGGGATCGTAGGACTTAATAGTGCGATTCGCTTAAGAGAAAAATTTCCGAAAGCTAAAATTCTAGTGTTGGAAAGAGGAATCCTACCTAATGGGGCCAGTACAAAAAATGCAGGTTTTGCATGCTTCGGAAGTTTATCAGAAATTCTTGATGATCTCCATACCCATTCTGAGGAAGAGGTATTGCAGCTTGTACAAAAAAGATATAAAGGACTTCAGTTATTACGCAAAAATCTGGGAAGTACAAATATAGATTATATTGCTGATGGCGGTTATGAACTTTTTACAGAAACCGATCACAATTTATATGAAACCTGTCTTTCAAAAATGGAAAATATTAACTCATTTCTAAAACCTATTTTTAAGGAAGATGTATTTTTACCAAAAGATAATATTTTCAATTTTAAAAACATTCAACCTCAATATATTGTAAACCAGTTCGAGGGACAAATTGATACTGGTAAGATGATGGATGCTTTATTACGCAAAACCCAGATTTGTGATATTAAGATACTTAATAATTGCAGTGTACAAGCTCTTACAGATACTAATGATTCCGTAGAAATAAAAACAGATCATTTTACGTTATCATCAAATAAAGTATTAATCGCTACCAATGGTTTTGCCTCTCAACTAGGTCTTAAGGAGGTCAAACCGGCAAGAGCACAAGTTCTGATTACCAAACCTATTCAGAATTTACATATCAAAGGAACTTTTCATCTGGATAGAGGCTATTATTACTTCAGAAATATTGATGATAGAATTCTCTTTGGTGGAGGAAGAAATCTGGATTTTAAAACAGAAGAAACTACAGAATTAACACAAACCACATTAATACAACAAAAATTAGAGGAACTATTACAAACAGTAATTTTACCTGATAAAAACTTCGAAATTGAACATCGCTGGAGTGGAATTATGGGTGTTGGAAATCAAAAAAAATCTATAGTTAAACAAATTTCTAACAATGTCTTCTGCGGAGTACGACTTGGAGGAATGGGTGTTGCCATTGGAAGTCTTGTTGGCAAGGAATTGGCCGATCTTTTATAGACGTTATAGACGATTACTTTATTTGTTAGCTATGAAAAAAATATTTCGTTTTATATATAAAGGCTTTCTAGCCTTCTTTATCTTTAGTATACTATGGGTACTCATATATAAATGGATTGATGTTCCAGGAACTCCGTTAATGGGTATTCGTCATTTTCAATCTGAAAATGAGGCTTCAATAAAACACCAATGGGTTCCGTTAAAAGATATTTCTAAGAACCTACAACTTGCCATTATCTGTAGCGAAGATCAACGATTTATAACACATAATGGTTTTGACACCGAAGCCATCCAAAAAGCAATTTCTGAGCATAAAGCAGGTAAACGATTACGAGGAGCCAGTACCATCTCACAACAAACGGCAAAAAATGTTTTCTTATGGCCAAAACGCAGTTGGATCCGTAAAGGATTAGAAAGTTATTTTACTTTTTTAATCGAAACCTTCTGGAGTAAGGAGCGTATCTTAGAAATATATCTAAACAGTATAGAAATGGGAGATGAAATATTCGGTGCTGAAGCTGCTGCAAAATTCTGGTTTAACAAATCCTCAAAAGATTTAAACGCTCATGAGGCCACTGCAATAGCCGCTATTCTTCCTAATCCTAGAAAATATTTAGCAGACCCACCATCAATGTACGTTCAGAAAAGAAAAGAATGGATTCTTCAGCAAATGCGTAATTATGGTTCGCTTTCTTTTTCAAAATAACGTAACCTAAAAAAAGATTATTTCTAATAGGTAGGGTAAAACCTTAGTGATCTGTTCTATAATAAAGCCCCTAAAACTCTTTATTATGGAAAACGATTTGAGTAATAACACCTTTATGAAACAATCTAATGGGATAAAAAACAACTTGGTAATTCCTTATTATTTGGGAAATCAAATCAATAAACAAGATTCTAATTATTACAATACACCTCGAGTAATAAATCTTAACACTAAAGACCTTCCGGGAATCCCAACTATTATTTCTGGAAAAATCTACACTAAAGACAAAGAACCAGTACCAAATGCGAAAATTGAAATTTGGCACGCAGATGATGCCGGTGCTTATCATAACGAAGGGTGTTTTTATTTCCCTTCGCAGACGACATTATCTGGATGTATTACTGCAAATGAATCCGGAATTTATAAAATAAAAACCATCCGTCCTGGAGTTTACGGATGTAGAGCAAGACATTTTCATTATAGAATTTCCGCAAAAGGACATAGAACCCTAGAAACTCAAATTTATTTTAAGGATGACCCCAGAATTTTAATTGATGAAATTGCACTGGTAGCGGAAAATTGTAGAATCATCGATTTTAACTTTAACAGCATAGGCTATCTAGAAGCTAACGTTCCTATTTTTTTGCCCAGAATTTAGTTTGAATTATTTTTTATACGGTAGAGAGGCAGTCTAATTATGGACTGCTTCTCTTTTTTTCGATATACTACAATAATATTTGTACAGTCATATAGGTTATTCTATATTGAAATTTAAATCCATTTTTTTTGAAAAAAATAAAAGAAGAACTATATGATCATTGTAAGCAATTCATACAAGATCGCCATAATCGCATTCAAAATAGGATTGCCAATATACAGGAATCATTAACCTCTGAAACAAAAAGTACAGCAGGTGATAAACATGAGACAGGAAGAGCTATGCTTCAGTTAGAAAGAGAAAAAGCAGGTGCGCAATTAGCCGAAGTTCAGAAGTTACAGGAGGTTTTAGCTAAAATCGATACACACTCATCTTCTCAGGTCATACGATTAGGAAACATTGTAAAAACCTCTAAGGGGAATTATTATTTAAGCATTTCTGTAGGGGAAATCAGTATTAATAATAACTCCTATTTTGCTATAGCCACCAATACTCCTATTGGGAAATTGTTGTTAGGGAAAACTACAGGCGAAAAATTTAGGTTTAACAATACTCTTATTGAGATCATTGATATAAGTTAATACGTTTAGAGAATATGTAGATTATGAAACAAGGAGTTAAAACAAATTTTTCTGATGTAAAGTTGTTTCTCATTTTAATTCCGTTCATTAATATTATTAATTACTATCTAACTTATTCTAATATTAAAGCAGATTGGTTTTTAGCACTCACGTTTTCAATCGATACATTACAAGGATATATAGCTTGGTATGGAATCCGGCATACCATAGGTTTTTTGGATCAAAAGATACCTTATCATAAGTCGTTAACACGGCGTATTATTTTTCAAATAATCACAACATTGTTGATTGCGTTAGTGATTATTATTTCTTTAACAGAATTATTAAGTTGGTTGGCTAGGGGAAAGTCAGCCCCAATACATTTTTATACACAAGATATTTTTATAATTGGTATCTGGATTTTTGTGATCAATGGAATATATATAGGAGCTTATTTTTACGATCAATGGAAAAATACTGAAATCAAATATAAACAAGATCATCGTTCTCGCTCGGAAGGGATCATGGTAAACCATGGGAACAAAAAACTAAAACTTATTTTTGATCAGATTGCAGGATTCCATATAGATGGTGATTATACCGCGGTATTTACAAACAACAGTAAAAAATATTATCTGGATCAATCGCTAAATACTTTAGAAAACCAACTTCCCAAAATCAATTTCTTTAGGCTTAACAGGCAATTTATTATAAATAAGGATATGGTTAAAGGGTTCAAAAGAATAGAAAACGGAAAAATTCTTGTATTAATAAGTCCAGAATATAATTTCCCTTCAGAAATTACAGTGAGTCGAACTAAGGCATCAAACTTCAAAAAATGGTTCGAGTTTACATAAGACATTTCGTAGGTAATTTTACTACATTTCACAGATAACGTACTTTATCAACCAAACGAATACAGGTGATTGTATGTACTATTGCTATAATAAAATTATAGAATTATGGTATTTACTAAACAGGTTATTAGCTCGGTATTAATTACTTTTTCAAGCTTCATTAGCTTTTCCCAAGATAATTTTGACAAGGAAAAAGATATTAACGCATTAATGAACGAATGCTTGGTAGATAAAGGAAAAAAACCAGTTCATAATTTTCTGTTGTATGCTGAAAATGCTGAGACAGAATTTCAAATTAATACTGGAGTAGGTGAAGTTAAAAGAAAAAGCAGATATGTTAATGAAACCTATCAATTCAATATTGCTAGCATCACCAAAACTCTAGTTGCTACTATTATTCTTCAAATGGAAGAAGAAGGCAAATTGAAAATTGAAGATAAAGCTGAAAAGTATTTAGGCACTTTAGAGTTTATTGATTTCAAAAATTTACACATACTGAATAAAACTTCCTATTCAGATGATATCGATATAAAAATGTTACTTAATCACACTTCGGGAATTGCAGATGTATTTATTGATAAAGCGATTAGATTTAATCTAAGTGTATTACTAAACCCTAAGAAACAGTATACGGCAAAAAAGTTTTTTGAAAAATATTACAAATATGGTCTAAATAAGAAACCTCATAACGCTCCTGGAAAAGGATATTACTATTCTGATATTAATTATATGCTGTTAGGGTTTATTATCGAAGAATTGAGTGGAGAAACACTCGCACAGGTAATTCGAAAAAGAATCCTGGAACCTCTCCAGATGCAAAACACTTATTTCGAATTTTACGAACCTATAAAAGGCAACGGTAAGCGGATTGATGCTTTTCTGAATAGGATCAATATCACAAAAAAAGTAAACACCTCATATGAATGGGCTGGAGGTGGTCTAGTCTCTACTACAGAAGATATGGCGAATTTTGTAAAAGCATTATTTAAACTTAGGTTATTTAAACATAAACAAGCCCTAAACAAAATGATTGACTGCTCTGATACCGAAAAATTTAACAAAAACTATGGATTAGGAATTTTTAAATATGAGATTAAAGGAATAACATTTTATGGTCACGGAGGGTTTTACGGTTCATTTTTGGCCTATGCTCCTAAAGAAGGATTGTTGATTTCTGCTAATGTTAATCAGGCAAATCCGCCGTTTAATAGCATGGAAGTAATTAGTAAATTGGTCAGTATTTTGCATAAGAATCAGATCTAAATTTAAGCAAATGATCATTTTAGGATTAAATTGTAGCTTGTTATAGTATAAAAAAAGGATTTTAAGTAAATTGCTGCCTCACAAATTATCATTCTAAATGAAGAAGCTTTCTTTATTACTTCTAATTGCAGTAATCGTTTTTGGGTGCAAACCGTATCAAGATACCAAAATCAGAAAAGGTCAGATGACCTATGAAGAATTTAGAGCAGAACAGCGATCTTTTCCCACAGAAGATGGCATCATCAAATATATTGACAAAGGAAACGGACCCGCAATCGTACTACTTCATGGAATTCCTACTTCTGGCTGGTTATATCGTAAAATGATCGATCCATTAGTTGCTGGAGGATACCGTGTTATTGTTCCAGATATGTTAGGATATGGTTCTAGCGATTCTCCTGAAGGATATAAAATCTATAGTGAAAAAGAGCATGCCAAACGACTGCTAGCACTGATGGATGGACTTGGTATTGAGTATTGGTCTCACGTTATGCACGATGTAGGTGGAGTATGGACCTGGGAACTTTTTAATCAAGCCCCTAAAAGAATCGAAGAATTAATTGTGTTAAATACCTTATTATACGAAGAGGGTTTTTATCCTCCGATACGATTTAGTCCTGGTCCTGCAGCCAAAGCTGCGATGTGGTCCTATAGAAATGGAGTAACTACCAATACCTTATTAAAAAGCTTATTCAAAGAAGGATTAAAAGAAAATAAATTAAATGAAATTGATGTAGAAGGTTATAAAACTCCTTTGTTAGAAGGAAAAACCGATGGCATGTACTATTTCTTTACAAGAACATGTAATTACTTTCCCGACTACTCCTTAGTATTTGAAAGTATCGATATTCCCGTTGCTGTAATTTGGGGAATTCACGATACCATGCTACAGTGGACTCCACAACAAACTAGAGTAACCAATGCGCTTAAGATAGATGAAGCAGATATTCATTTTATCGATGAAAAACACTTTATCCAAGAAACAAAAGCAGAAGAAATCTCTTATAAAATTCTAGACTTTCTTAGATAACATTTTAATTAAGGCCTGAGTTCGTTACCCAATGCTGTAATTCTACTCGAAAAATAGTGCCATTAATTAATTCCTGTACCTGCTCTAGTTCATCTTTACTGATTGCCAAGTCAATTTTTTCAGACGGTGTCCTAAGCAATAATGACCTACAATTCTGATGGTCAACACATTGATCACAGCATTGTGATTGTTCTGTAATTCTGCAGGCATCCGAAAAATCCTTTAACTCATTTAGGGTAAGTAAAAATCCTATATCCCTAAATACCAGTTGAATTTTGGGCGTAGTGACAAGCTGTTGTTGTTTCTTCCAAAAAAAAGATATGCCAACTTTATTACTGTATATTTTATCAATAGCATTCATTCTGAATCGTATTTGACTCAAAAGTATTAATTATTTATAATTAATCTAAATAAAAATAATTTAAATTATATCTTTAAGCTTTAATTGTAGGGATACAGTGCCATTCCATTCATTTTCATCAATTGTATAAGCAACCTTGACACTTTTTGATCCCTTTATCAAATCAAGTTTTGGTCCGAGGTTAAAACCAATAACACCAAAAGCTAATCCATTTTTTTGTACTTTACATTTCAGATGTTTATCATCAGCACCAACACATTTAGCATATCCTGTATCCTTTACATTTTCTGTCATAAAAACTGGTGTCATATTTCCTGGACCAAATGGCGCAAACTGTTTCAGAATTCTAAAAAACTTTGGTGTGATCTGATCCAATTCTATAATTTCATCTATCAGAATTTCTGGAGTTAGTAACTTCTTATCAATAGTAGATAGTACAGTTTCTTCAAATTTTTGCTTAAACACCTCATAGTTTTCTTCTTTCAGGGTCAATCCGGCTGCATATTTATGACCTCCAAATTGTTCTATATAGTCCGAGCAAGCATCCAAAGCATTGTATACATCAAAACCTTTAACAGATCTTGCAGAAGCCGCAAGTTTCTCTCCGCTTTTGGTAAAAACCAACGTTGGACGATAATAGGTTTCTGTAAGTCTGGACGCAACGATCCCAATTACGCCTTTATGCCAATTCTCATCATATACTACGGTGGTATATTTATCTTCTTCTGAGTTTTGGATTATTTGTACCAAAGCTTCTTCAGTGATACTCTTATCAGCATCTTTTCGATCACTATTATACGTTTCTATTTCTGAAGCATACTGTAATGCAATTTCAGGATTTTCTTCCTTAAGAAGATTCACAGCATGCAATCCGTGTTTCATTCTTCCTGCCGCATTAATTCTGGGAGCCAGTATAAATACTACGTCCGTAATTGTTAAGATCTCTTTTTTAACTTGTGAAAGCATTGCCTTAAAGCCTGTTCTAGGGCTTTGATTAATAACTTGTAAACCAAAATATGCCAGCACCCTATTTTCTCCAGTGATCGGAACAATATCTGCTCCGATAGCGGTAGCAACTAAGTCTAAATACACTAACAAATCATCTATAGTTTGGCCTTTTTTAATAGCAAGAGCTTGTATTAATTTAAAACCTACTCCGCAACCACATAGTTCTTTATAAGGATATTCACAATCTTCTCTTTTAGGGTCCAGCACTGCAGCTGCATCTGGGATTGTATCTCCTGGTCGGTGATGATCGCAGATTATGAAATCAATTCCTTTGGATTTTGCATACGCCACTTTTTCTACCGCTTTGATACCACAATCTAACGCAATAATCAATGAAATATCATTATCAGAAGCGTAGTCAATCCCTTGATAAGAAACACCATACCCTTCTGCATAACGATCCGGAATATAGGTAGTAACTTGCGATGAAATAGTTTCTAAATATGAAGACATTAATGCAACAGAAGTAGTCCCATCTACATCATAATCTCCATATACCATAATATTTTCGTGATCAGATATAGCGTTATCAATTCTGGAAACTGCCCTATCCATATCCTTCATTAAAAAAGGATCAAGCAAATCTTCTAATGAAGGACGAAAAAACTTTTTGGCTTGATCATAGGTTTCAATTCCTCTTTGGACCAATAAAGAAGCAATTATAACATCTACATTCAGAGCTTCTGCTAAGTTGTTGATAATTGCAGTGTCTAGTTGTGGTTTTAGGGTCCATCTCATTAGTATTCTCGTTCCGAAATTATTTAAAAAATCCAAAGTACAAAAAACATCCATACTCCTTTAGGTTTGACATTAGTTTTGTATTTTGCTGTGCTAAAATTTAAAATTAACTCAAAAAAATATACATACACATGCCATTAGTAACACCTTTATCAGCTGATCACGATCAGGAAACCAAAGAATTAGCTGAATTCTTTAACGAAACACTTGGGTTTTGTCCTAATTCTGTATTAACCATGCAACGAAGGCCTGCCATTTCTAAAGCTTTTATTAATTTAAATAAAGCAGTTATGGCCAATGAAGGTCGCGTAACCTCAGCATTAAAACGAATGATTGCTTGGGTAAGCAGTAATGCTACGGGTTGCAGATATTGCCAAGCACATGCAATACGTGCTGCAGAGAGATATGGCGCAGAACAAGAACAACTAGATAATATCTGGGAGTACAAAACTCATCCTGCGTTTAGTGATGCAGAACGTGCAGCACTTGATTTTTCTTTGGCTGCATCCTTGGTTCCTAATAACGTGGATGAAGCTATCAAAACGGAACTTTATAAATATTGGGATGAGGGTGAGATCGTAGAAATGCTTGGTGTAATTTCTTTATTCGGATACTTAAACCGCTGGAATGATTCTATGGGAACTACTGTAGAAGAAGGAGCCATAGAATCTGGAGAGCAATATCTTGGTAAACACGGCTGGGAAAAAGGAAAACACGTATAGGATTTACCAGATTGTTGGATTCCTAGAATGTTAGATTAATTAGATCGTAGAATATTAGATGAGACCTCACAGGTTTTCAAAACCTATGAGGTCTTCTTATAGTAGCTTCACACGGAAATAATTTTCTCTCTTATCGCTTTTATGATTAATCCTGCGGTATTTTTTACCTCTAATTTCATCATTAAATTTTTACGATGACCTTCTATGGTTCTAACGCTCAGAAATAATTCTTCTGCAATTTCTGCGGTAGTATATTCTTTAGTAACTAATTCTAACACTTCCAACTCTCTTGAGGAAAGATGATAGTCTTTTCCAATTAAAGGAGGTTTAGTCGATTTATTCTTCAATCCCTTTAATAATGCTTGAGAAACAAAAGGATTGAAATAAAAACTTTTTTCATATACAGATCGTATAGCATCCTCTAACTCTTGTCGGTTGGTATCTTTTAATAAGTATCCGTTTGCACCAACCTCCATAAGATACGATATCATTCGCTCTTCTTTATGCATTGTAAGTATAATAACTTTCATATCTGGATACAACTCTTTTACTTTTACCGTTGCATCCATTCCATTCATTTCTTCCATTTCAAGATCTAATAGTATTACATCAGGAACTGTATTATTTAATTTGGCTAATAAATCTTTTCCACTAACTGCTTCCAGAACAAGTTCTATATTGTTCATTTTATCCAATAACGATTTGATTCCCTCCCGAAATAAATTATGATCGTCTATTAATCCCAGTGTAATAGTTTCCATGGTTGTTATCTTTTAGGTTGTTAAGAGTGCTCATTCTGGTATTTTTAATTGAACTTTCATTCCTGACTTTTCTTCTAAAAAACTAATGGCTCCTGATAAAACAGATAACCTACTTTCAATGTTTTTTAGTCCTAGTCCTTTTCTGTATTGAAGTTGTTTTTGATCTAGTCCTTTCCCATTATCCTCATAGACAATAATTAATGCATCATTTTGATTCCTCATCTCAATTTTTATATCCGAGGCTTCTGCGTGCTTAAGTGTATTGGTAATTAACTCTTGGATAATTCTATAAATATTCAACTCTTTTGTTTTGGCTATAGGTAGTGTTGCATTATTTACAAAAGAAATTTTGATTTTTCCTGAATCTCTTATGGTTTGCACCAAGCTATCAATAGCTTCTAAAAACCCTAACTTCTCCAATACCACTGGTCTTAAATCCTGAGAAATACTACGTACACTCTGGATCATATCATCAAAAAATCCTCCTATTTTATCAGCTATGCCTGTTAACTCTTCTGATGATAATTCTGGCCCTATTTGGCCAATATAGAGTTTAGTCGTCGTTAGCATAGCGCCTACATCATCGTGTAACTCTTTAGCTATTCTAGTACGCTCATCCTCCTGGCTCTGGATAGCTGTTTTTAGTAATTCTTTCTGATAATCTGATTCTGTCTTTTGATGTTTTTTTTGCTGAGCAAGTAATCTACGTTGGTAGACAATAAAAAACATAATCACTGATAGTGATAGTAAAAAAATTACTACCATACCAATGATTATAATCTTTAATGTTATAGCTTCTTCGGATTCACCCATAAAGCAATGGTATAAAAAATAGTCAATACAATGTTTACAATAGCGTGAAGTCCCCAAACCAAATAACTTGCTTCAGTAGATCCTTTAAACATATTGTTATTAATAAAAAACAGTATTAAGTTACTCGAAAAATATATCAAAAACCCAGAATTGATCCAAAACATTGGATTAGTTTCTAAAGCGCTATATTTTACTTCTTTTAGCAATGCGTAAAAATAACTTAGAGAGAAAAATATAACCAGTAATCCCATAAGGGTTGTCACATTAGAATTAAAGGTATACAAATCCTGAAAAAATAAGGTGTTAGCCAAAGAAAAAATCCCAAAACCAACACCTAGAATAACAAAGAAATTTTTAGAGAATATTCCTGATAATACTTTTCTGTATATATTTATAATCAACAAAAATTCAATCACCGCGTAAAAATGATATAACGGTAAATTATTAATTTTTTGTCGCCAAAGCATATTTGAAACAAATTCTACTATCAGTACCAATCCTAACAAATACAAAAGACGAATCTGTACCTTATTTAGTTTCTTAAATCTATAAGTTGCTAATAATAAAGGAACTACCACTACAAAAGACGATACATTCCCTAAAAATTTAAAAAACTCTTCATTCATTAGTAATTATTATTTAGGACAAGTGGGTGGACAAGGAGTAGAATATTCTATGAAAATTTCATTAGTTTCTGAAAATTCTACCACTGAATGTCTGGATATAATATCGGTGTCTATTTCACTTTTAGGAGTGATTCCTATTACAGGAGTAAACGAAATCATATCTCTTTTATGAAACTTATTCATATCTACTCCTGGATAAAGAATAAATTCTTCGATATTACCTAATAAAGAGTCATTAAAAAGATCTATAATATCGGTGTTTTCAATCAAGTAGTAATTTACTCGTTCTCGTTGTCTCGTTTGAGTGTCTACCGATACAAATAGATCATCTACCAAATTATCTTCGAGATTGTTCCAATTGGTCAAAATCATTTCTTTAAAAATGCCAGGTACCAATACCCCTCCATTATTTATATCTCCTATCATTCCGTTCTGATTGGGTTGTACGGGTTCCTTGTATTTTGGTTCCAAACTAAAAAACAACTTTTCAAATGTATCCGCCAGATCTATCTCTATAATTGGCACAAAAGTGAATTTCTTTTTGTCTTCTACCTCTAATGCCATATGGGTTTTAATTCTTTGGATAGTTTTTTCATCATCCTTAAGATCGTTTAATGTAGTAACATCATCACACTTCATTTTAAAATAATTAGTTCGCGTATAATGTCCGCTAAAAGGCTTATTTTTTGTTTCGTTTAAACGTTGAAAATGCCTAGCCAATAACAATACTTCTTCTTGTTGCCATCTTTCAATTTTCTGTGCTTGTTCTAGAGTCATTACCTGGTTTTGTGTGATTGTCTGTTCCATTTGTGTGAAAATTTATTACGTTAAATTGGTTTATACCTTAAATCTAAGCAAAAAACATATTTTCAACTAATAATGAATAGATTAACAAGTAGTAACCATTAAAAAACACGTATTTACCACGGGTTTGTAATTCTGGTATTTATGGTCTTTTATATGATCGATATTTTAACCAATTTTGAAACGTCTTAAATATTTGAAAACAGTAAAAAGTACAAAATCAAGAAAATTCGGTAGTGTTGGGGATCTTTTTCGAAGTTAAATGAAGTAAAAAAACATCTTGGATTCATAGACTCGAGATGTTACTTCTTAAAATAATATCGAAAACTTTTCCAAAGTAAATAGATGCTTATTATAATGATAAGAATAGCCCATATCCAATAGGTTCCAATCGTATTCTGGGCAATAGCTTGTGTATCAGAAATCTGAATAACTCCATCTCTTTCGAACTGTTTTGTAAACAAATAGTCTAACTGAAGATAGGTACTTAATACCGACTGTAGGCCTAAAAACAGAATCACAACTACTTCTAACTTTCTACTTTTAAATAGGGTAATAATAAATAAAAGTACAGCAAAACTACTCATTACCGCAACTCCCCAAAAAGACCTGATCCACAATAATAAGGAAAGTATCATAACACCTATCAATATTCTAAGAGCAATCATAGAACTTCTATGTGATTTTGCTGATACAATTAATAACGCCCCCACAACAGCTGGTCCTAATAATCCTCCAGCGGCTACCAATGCATTACCTATAAAAGGTGGTAAATAACTTCCTCCTAAATGATAATAAGCAACACCTCCACCATTTTCAT
The DNA here is from genome assembly GCF_003443675.1 of Aquimarina sp. BL5. Classification (NCBI taxonomy): domain Bacteria; kingdom Pseudomonadati; phylum Bacteroidota; class Flavobacteriia; order Flavobacteriales; family Flavobacteriaceae; genus Aquimarina; species Aquimarina sp. BL5. Next base: position 3,687,436 of record NZ_CP031963.1, on the reverse strand, counting down.
AAATTTCTAAATACTCAAAACTCCCACCTGCTAACAAGGCTGTTAATCCGTGTCCCATTTCATGAAACCACGTTCCTAATAATCGAAAAGGATATTGAAACCATCCAAAATAGGGCAACTGCCATAGTATAACAACTACTAAGGCAACAACAATTATGGTATAATCAAAACGTTTAGAAATACTAGTAATTTTTAAATTCGTTTATAATCTTTAAATCAGCTTTATATATTAAACAAACCAAACATGCAGCCTTTGTATTTCCCAAAATCATCAATTATAAATTCTTTGATACAGAAATATCTTTTTACTATTCTGGCTTGTTTTCTAACTATTGGTATTCATCGTCAGGAAAAAGTTACAGAACAATTTACTTTTTCAAATAAGAAATCTTTTAAAGATATCGTTGTAACAAGTTCATCAAATACATCAAAAACACCAATTCATAGGCCAAACATAAATTATGGGTGCTAATAAACGAGCGATCAGACCAGTTCACTAACCACATTTTCTTTGGAACCTGAATCTTCTTCAGCGACAGCAGTAAGCTTAAAAACAATCGATGAAATCAGAAAAGATTAGGAAGGTGATGATGACAAATCATAAGAGTCTTTTAGTCAGCGCCTGACCTTCAAAGGATATTCCACTCCATCCTGTTTTCATAAAATTACGAATATTTTGATGATCCGTTCCTTCAGGGTTTTCCAGAACATCTCTGTAATACTGCCCAAAACAATGTAGTGTTTCTTCTTTCTCTAGGTTTTGTAGTTTCGCAAAAGAAAATAACTTACAAGAACCAGAATTTTCTCCTGCTTGATTCGTTATATTTCCATTAATAAAAGATACAGGCTCAAAACTATAATGAGCATCTATGATATCCATTGTATTCTGAAATGTTATCTCTGCTGTAGTGTTTCTAAGTTTTTTAATAAATTCAGATATGTTCATATATTATTTTTTACCTCCAACTACTATAACTATTTCTCCTTTGGGAGGTTTATTTTCAAAATGAGATAATACTTCTTTTGCAGTTCCACGAACGGTTTCTTCGTGAAGTTTACTTAATTCTCTAGATACCGAAACTAATCTATCTCCTCCAAAGTATTCTACGAAATTTCCTAATGTTTTTATAAGCTTATGAGGAGATTCATAAAAAATCATTGTTCTGGTTTCTTCTGCTAATATTTTGAGTCGGGTTTGCCTTCCTTTTTTTACCGGAAGAAATCCTTCAAAAACGAACTTGTCGTTTGGCAATCCACTATTGACCAAAGCTGGCACAAATGCTGTTGCACCAGGCAAACATTCTACTGCTATATTATTTTCGACACACGCTCTGGTTAATAAGAATCCGGGATCACTAATCGCTGGCGTCCCTGCATCACTAATTAATGCAATTGTTTCACCACTTTGTAATCTTCCGATAATACGCTCTATTGTTTTATGTTCATTATGCATATGATGACTTTGCATATGTGTCATAATTTCATAATGTTTTAACAATTTACCACTGGTACGGGTATCTTCTGCCAAAATCAGATCGACTTCTTTGAGTACTTTAATTGCTCTAAAAGTCATATCTTCCAGATTACCAATAGGTGTTGGAACTAAGAATAGTTTAGACATGTATTAAGGTCTTACTTTTTTACTCGTTGTATATGATATGATTAAAAATATCAGGCCCAAAGTTGCAAACAATCCTTGTCCGTCATCTTTTATATGATGAGCAGTAAAGGCTAGTACCATATCAAAAAAGAAGCCTGCATAGGCCCATTCTTTTAGCCATTTTATTTTATTAGTAAGGATCACAATGATCCCACAAATTTTAGCAATCGCCAGAGGAATAACTAAATAGGTTGGATAATCTAGGCTTTCAAAAAAACCTCGTACCATATCAGTATTAAAAAAATACATCTGTGCAGAAAATAGCATAATTCCACACATTGCTAACGTAGCAATCCAGTAGATAATTTTCATATAAATCGTTGTTATTTTATTTCTTGAGGGCTTTAGTTATCAAAAAACATTAATCCTTACTTAGAATTCATATTTATTGGTTACAATCTCCATAAAACGCTCTTCATATTCTTCTTTTCCTACCCAATTATTATAATCTGGTTTCACCATATTCTTAACAAACTGTCGCGCCCCACTTTTGCTATTCAGTGTATTCAGTTGTGAAAGCACCCTGTTATAGTCTGTAGAACTTCCATCAAACAAGTGTTTTATAAAAGCCAAGCGATCATTAAGCCCAATATTTATACCCTTTTTTAATTGGTCATTAAGTGATTTTGGCTTTTCATCTATATCATTGACTTTATCTAAAATAGGCATGCTCTGCGGAACTGATCCTATCTCTTCTTTATCATTTTTTTCATATGCAGGCTCGGATAGAGAAACATTTTCTTCAGTAAATTTTGGAACAGGTACAAAAAGATCTTCAGTCACTTTCTCATTAATTTTTTCAATAATGATTTCAGGTTTTTGTTCTTCAAATTCCTCTATTGGCGGTTCAATGGTTCTGTTTCCTAGATTAAACATAGTTTCTGAAACCTCCTCTACTTCAGTTTCCTCCTCAAGATTTATAATAGGTTTTGGTTTTATCTTATTTATAGTTTCTTCTCGTATCTCTGTATCACCTTCTTCTAAAACATCTTTAATCTGCCCTATTGTTGGTTGGATATCTGCGAAATGAGATTCTGCAAAATTTAGAATACTTATTTTCTCATATAGTTGTCTGGCCTCTTCCTGTAATTGTGGTAAGGTAGATCTATCCTTAAGTTGTAATATCCTATGAGCAATGCTTATTAGTTCTGCTTCCAATTTCTTCTTCATAACTTTCTTGTTCGTTTGGGCTATGCTTTTTGTTTTTTAATAAATTTACCTCATCTTTAGAGCAATACCAAATAATAAATTGAAATGTAAGATTGTTTCATCTATGGTCTTAAATTTCATTTGGTATTAAAGGAGTAGGGTTTCTTTTAATTGACGCTGAAAAATACAAAATGTTTCTCGAAAATACGGTAAATCATAAAGAGCAATTTGGGTGGATAGAAGTTATCTGTGGTTCGATGTTTTCGGGTAAGACCGAAGAATTGATCCGCAGACTGAAACGCGCACAGTTTGCCAAACAGAAAGTTGAAATTTTTAAACCAGCCATCGACGTGCGCTATGATGACGAAATGGTTGTTTCTCACGATGCGAATGAAATTCGTTCTACTCCGGTTCCAGCAGCCGCTAATATTAGAATTCTAGCAGATACCTGTGATGTGGTAGGCATTGACGAGGCACAATTTTTTGATGATGAAATTGTAAGTGTTTGCAATGATTTGGCTAATAAAGGTATTCGTGTAATCGTTGCAGGATTAGATATGGATTTTAAAGGAAATCCTTTTGGACCCATGCCGGCACTTATGGCTACTGCAGAATATGTTACCAAAGTTCATGCGGTTTGTACCCGAACTGGTAATCTTGCCCAGTTTAGTTTTCGAAAATCAAAAAAAGACGATTTAGTATTACTCGGAGAAACCGATGAATATGAACCCCTAAGTCGCGCCGCTTATTATAAAGCTTCACTAAAAGAACATGTAAAAGAAATAGAGGTCACTGATCCTAAAGAATTATCTAAAAATTCTGAAAAATCTAATGAGTAGTGTAAAAGAAACCATTCTAGAAATTAACTTGGCTCACCTTACTCATAATTATAATTATTTAAGAAGTAAGCTTAAACCAGATGTTAAACTATTAGCTGTAGTAAAAGCTGCAGGATATGGAAGTGATGCTGTGGTTATGGCTAAGCACCTGGAAAAAATAGGAGCGGATTATTTTGCTGTCGCTTACGTTTCTGAAGGAATTGCGTTACGAGAAGCAGGAATCACAACCCCGATACTAGTGCTACATCCTCAACCCATAAATTTTTCGGTATTAATACATTATCAACTAGAACCTAGTCTTTATAGTTCAAGGGTTTTAAGAGAATTTATAGCCGTAGCTGAGGTTGAAAAACAAAAGGAATATCCTGTTCATATTAAATTTAATACTGGATTAAACCGAATAGGTTTTTGGGAGGATGATGTGGAATACATCATAGATCATTTAAAGAAAACTAACACAATCAAAATACAATCTCTATTCTCTCATCTTGCGGCAAGTGAAGATCACAACGAAAAAGAATTTACCATAAACCAGATCAATTCATTTAAGAAAACTGCTTCAGTAATGATTGCAGCATTAGGTTATACACCAATCCTTCACCAATCCAACACTTCGGGAGTGCTAAACTACCCCGAAGCACATTTTGATATGGTGCGCACAGGAATAGGCTTATATGGATATGGTAATGAGGCAATTTATGATAATGCATTAAAACCTGTAGCATCTTTAAAATCTATTATCTCTCAGATCCATATGTTAGAACCTGGAGAAACTTTGGGATACAACAGAGCTTTTAAGGCAGAGGGTTTTATTAAAACAGCAACCATACCAATCGGACATGCTGACGGTATCGGAAGGCAGTACGGAAATAAAAAAGGCTTTGTTACAGTACACGGTAAAAAAGCTTATATCATTGGTAATGTGTGTATGGATATGATTATGATAGACATCACAGATATTGAGTGTAATGAAGGAGATGAGGTAATTATTTTTGACAACACTTCTTCTGCGGCGATAATCGCTGAAGATGCAGGTACTATTTCTTATGAACTTCTTACAGCAATTTCTCCAAGAGTAAAACGTGTCATCATCGATAATAATTGAATTTCATCGAATTCTACGCCTGTATTTTTTAACATTCTTTTCACTCTTCATTGTTTTTTTACGTATTTTGGTAATATAATCACTAACTAAATAAAATATATCATGCTTAAAGAATTTAAAGAGTTTATTATGACTGGTAATGTCGTTGAATTTGCTGTTGCTGTAATTATGGCAACTGCAATTGGAGGCGTTGTCAAAGGGTTTGTATCCAATATTGTAATGCCTGTTGTAGGTTATTTCTCGGGTGGAATGGATTTTAGTAGTAAAAAAATTATTCTTCAAGAAGCAGTTGTAGATGCTACAGGAGCGATAACAACAGCTGAAAATGCAATTACTTATGGAGCTTGGATTAACACCATTATTAATTTAATTATCGTTGGATTCGTAATGTTTATGATTGTAAAAGCATATAACAAAACTAAGAAGCCTGTTGAGGAAGCTCCTGCTGAACCAGCTGGTCCAACTCAAGAAGAGTTATTAGCTGAAATTAGAGATTTACTTAAAAAGTAAAATCTAACTATACTAAAATGAATTATCTATAGCTACCGCTATACTACATATTCTAACTAAACCGCTCTATAAACAGAGCGGTTCTTTTTTACAGAGTGTTAAATAAATAACAAAATGTTTAAATTAATATGATTTCTCAAAAAATCATTATTCTTATAGAAATAATTAGCACATTTGCTGGAATTTAAAAACAAAGACCGATTTTTGTGTCATTAAGAAGTCAATAATAAATAAAGCAGATGAAAGTAGCTGTTGTAGGTGCCACTGGATTAGTGGGCACAGTAATGTTAAAAGTATTAGAAGAACGTAATTTTCCGGTAACGGAATTAATTCCTGTAGCCTCAGAAAGATCTGTTGGTAAAAAAATATCATACAAAAATCAAGAATTCACAGTAGTTGGATTAGCCACTGCTATAGATATGAAACCTGATGTAGCATTGTTTTCTGCGGGAGGAAGTACCTCTCAGGAATGGGCTCCTAAATTTGCTGATGCTGGAATTACGGTAATTGATAATTCTTCGGCTTGGAGAATGGATCCTACCAAGAAGTTGGTGGTGCCAGAAATTAATGCTAAAGAGCTAACCAAAGAAGATAAGATTATTGCTAATCCTAATTGTTCAACGATACAATTAGTGATGGCATTAGGCCCTTTGCATAAAAAATATGGAATCAGACGTGCAGTTATTTCTACATACCAATCTATTACTGGTACAGGAGTAAAAGCCGTACAACAGTTGGAGAATGAATACGCAGGTGAGAAGGGTGAAATGGCATATCCATATCCAATCCATCGTAATGCTATACCACATTGTGATGCATTCCAAGAAAATGGATATACTAAAGAAGAAATGAAGTTGGTTAATGAGACTCAGAAAATCCTTGATGATCGCACTATCGCTGTTACCGCTACAGCCATTAGAATTCCGGTTGTTGGAGGGCATAGTGAGAGTGTAAACCTCGAATTTGACAATGAATTTCAGGAAAACGAAATTCGTCAGTTGTTAAATAATACTTCTGGAGTTACCGTACAGGATAATCCAGATACCAACACCTATCCTATGCCTATCTATGCAGAAGGAAAAAATGATGTTTTTGTAGGCAGAATCAGAAGAGATCACTCCACAGAGAATGCTCTTAATATGTGGATCGTATCAGATAATCTTCGTAAAGGAGCAGCTACTAACGCTGTACAGATTGGAGAATACTTAATAGAAAATAATTTAATCGGCTAAATAACCAACCTTTATTATTAAAACCCTTGTTATCTCAAAAGTATAACAAGGGTTTTTTCTTTATTTCTAATTTTACAAATTAGAATTACTCTCTCACTCTAGGAACATATATGTGTTTTCCTAAAAATAATGCATTCAGAAATAGCCGGTTAGTTCCGTACCACGAACCTCTAAAATTAGGGTTATCCGCAAAGAGAATTACCCTACCACTTCCTATAGCACTCACTAACAGTGAGGCTGATGGTTTTAAATAATTCTCATAATTATCACTAGATACATATCCATCAATATGCGCATCTTCTGTGTATTTTGCCACGGTAGCATATGGGTTCTTACTAGGAGCAATAAATACTTCATTGTTTTTATAAACCGGTAATGAATTATATCGATATCCAAAACCTAAAGGGTGTGTAATATCCAAATCTACTTCGAAAATTGCACCTCCAACTCGTTCTCGCCCGATATTTTCGCCTGCATCCACATATGGTAATCGTTTTACAACTTCATTCTTTGTCGTGTCCTTTTCTTTTTTGGTTAACTTCTCTTTCACCATTTTGTTATCAATGATCCATTTCGAGGCATTCGCAATAGTAACCAATGTATTTCCATAAGACACCCATTCTTTTATTTTTTTCTGTTGAAGAGAATCTAGTTGTTGGTATCTTCCAGACACCATAACTAAGGTATTATATTCTTCTAAAGGAGTTCTATTAAACATATTCATTCTTAACTTGGTTATTGGCATATGAACTCGAGTATCCAATAAATGCCATACCTCTCCTGCTTCATAAGAATTTACTCCATCACCAATCAATAAAAGTGCTTTGGGAGTATCCAGTTTTCTAAAATTACCACTTCCTAAGTCAATTCCTGATGTACTAAATCCGGTATTTGTACTAAAAATGGGGACATTAAATTTTTCTTGTACTTCCTTGACTATTGTAAATACTTCATCACTATTTTTTTTCTGCTTGCTTACTGGAATCAAAACGCTTCCGTAGTTAAAGCTTTTATTTCCATTGGAGGTTATGATACTAAATGGTTTAAAGGCCGAAGCAACCAATAGTCCTTTAGATTGCATATGATATAATGCAGCTGGGGCGTTATAATCATCCCAATCTAAGATATACGCATAATTGGATTTTGAAACCTTTGTAATAGTAGCTATTCCCTCGGTAGAACTGACTTCTTCTCCTAAGTTTATAGATTTCAATCCTTTATATTTCAAATTATAAAAATTGGCAACACTCCAAGCCGAAGCATCATAAAATACACTATCTCGATATTTATTATAGGTTTCGAAAATGGTCTGTACCATTCGTTTTTGAGGTTGTTTTACCGGTACCACATATCGGTCTCCTTTTTTATATACTTTAATTTTATGAAGTAATAATTTATCAATAAAAGCTTTATTTCTATTTTGGTCATAAGCATCTCCAAACTCGTATCCTGCAATAGTACTCTTTGCTTCGTTATTTATTGCAGATTTAAAAAAGTTTTGTTGATACTTACGGAGTGTCCCTTTATTCTCTACCGCAGCTTTTATGGTAGCTATGCTTGAAACGTACTGATTTCTAATTGTAAAAGGAAATGAAATAGTTCCATAATCTGTATCCTGCAAATGCCCTCTAGAACTGGCTTGTTCAAATAATAAAGCCAATGCGCCCTGTAAATCAGGATAAGAAGATCCATAACCCGGATATGTCCCGTCAAAGGCTTCCTTTGTAAAATAAAAAGATCCTATATTATCCAAAGCATTAGAAAAATATGGTGCAAATAGATTATTTAGATCTTCATAATTCTCTTTAGGCATGATAGGGTCATGCGAACCGATGGGCTTCATGGGCTCAAAAAAGTAGGTGCTATTCGTACCCATTTCGTGAAAATCCGTTACCACATTTGGATACCATTCGTGATACCAGGTTAATTTTCCACGACTTTCTGGATTGATTCCAAGTAGCCAATCTCGATTAAGATCAAACCAATAATGATTCGTTCGACCACGAGGCCATCCTTCGTTATGCTCAGCATCATAACGATCACTTACTAATGGATTTCCTTTGAACTGATTAGCCCATTGGGTATGTCTCTCCCGTCCATCTGGATTAATCGTAGGATCAATAAATACAACCGCATTATCCAGATATGTTTTTATTTCCGAGCTGTTAGAAGCGACTAAGGTATAAGCTGTTAGCATGGCCGCTTCAGAACTGGAAGGTTCATTACCGTGAACATTATACCCTAATTGAACAAAGATTGGCACATCATTATAGTTTGTAGGTGTAATAGAAGTTTTCGTAAATGCTAAATGCTGCTCTTTAAGTTTTGGCAGATTATTTAGATTATCAGGCATGGAAACCGTTAATATGACTAATTTTCTATTCTCATGAGTTTTTCCATAGCTCTTAATAGAAGCTCTTTCCGATAATTCTGCAAGCTTTGTAAGATATTCCACAATTTGATCATGACGTGTATGTTGCTCACCTATTGGATATCCCAGAAATTCCTTGGGTGTGGGAATTTCTGAAGAAAAAGGAGCCTTATCTTTTAAAAAATAGTCTTGCCCAATAACAGGAGCTATACATAGTAAAGAGATAAAAAAAGTGAGTGTTAGAAAATGTGTGAACCTCATTATTTATAGTATTAAAATTACTTCAATTAGTTAGTTTTCAATAGGTGTAAGATATTTTTTTAACTCCGGCTTTTAATAACATTTGTAAGGTTTTTAACATTTCCTCCTCTAATACATCACTTAACAATAAAAAAACAAAACAATGAATACTAAATTAATATTAGCCTTAAGAATCCTATTAGGAGTCTTATTAATCGTTTTTGGAAGTAATAAATTTATCGGTTTTTTACCTGATTTTGAATTTGCTAATCCAGAGGCAGGAGTTCTTTTTGGAGCATTAGCAAGTAGTTACATCCTTAAAACCGTTGGATTGATCGAAGTAATTGTCGGACTTTTATTGGTGAGTAATAAGGCAGTGCCTTTTGCATTAGTATTAATGGCTCCTATTTCTGTAAACATCATCCTCTTTCACGCTACTCTTGATCCTGCAAATATAGCTCCCGGAGCATTTGTTTTTCTGATGAATGCATTTCTAATTTACGCAAATTGGAATACTTTCAAAAGCTTATTTTAACACGTTACTCCTATAATTTTGCTGGCATAAAAGCAAAATTTTTCGTTTCTTAGGGGACGGAAAATTCCGACTGCTCTACATTAAACGATCAGAAGCGTTGCTAAACCCCAAAGCAACACTCAAATGTGTAATAACTATATGATCGTAATTAGAGCAGTCTTTTTTTATACTTTCTTTAGCATATTGCAGTTAGGACTTTTAATAGATTTGTGCGTTAACTCGCTATAAGTGTTAAAAATAAGTTGAATAACCTATGAAATAAATAATATTCAGCTAATTATTAGACTGCAAAATTTAACTCATCATGAAAAAATCGCTTTTAATATTATTTTTGATCTCATTTATAATAGGATGTAAAGAAGAAACAAAAATAGAAACTGCTAAAACTATTATTCCATTGAATTACCCTGAAACTAAAAAAGTAGATACTATAGATACTTATTTTGATACCAAGGTCGAAGATCCTTATCGTTGGCTAGAAGATGATCGTAGTAAAGAAACCGAAAACTGGGTTGTTGAGCAAAACAAAGTAACATTTGATTATCTGGATAGCATACCTTATAGAGATCAACTAAAAAAACGATTATCTACACTGTGGAACTATGAAAAAGTTGGACCACCATTTAAGGAAGGTGACTATACCTATTTTTATAAAAACGACGGATTACAAAATCAATATGTAATCTATAGATTTAAAAATGAAGGTGATCAACCTGAAATATTTTTAGACCCAAATACTTTTAGTGAAGATGGAACAACCTCTTTAGGAGGAATTAGTTTTTCTAAAAACGGAAAACTTCTAGCCTACTCGATTTCTGAAGGCGGTAGCGATTGGAGAAAAATAATTATTAAAAATTCAGAAACCAAAGAAATTATAGAAGACACATTGGTAGATATTAAATTTTCTGGAATGTCCTGGAAAGGAAATGAAGGCTTCTACTATTCTAGCTATGATAAACCTAAAGGAAGCGAACTATCTGCTAAAACAGACCAGCACAAAGTATATTATCATAAACTGGGAACTCCTCAAAAAGATGACACATTAGTTTTTGGTGGTACGCCAGAGGAAAAACACAGATATACCAGTGGTCGTGTAACCGAAGACGACCGATATTTGGTTATTACCGCTAGTACTTCCACTTCTGGAAATAAGTTATTCATTAAAGATTTAACGAAGCCAAATAGTAAATTGGTTACTATTTTAGACACAACAGAAAGTGATACCTATGTAATCGAAAATGTAGAATCTAAACTATACCTTGTAACTAATCTTAATGCTCCGAATCAAAAAATTGTAACGGTAGGTGCAACTAATCCAACACCCGAAAACTGGAAAGATTTTATTCCGGAAACCGAAAATGTTTTAAGTCCTAGCAAAGGTGGCGGTTATTTCTTTGCAGAATATATGGTAGATGCAGTGTCTAAAGTATTACAATATGATTATGACGGAAAACTAGTACGTGATGTAAAATTACCGGGAGTAGGAAGTGTAGGAGGCTTTGGAACCAAAAAAGAAGAAAAGGAATTATATTATTCATTTACCAATTACAAAACCCCAGGAAGTATCTACAAATATAAAATTGAAGAAGGTACTTCAGAATTATATCGTAAGACAAAAATTGACTTTAACCCGGAAGATTATGAAAGTAAGCAAGTTTTTTATGATTCTAAGGATGGTACTAAAGTCCCAATGATTATTACCTATAAGAAAGGAACTGAACTTACTGGTAAAAATCCTACTATTTTATATGGTTATGGCGGATTTAATATCAGCCTTACACCTTCTTTTAGTATTGCCAATGCCGTATGGATGGAACAAGGTGGTATTTATGCAGTTCCTAACTTAAGAGGTGGTGGTGAATATGGTAAAAAATGGCACGATGCAGGAACCAAAATGCAAAAACAAAATGTATTTGATGACTTTATTGCTGCTGCTGAATATTTAATAGAAAATAAATATACTTCTAGTGAGTATCTAGCTATTAGAGGAGGCTCAAACGGAGGCTTGTTAGTAGGAGCTACAATGACACAGCGCCCTGATTTAATGAAAGTAGCACTACCTGCAGTGGGTGTTTTGGATATGTTACGCTATCATACATTTACAGCTGGTGCAGGATGGGCATATGATTATGGAACTGCACAAGATGATAAACAAATGTTTGAATATCTAAAAAGATATTCTCCAATACATAATGTAAAAGAAGGTGTAAAATATCCGGCAACACTGGTTACTACTGGAGATCACGATGATCGTGTTGTACCTGCACATTCTTTTAAATTTGCAGCAGAATTGCAGGCAAAACAAAAAGGAACCAATCCTACATTGATAAGAATAGAAACGAATGCTGGCCACGGAGCAGGTACACCTGTCAAAAAAACAATTGAACAGTACGCTGATATTTTTAGCTTTACGTTATTCAATATGGGATATGAAGTTTTACCAGAACAAGTAAATGATGAGATAAAAGGATAATTATATTATTATTTAAATTAAAAGATCCGTTTTCTTAAAAGAGACGGATTTTTTTGTTGAAGTTATTTATATTTGAAATATGCTTACAGTTCAAAATGTTTCCTTCGCTTATGATACCGCTACGGTTTTAAAAAACATCAATTTTACTATTGAAAAAGGGCAACATATCGCACTTATTGGAGCTAGTGGTTGCGGAAAAAGCACATTGCTAAAAATCATTTATGGGCTTTTGGATGTAGATCAAGGGACACTATTTTGGGATGATCAAAAGATATTAGGACCAGCCTATAATTTAGTTCCTGGACAAGAAAACATGAAATATCTTTCTCAGGGATTTGAACTGATGTCCTATAGAACTGTCTCAGAAAATATAGGTCAATATCTATCTAATTTTGAACCAGAACTAAAACTTGGTCGCGTCAATGAGCTTCTGGAAATAGTCGAAATGACTCCATTTGCTGATATTAAAATTGAAAACCTAAGTGGGGGTCAAAAACAAAGAGTTGCACTGGCAAAAGCACTTGCTAAAAGGCCAGAGTTATTATTATTAGATGAACCTTTTGGAAATATTGATAATTTCAGACGAAGTTCTTTACGCAGAAATCTATTCGCCTACTTAAAAAGAAATAAGATTACTAGTATTACTGCGACTCACGATAAAACAGACATACTATCCTTTGCCGAAGAAACTATTGTAATTCATAAAGGTGAGATTATTACCAAAGGGAATACTCATAGCATATATCAAAATCCGGATAATTATTATATTGCCTCACTTTTTGGTGAAGTAAACGAATTACTAATTTCTACCATTATACCAGATTCTGATAGTGATAAAACGATTCTCGTATATCCACATGAATTAAAAATAGTAAAAGATTCTAATCTAAAAGCTCGAGTTAAAAAATCCTATTTTAACGGAAATCATTTTCTAGTTGAAGCTATTTTTAACAATAAAATTATTTTTATTGAACACTCAGAAGCCCTAATGAATTCACATGAAATCAAAATAGAGGTCTCTAAAGAAACAATCACCTCTAGAACTTTTAGATAATAGTTCTCATGTAGTTATAAAACTATAAGAAATAATTTTTACAGATTGTCTGACCAGTCTTTACGAAGACTAGTTGATTCCTTACGAATTCTATTTTTCACTTTTCGAGTTCGCTTAATTGTAGTATTTTTATAGATGGTAGATTTGACACTTATGTCCAAAAATTAATAGTACCTTATAAACTACTTACCCTTAAAACCAACAACTATGAAACGTAAATTATTTATTTTAAACATTTTGGCAGTTTTATTTACTGCTAACCTAATGCTTGCACAGCAATCGAACGTGCAACGACAAAGTCCAACCGATAAGGCTATAGCCAATGTCCCAGATACAGGTTGTACTGGTCAGGATACTTTTGACCAAGGTGTGAGAATTGTTCCTAATGCAAATTCGTGGAAGGATAGCTATCAGGCAAATGGCTTTTGTTTCTGTAAATCTTCTTTTGATCACGGTGTTGGTAATTTCAAAATCGATATCAATGGGCAAGGGAGAAATATTAAAGATATTTGTGATGAGCTTAAACAACATCCTAGCTATAGGGATCTAGCAAATGGAGACCCCAGATATAATACTATACAATGTGGTAACGAACCTGGACATGGAGACGCCATTACGATACAAGGTAAGAGAATTAAAGATGAGAAAGTATGTCCTGGTCGTGTTGACCAAGGTAGTAAAGGATGTCAATGTAAAGGACCTAAATTCGATATGGACTGGTTAAGTTCCAGGCCTCGATTTGGTGGAGATGGCAACGGAGGCGGAAATAATACAGGACCAAACACCTCATTTACAACTCCATCTAATAACGCCACTTTTTCAGCTCCTGCGACTGTAGAAGCTATTGTTACTGCAACTGACAGTGATGGTGTTAGTAACGTACGCCTATATCTTAATAATTCTTTTATAAGACAAGAAAATGTTACTCCTTACACCTGGAATAACAATAATCAGGATAATGCCTTAAAGAATCTTCCTGAAGGAAGTTATACATTAAAAGCCGAAGCTACTGATAATAAAGGAGCTAAAACAACAAAAACTATTTCTTTTACCGTAGGCAATGGAGATGGTGGAGGAGGAACTAACGACTTTGTAACAATACTAGGACAAAGTATTAACAAATATGTAAGTTCTGAAGGTGGTACTAGAACGATGCAAGCCAACAGAAATTCTGCAGGAACAAACGAACAATTTACTGTTGAATCAGCAGGAAACGGAACGGTTAGTTTTAAAGGTAATAATGGCAAATATGTTAGTTCTGAAAATGGAGGCAAGCCTATGAACTGTAATAGAAATGCTGTAGGATCTTGGGAAAAATTCACCTTAGAATCTCTAGGAGGTGACCTTTATGCCATAAAAGGAAATAATGGCAAGTATGTAAGTCACGAAAATGGGAACAATGCTATCAACTGTAATAGAGATGCTGTTGGGCTTTGGGAAAAATTTATTATTAAAGGCTTAAACACAACCAGGCTAAATGAATTAGTTAAAGGAAGTACAGAGCCTTTTTCGATTAGCGTATACCCAATTCCTATGAGCTCTGATGACATTAACCTAACGATCTCATTGCCTAAAAAAGTGACATATTCTTCTATTGAAATTATAGATCTAAAAGGAAATAGTATTGCAAAAAAGAATACTGGTGCTATGGAATCAGGTACCAAATCTATTTCATTAAATGAAATGAAACAAAGTATGCTTTCTAGTGGGCTTTATATTATAAAGGTACGATTGGATAACACCGTGATTACTAAAAAAATAACGAAACAATAAAATCAATCCTTAGATTTTTTTTAAAGCGGATAATCAATCTAGGTTATCCGCTTTTATTATCTTTTTTATATTTCTCCAACTTCATTTCTTTGCCATCAAAAACAGCATAAGTGTAATGCACTATCCAATCTCCTAGATTGGTATATCTCGAATTTGAATTCAGTTCAATTTCCATTGGAAGATGTCTATGTCCAAAAACAAAGTAATCTGTATGTTTAGCCTCTAGTTTTCGCTTACAGTATTGCACCAACCATTCGTTATCTTCTCCTAGAAAAGTAACATCCTCATCTCCTGAGATTAATTTATTTTTTACGGAAAGGTATTGCGCTAACTTTACTCCTAAATCTGGATGTAACCATCTAAAAAACCATTTAGCAACAGGATTGGTAAACACTTTTTTCATACGTTTGTACCCTTTGTCTCCTGGTCCTAAACCATCTCCATGACCAATAAGAAATGTTGTATTGTTAAAAGTAAATTCCTGAGGTTTATGAAACACTGGGATGTTCAATTCTTCTTCAAAATAACCATTCATCCAAAGATCATGATTCCCCACAAAATAGTATACAGGAATTCCGGCGTCAGTAATCTCTGCTAGTTTCCCTAATGTTCTTGTAAACCCTTTAGGAACAACCGTTTTATATTCAAACCAAAAGTCGAAAAGATCACCTAATAAAAAAATTGCGGCGGCATCTTTTTTAATCTCATCTAACCAGCTTACAAATTTTTGCTCTCTTGGAAAACTCTTCTCTGTAGTTGGAGCTCCTAAGTGATTATCTGATGCAAAATATATCTTTTTACCTTCTGAAAGATTTATAAGTTTCATGTACGTTGTTAGATGATAAAAAAATATTTATTATTAGTCGTTATCAGATGCATACCACTCAGCAAAAGAAGTTTCGGTTTCCTGAAGCTTTAGAGAATGTAATAGTATATTCTCTGGAAGTCTTGCTTTAATTTTTTTAGCAAAATCAATTACCATATTTTCACTTGTAGGTTGATAATCTACTAAAATAACATTGTGGCCCCTTTTTTCTAATTCTCTAGCCAACTCTATGTGCGGCGTGTTCTTATTAAAAACAGTTGCGTGATCAAAGATATCTTCTATATCTTCTTTTACAATCTTCTTAAGGTCTCCAAAATCGATAACCATTCCCAATTTTACATGAGACGTGTCGGTGATAGGACTTCCGATAACGGTAACACCCAATTTATAACTATGTCCATGGACATTTTTGCACTTGCCATCATAACCATATAATGCATGACCGGTTTCGAAAGAAAATTGTTTGGTAATTCTGATCTTACTCATTTGTCGCTTTGTAACTTTCTGCAAAGTTAATGAACATTATCTTCTCTTTCTTTTATTATAAAAGTAAACTACTACTAATATGATTCCTAAAATCAGGAACAATCCATTTCCTCCTAAAAAATTGAGTACATCCATATTTTATTTTTTGAATTTTTCTAATGCATCTTTGGTAAACTTTGACAATACTAATTCTCCAGATACCTCAGCTCTTTCTGTTAATAATTTATCCCAATGATCTGTTCCTTTCCAATTTACTTCTTTCATTGCCTGTATAGCCTGTGGGTTATAGCTTGCTAATTTTTCTGCAAACAATTGAACTTCTTTATCCAGCTCTGTAATAGTTTCGAATACTCTGGTAAACACTCCTTTTTCCTTAGCCCAATAGGCATTTTTCCATTGAGATGCATCCCAAGCCAATGCTTCAAAAGCTGCTAATCCTATTTTTCTGGATACTGCTGGTTCAATAACAAAAGGTCCAATACCAATCGTTAGTTCGCTCAATTTAATTGATGCAGCTTCCGTTGCCATACAATAATCACATGCTGAAGCTAAACCAACACCGCCACCTACAGTTTTTCCCTGTATTCTGCCAAGAATTGGTTGTTTACATTTTCGCATTGAGTTTATTACATTAGCAAATCCTGAAAAGAATTTTTTCCCTTCTTCTAGATTAGTGATCGCAACTAATTCATCAAAAGAAGCTCCTGCGCAAAATGCTTTTTCTCCTTCTGATTTCAAAATAATAACGTGAATCGAAGGGTCATTGGACAAAGTATTAATAGCATTTGTTAATCTCTCTAATAGCTCTGATGGGAAAGAATTACTTGCCGGATGTCCAAATTCTACAGTGGCAATATGATTTTCTGAGTGTGTATATAAACTTCCGTTAGTTCTTGTGGTAGTCATTTTACTAGATTTTTGATAAAAATAGATAATATTTTAGATTCTTATACTAAGTCTCAGACCATAATATAAACCCGTATTTCCACGTATTTATATTTTTCATTTTATAAATTACATTTGGTATATGGAAAAAAAGTATTTGCAAAAATTCAGACTAGCAGCTATACTTATTTGTCTATATGTAATTATAGTAATGGCAATCTTAAAATTCGCATTTTAAGTAGCGGCCAATGGATAATACTTACTTCTAAATTTTATTACCAATGCTAATCCTCTGATCAACATCCAAACAGTAATAGCGATCCATATTCCATGGAGTTTCCAATCAAAATATCTAGCGATTAATAATGCAGGAACAAAACCAAGAAATGTAGAGCCTAAAAGTACATTCCGCAAAAATCCAGTCTCTCCAAGCCCCTTGAATATTCCATCACCAACAAACGCTAATGCATTTATGGGTAATGCAAGTAAAACTAAATAGAAGAAACCACTAAATATAGCTAACACCTCCGGATCTTTAGTGAAAATCAACCCTAATTGTTCTAACATCAAGAAAGAAAAACCACCTAAAAGACATGCTACTACAATTCCATATATATTTACTTTCTTAGACATTGCAACTAGGTTTTTATAGTCTTTAGCCCCTAATAATCGTCCGCCCAAAATATTACCAGCACCACCATATCCATCAATAAAAAACGCAAAGAACAACCATAATTGTATAGCAATACTATGAGCTGCAATATAATTTGTCCCTAAACTTGTCGCTTCTCTTACTGCTAGAAGCAATGTAGTATTTAACGCCAGTGAGCGAATAAAAAGATTCCCACTCATCACTAAAAAACGTTTCATTTCTGGATGCCAAAGTTTTTCTAATCGTAGTGATACTTCTGTCTTTTTAATCAATAAAATAAATGATAAGGCAGCCATTAGGATCTGTGAAAAAAGGCTTGCCCACGCCGCGCCTTCGAGATGCATCGGTTCCAAAATTCCTTTTATTCCATAAACCAAAGCAAAATCCAATATAACATTTGCTACGACTCCAATAAGTGCAATAATCATGGGCCAAAATGTATTTTGAAGTCCTCTGAAAATTCCGAAAACAGCAAATACAAATAATGATAAAGGAAATCCCCATACTCGAATGCCATAGTATGAAATACAATACTCTAACACCTGACCTTCGGCTTTTAGAAGTATAAAAATTTCTTTAATAAAAGGTACAGTAATAAGAAGAATTGTTATACTTAGGCCAATATTAAAAAGTATTGCTTGTGCAGGTAGTGTCTTTACTTCATCCAGTTTCCCTGCTCCTAAATATTGCGAAATAATGGCGGAGATTGCTGCACGAGTTTGCGCTAGCACCCATATCAACATAGACAAAAATGATCCCACAATTCCAACTGCAGCAAGAGACTCTGTACCATTTACCGGAATATTTCCCACAATTGCAGTATCGGTGGCAGACAACACTGGTTCTGCAACACCTGCTATAATTGCCGGAATTGCCAAGCGGTTTATATTTTTAAAACTTATAACACTACTCACAATACCAATTCATAACAATAAAAAGGATGTTCACTTTGTTTTGGAAAAAAAATATCTCCTAATCTTTTATATCCTCTGGTTTCATAAAACTTTTGGTTTCTTTTGTTTTGGCTAAAGGTATCTAGACGAATAGATTCGTAACCTTTCTTTTCTGCAAACGTTTCTGCCCAACTCATTAATCGTTGTGCATATCCCTTACCCCAATAATCCGGATGTATTGCTAATCGATGTATATATAAATTGTTTTGATTCTTGGTAAGCCATTCAATCGGAATATATTCTTCATCCATAAGTTCTGTAACTACGATAATACCCATAATGATATTATTTTCTTCTAAAACATATAATTCTTGTAGTTCTATATCTTTCTCAAAACGAGATCGGGTAGGATAATGTTCATTCCATTGATAAATTTCTCTAGCAATCATAGCCTTAGCACAAGCTTGCGTTAATTTATGAATAGTATCTAGATTAGAAGGTACTGCTTTACGAATCATACTTTTTTACAAACTCCAAAAATACAAACTATTCCTTTGTACAATGATATCTGAAGTATGCCCGAACATTATTTTATATAAACTTTAAGAAAACGAAGGTTATTTATGCCATTATGAACTTCTAAAAAGCCTTGTTTACTGATCAAAAATTGTAATTTTGCATCCTTAAACACAAATCAAGCTTAGTAATGAAAAATATTCTTGTTCCTTTAGGTCTATCAGAAAATTCGGTTAGTATAGCTCGACTTCAATACACTATTGATTTCGCAAAAGAAATAGGAGGAACAGTATATGCTGTTCAAATTTTTAAAGAATTACCCAGATCAGGCAGTCTTCCTTCGGTTAACGAAACTCTAAAAAATATTTCGGTTACTACAATTGAAGAAAAATTCGCTCAAGTTGATAAAAAAGGTGTAGATCTAATTGCGTTACCATTAGAAGGTGATTTATTAGAGGCTATCCCGGAATTCAACCTACAACACTCTATTGATTTAATTGTTCTTGGTGCAGAAAGTAATGATATCAAAAACCCTTATTTTCTTGGTCAAACCTCTGGGAGTTTGGTAAAAAAGACAGAAATACCAGTACTAGTAATTCCAGAAAATTATATTTTTCAACCAATATCCAAAGTTTTAATGGCTATTAAATCTGGGGTTATTAAAAAACAAAATTCGCTGAATCCTATAAAAGAAATCTTAAATACTTTTAATTCAGATGTAAAGTTACTTCAGGTAAAGACAAAAGAATTTTTGCCAGAAGATGTAGAGTTCCAAAAAGATTTAGCAGAAATTATAACATCCTATAAATCTTCTGAAAACGCAACTTTATTCCAAGGAGTTTTAGAGCATCTTAATGAAAATAATCCTGATCTATTATCCGTTTTTAGACGTAGAAGAGGCTTTTTCGCCAAGCTATGGGAAGAGAATGTAATATTGAAAAAAGATTTTGAAAGTAGAATTCCTTTATTAATTCTTAAGGGTGCTTTACGTGATTAATTAATAATTATGGGGATGTAGCTTCCTCCTGCGCTGCGCTGCGGCGGACAGGCGCTTCGCTACAGCACCGCAAAAAAATGGGGATGTAGCTCAGCTGGCTAGAGCGCTTGACTGGCAGTCAAGAGGTCGTGGGTTCGAGTCCCATCTTCTCCACTGAAAATCAAATAGTTATAATTATAGTTCATTATAACTTTTTTGATTTGCACGAAAAATATCAAATTTTGTGTTCACTTATCTGATTTACTTATAAAAACCTAACCTTCAATTACAAAATACTTATGATACAAAGAGTTAATAAGTTTCAAGTTTAAGGGTTTAATTAAGTATTCTGGAGTAAAATGTTTAGCATTGAGTACTTTAGAATATTCAGTATTAACTATAGAAGAAAGGATGAAAATTTTTGTTTTTACTTTTTTTGAATATAATTTTTCAAATCTCTCGAGAAACTCCCATCCATTTATATCTGCCATATCTATATCTAAAAAAATGATATCTGGTTCAAAAGATTGATCCTTTTCAAATCGCTCAAGTACTTTATGCCCATTTATAAATTCCTCTATGCGTCTAAAACGTTTTGATTTTAGCATTAAGTACTTATTCAGGAAGTTAGTGGTTTTATTGTCATCAATAAGTATGGTATGATTAATCCTAGACATGACTTCATTTTTTAAAATGAGGATTAATTTATATTAGATATCAATGAAAGTGCGAAATTTTGAGGATTATTTTCTTGATATATCGATAAAATATGATTTTTTTCGACAAAATACGATGTGTTAATAATTTGTTAATCAATTTTTTAAAAGTATTTATTTTCAAAAACAAAGGTTTTACCCTTTATATATTGAGGGAAAATTCCCAAATATATTTATGAATTGTTTTTATCTTCACTAACGAATTATTGAACTTTTTATTGAGCATTTGGTCGAAAAAACATACACATTAACGATTTTTAAGATATTTTTTTATCAATGATCACTTTGTGCAAATTAAAATAGAACAATATTTATACTGAGTTTTCGGATTCATTACACTAACTAACTATTTCGGCATGATTAAAAACTACTTGTGTTTCAAGGTATACTCATTATTTTTTTATGGTAATAAACACATCATCAAAGTATTATTATTTATTCTAATAGGCTTTTTATCAATTACAACTACAAATGCCCAGAGTTGTACAATAAATGCCGGAATAAACCAAACTATATGTGTCAATGATGTGATGCAATTGGATGGTAATAGTCCTGACACGTATGCTTCTGGTCCCACTTGGACACAAATCTCAGGACCATCGGTTATTATAAGTGATCCTAACATTGATGATCCAATAATTACAGGTTTTTTAGGGGGCAATACATATGAATTTAGATATGCTGCAGAATGTTTTAATGGAGATACACCTTTTCAGGATGTGTCGATCACAGTTTTACCTATAACCGAGGCTACTGCTGGTCCTGATATTGCATCATGTCCTGATAGTTCAGGCTCATTGATCGTTAACGGTAATTCACCCACAAATTCTGGTGAAACGGGTATTTGGTCCATCGTCGGCAGTAATAACGCGGGAGTATCTATTTCTGTTCCCAGTTCTGCCAGCACACCCATTACTCTTCCAGAGGGAAGCGCGGGAGTAACTACATTACGATGGACTATTACAGGACCTACCGATCCCGGTTCTGGAATTTTTTGCGAGTCCTTTGCCGAGTTAACAGTCACTAATTTTGGGGGAGAGAATCTGGTCGATGCAGGATCCGACCAAAATTTGGATAGCTGTTACACTGTTAGTCAATCTACAAATCTTAATGGTTCTTTTGCAGGAAATAATATTAATGGTCAAGTAGGAACCTGGACATTTGTTAGCGGTCCTGCTGCACCAAACATTGATAATCCTAATAATAACACTACAGATGTTAGTGAATTAATAGAAGGTACCTATGTATTCAGATGGGATGTAATGGGACCTTGCGTTTCGGGAAGCGATACCGTCACTATCACAGTGGATCCAGCAACTCAAGATGTGACTACTGCCTCTATTCAAGATGATAATCAGCGATTTTGTGATCCCAATATTACTGAAACTACCCTGGTTGGGTCAACACCAAATTTTACAAACGAAACGGTTATATGGGAACAAATAGATACAAACCCGCCCGTAACCATAGTGAGTCCTAATAATAGTACAACTCAAGTTACCGGATTAACATCTCCAAATTCATATCAATTTAGATACAGAATTATCAATAATGTTACAGGTTGTGATTCATCAGATATAGTAAGGGTAAGATATAATACCAACCCTATAAGGATAAATACTTTTCCTCCTGATCCTCCTGCAGACCCCAATACAGACGAAGATGGCTTAGATGATGTTGTAGGTGCATGTGGTCAAACCTCTTTTTCTATTCCATTTAACTTCTCAAGTGGTACTCGTACTGAATATAGGATCTTAAGTGGTCCTACCAATCCTTCCATTACTTATGGCGCAATTCTTCCTGCTGGTAACAGTCCAACTACTATAAATGATTTGGATGTTGAAGGGACGTATACGATAGAGTTTAAAAGATTGCGAACAGGAAGTTCTTTGCAAAGTTGTGACGAAGCTACTGATTTAGTTACCATTTCTGTTTCTCTCATACCTACGACTGCAAATGCTGGGTCCGATCAAACTTTTATTTGTGGACAAACTGGAGGTAATTTGGCCGGTAATGCGATTACTACAGGGCAATCTATTTGGTCTCAAATATCAGGGCCAAATACAGCAACGATTGCTGATATTTATGCACAAACTACCGGAATATCTAATCTTATTCCTGGGGAGTATGTTTTTAGATATTCTGTTTCGGCTGGTCCTGATTGTACACCGCCTTCTTTTTCGGATACTACGGTATTTGTTTCTCCTTTGGATAACAATCCCGTAGAAGCGGGAGCAGATCAAACAGTATGTTTTAATGCCCCTGTAACCTTGGCCGCAGATCCTCCAACTGATAGTCAAACGGGTACTTGGTCATCACCTGATGGTATTGTTTTTGAAGATCCAAATGATCCTAATACCATAGCAACGGGGTTTATCAACCCATCTACAGCTTATGTACTTACCTGGTCTTTAATCAATGATTTTACTTTTTGTGGTCCTGCCGCAACAGATACTGTCACGATTACAACAACTGCAGACGAGTCACCCACTATAGCAGATGCAGGAACTGACACTTGTTTAGGTTCAGGCATAACGAATATCACACTCGCCGGTAATCCAGAAGATCCTGCAGATGAGACGGGGACATGGACTGTAACTCCATTGACAGGTGTAGTTTTTGCTGATGAAAATCAGTTTGATACCGATGTAACGTTACCAGGTGATGGAACTTATACATTTACTTGGACTATAGAATATACCTCTATTCCTCCTTCTCCATCATGTACTGCTACTTCCGATAGTGTTGAGATAACTGTTGCTAATACCGCCACAGCAAACGCAGGACCTGATGACAGTTTTTGTGCCACTTCTTTTACGATGGCTGCCACCGATCCTGCACCACTAGGAACAGGAACCTGGAGCCTGGTAACAGGTAATGGAGGATTTACTGTTGACGATATTAATAGCCCCACAGCTACATTTTCTGATTTATTGGATGGTACATATGAATTCGCTTGGACCGTATCTTTTGGAAGTTGCTCTACTGCTTCGGATACAGTAATTATAGATATCGGAATACCAGTAACTCCTGCCGTTATTCAAGGTGGTGATCAGGTTATTTGTTCTGATAACAATACTACAATTACCGCTGACCCACTAAACAATCCAGTAACAGAATCGGGATCATGGACTGTTTTATCAGGTCCAAATACCCCTACTATTAGTGACCCAAGTAGCAATAGTATTACTGTTAATGATTTAACAACTGGTACTTACATATTTAGATGGACTACAATAGGTAGTTCTCCTGTTTGTGACCCTAGAACAGATTCGGATGAAATTCAAGTAGACGTATTTGCCCCTGCAGATGCCGGAGATGATCAAAATCTATGTCAAGTAACCAGTGTTCTTTTGGAAGCAACTACGATAACCACTAACCCAGATGCTACAACTGTCACTACAGGTACGTGGACTGAAATTACAGCTAATGGTTCCACTATTACTCAATCTCCAGCAAATAGTAATACTGCAAACGCCACTGTTGTTCCTGGAAATACATACACATTCAGATTTACTACAGATTATACTGGAGCAGGAGCTACGTGTAATAATTTTGACGATGTTACCATCACAGTTAGTGATGGTCCTAGTGCTGATCCTAATGCAGGGCCTGATCGTTTTGTTTGTGAAGCGAATACCAATTCAATTGTATTAAATGGTAGCACGCCTCCTGGGGATCCAGGATTAACCGCAAGCTGGAGTATTTTGAGTCAACCAGCAGCAACCGCATCTATTCCAGGCGGTGACATTAATAACCCAAATGCTACATTAAACGGATTATCGGTGCCGGGGGTATATATTTTAGAATGGAATTATTCAATAAATAATTGCGTTGATAGAGCAGATATTGTAAGAGTAGAAGTTTATGAGGCACCAGACCCTATTGAGGCTGGACCAGATCAGCCGAATGCTTGTCAGGAAGATGTACAAATGGCTGCTACTTCTCCCACAAGTGGAACCGGGTTATGGTCATTTGCAAATTCAGGTGATGACCCATCTGGTGGAATAGTGGTTATTGATAGCCCGAATAATCAAGAAACAACTTTGTCAAATGTTCCTGACGATGTTGGGAATGATGGTATTGATGATGTGTATGTATTGACTTGGACAGTTTCTAATTCTAATACAGATCCTTTTACAGATCCAGTGTCTCCTAATTTATGTGATCCACAGTCTGACACTGTTACGATTACATTTACGGGAGCACCACCTTCTCCTGCAGAGGCAGGCCCTAATCAGGATTTGTGTGATGACACTCAGACGTTTATGGATGCCGATCCAATTACAAGTGGCACAGGAACCTGGACACAGACGGGAGGTCAGGCAGGTCCTACTATCACGGCGCCAAATAATCCCGCAAGTTTGATCATAGATTTAGCTCCTACACCAGTAGGTGATCCTTATATCTTTACTTGGACTGTTGTTGGCGGTGGTTGTACCAATGTAGATACTATGGAAATTATAATCCGTTCAGATCCTATCGTTGCAGAAGCTGGACCCGATCAAACATTACCTGAGCTTTCCTTAGTAACTTTGGATGCCACACCTACCACAGTAGGAGAAGGAATGTGGTCACAAGTTTCTGGACCGAATACTGCGAATATTGATAATCCATTAGATCCAGAAACAGATGTAACAGGAACTATAGTAGGAACGTATGTTTTTGAATGGACAATTACAAATGGTGACTGTGATCCCGCTATGGATCAAGTAACCATTATAATAACTCCAGTATCTGATTTGGAACTCACAAAATCAGTTATACCTTCTTCGGTAAACATTGGCGATCAGGTAACATTTACGGTTTCTATTTTTAATAATAATACTACACTCACTAATTCATCAGATGCCAGTGGTGTTAATGTAGAAGATTTGATACCTCTTGGGTATACTCTGGTACCGGGAACAGTCAGTAATGGAGGAATTTATAATGCAGGAAATCTATCCATAACTTGGGTAGGATTGGATGTTGCTAGTGGAGATACTTTAAATTTAACGTATGATGTGATTGTAAATTCCTCAGGACCATACGTAAATTCTGCTCAGATTATAGCCAGTGACAGTTTTGATCCAGATAGTGATCCTTCTACCGATAATACCGTAGATGAGGATGGTGATGCTGATCCGGATGATGATGATGAAGACACAGCAAATGTAACCATAATATCAGCAGATTTAAGTTTAGGAAAAACAGTAACGCCGGCTTCAGCTGATGTTGGAGATTCTGTAGTGTTCACGATTACTGTTACTAATGGAGGAGCTAACTCAGCAACTAACGTTGTTGTAGAAGATCAATTACCGACAGGATATTCATATCAAAGTGATAATAGTGGAGGTAATTATGCTCCCGGATCTGGAGTTTGGAATGTAGGAACTGTAGCTATTGGTTCACCCGAGAGTATACAGATTACGGCTTTGGTCAATGCTCCAACAGGTGCAATTGGAGAATATAATAATGTTGCAGAGATTACTGCAAGTGATCAATTGGATCCAGATAGTACCCCTGACAATGATGATGGTAATCAGAGCGAGGATGATGAAGATGCAGCGAGTATTCCAATACCAGAAGTATCCGATCTAAATATCAATAAGGTAGTAAGTAATACTACTCCTAATGTGGGTGATGTAGTGACTTTTACTATTACCGTAACCAATGACGGGCCTAATGATGCTACTGGAGTTGGGGTAGAAGATATTGTACCAGCAGGATATAGTGGTATAACTAATATTTCACCTGCTATTATACCAGCTCCAACAGGTAATACTATAAATTGGACAGGATTATCAGTTACTACTGCTACTCCACTGGTATTAAGTTTTGATGTTACCGTAGATGCTCCAACGGGAGCTGCTGATGAGTATTTGAATCAAGCAGAGATTACGGCTAGCGATCAGTTTGATCCTGATAGTGATCCTACCTCAGATAGCACAGTTGATGATAATGGCGATGGTATTGCTGATGATGATGAGGACACAGCAGTTGTTACTGTTCAAACTTCCGATTTAAGTATTAAGAAAAGTATTGATAATAACAATCCCAATGTAGGCGATACTGTTACCTTTAGTTTGATAGTTAGTAATGCTGGACCTGATGCAGCTACGGGTGTATCAATAGAAGATGTATTACCAATAGGGTTCTCCTTGGTAACTGTTAATAATGGAGGTACTCCAGATCTTCCGAATAACACTGCCAATTGGAGTGGATTAAGTATCCCTGCTAATAATGGAAGCATTACTCTAACCTATACCGCAACTGTTGAAGCACCAACGGGTGCTGCAGGAGAATATACAAATGCTGCGCAGATTACTGCTAGTGATCAGTATGATCCAGATAGTGATCCAACAGCGGATGAGACTGTAGATGATAATGGTGATGGTATTGCTGATGATGATGAGGATAGCATTACGATTCCACCGGCTCAAGCTGATTTAAGTATTAGCAAAGGATTACAGAGTGGAAGTGCTACTCCAGATGTTGGAGATACATTAGTATTTGAGTTAACAATTACCAATGATGGTAGCAGTGATGCTACTGGAGTTTCTATAGAAGATGTATTACCTATAGGGTTAACATTAGGAACAGTTAACAATACAGGTACAGCTGATGTTCCTAATAATACTGCTAATTGGACAAATTTATTCGTCCCTAGTAATAGTTCAATTACCCTAACATATACAGCAACGGTTAATGCACCGACTGCTACTGCTGATGAATATCTAAATGTAGCTCAGATTACTGCTAGTGATCAATTTGATCCAGATAGTGATCCTAATACTGATGAGACTGTAGATGATAATGGTGATGGTATTGCGGATGATGATGAAGATACTTTTGTGATCACTCCTACTGCAGCAGATTTAGCGTTAGTAAAGAGTTTTGTAGATGTCAATGGAGCACCTGTTAATATAGGTGATGTGTTAACTTTTAGTTTAGCAATCACTAATACAGGTCCAGATGTAGCTACCAATGTTTCTATCGAGGATGTTTTACCAATAGGTTATAGTATTGTGGCTGGTAGTATTGATAATGCTGGAGTATATAATGCAGGATCGACCACTATAGATTGGGATATTGCCACTGTTCCATTAACTGGAATTACACTTACCTATCAGGTAACGGTAAATGCTCCAACAGGCGCAGTAGGAGAATATACCAATTTAGCTCAGATTACGGGTAGTGATCAATTTGATCCAGATAGTGATCCTACTACTGATGAAACTGTAGATGATAATGGAGATGGTATTGCGGATGATGATGAAGATACAGAAACTGTAGTTCCAGCTCAGGCAGATTTAGAAATTTCCAAAGGAGTTCAAAACGCAGGGACAGTATTACCTCCTAATGTTGGAGATATAATTACTTTTGAAATTACATTGACCAATAATGGACCTAGTGAAGCCACCGGAGTTGAAATACAGGATCTTGTTCCTGATGGATACGCTATTGTAGGTGGAACTATTGATAATGGAGGAATTGCTACTGGCAATCAAATCGATTGGACAACTCTTACCATTCCTGATCCAACAGCGCTTCCTGCTGGTAGTAATATTATTACCTTAACCTATGATGTCCAAGTATTGGCACCAACAGGTATTGCAGGAGAATATAATAATGTTGCAGAAGTAACAGCGAGTGATCAGTTTGATCCCGATAGTACGCCAGACAATGATGATGGAGACCAGGATGAGGATGATGAGGATAATTTTGAAGTTACTCCACAGACTTCTGATTTAAATATAAATAAAGTAGTAAGTGATCCTACTCCAAACGTGGGAGATACCGTTACTTTTACTTTAACTATTACTAATGATGGGCCAAGTGATGCTACAGGGGTATCTGTTGCAGATATTGTGCCAGCAGGATATAGTGGTATAACTAGTATTAGTTCTGGAGGTATTGTTACAGGTAACACAATAGATTGGACAGGTCTTTCAGTAACAACTACTGTACCTTTAACACTTACATTCGACGCTATTGTAGATGCTCCAACAGGAGCTGTTGACGAGTATTTAAATCAAGCAGAGATTACAGCGAGCGATCAGTTTGATCCAGATAGTGATCCTACCTCAGATAGCACAGTTGATGATAATGGTGATGGTATTGCGGATGATGATGAGGATACGGCAGTAGTTGTTCCACAATCAGCGGATTTAAGTATTACGAAAAGTATCGATGATAACAATCCTAATGTAGGTGATACGGTTACCTTTAGTTTGGTAGTTAGTAATGCAGGACCTGATGCAGCTACGGGTGTATCAATAGAAGATGTATTACCAATAGGGTTTACATTGGTAGCTGTTAATAATGGAGGTACTCCAGATCTTCCAAATAACACTGCCAATTGGAGTGGATTAAGTATCCCTGCTAATAATGGAAGCATTACTCTAACCTATACCGCAACTGTTGAAGCACCAACGGGTGCTGCAGGAGAATATACAAATGCTGCGCAGATTACTGCTAGTGATCAGTATGATCCAGATAGTGATCCAACAGCGGATGAGACTGTAGATGATAATGGTGATGGTATTGCTGATGATGATGAGGATAGCATTACGATTCCACCGGCTCAAGCTGATTTAAGTATTAGCAAAGGATTACAGAGTGGAAGTGCTACTCCAGATGTTGGAGATACATTAGTATTTGAGTTAACAATTACCAATGATGGTTCAAGTGATGCTACTGGAGTTTCAGTAGAAGATGTATTACCTATAGGGTTAACATTAGGAACAGTTAACAATACAGGTACAGCTGATGTTCCTAATAATACTGCTAATTGGACAAATTTATTTGTACCTAGTAATAGTTCAATTACCCTAACATATACAGCAACGGTTAATGCACCGACTGCTGCTGCTGATGAATATCTAAATCTAGCTCAGATTACGGGTAGTGATCAATTTGATCCAGATAGTGATCCTAATACTGATGAGACTGGAGATGATAATGGAGATGGTATTGCTGATGATGATGAAGATACTTTTGTGATCACTCCTACTGCAGCAGATTTAGCGTTAGTAAAGAGTTTTGTAGATGTCAATGGAGCACCTGTTAATATAGGTGATGTGTTAACTTTTAGTTTAGCAATCACTAATGCAGGTCCAGATGTAGCTACCAATGTTTCTATCGAGGATGTTTTACCAATAGGTTATAGTATTGTGGCTGGTAGTATTGATAATGCTGGAGTATATAATGCAGGATCGACCACTATAGATTGGGATATTGCCACTGTTCCATTAACTGGAATTACACTTACCTATCAGGTAACGGTAAATGCTCCAACAGGCGCAGCAGGAGAATATACCAATTTAGCTCAGATTACGGGTAGTGATCAATTTGATCCAGATAGTGATCCTACTACTGATGAAACTGTAGATGATAATGGAGATGGTATTGCGGATGATGATGAAGATACAGAAACTGTAGTTCCAGCTCAGGCAGATTTAGAAATTTCCAAAGGAGTTCAAAACGCAGGGACAGTATTACCTCCTAATGTTGGAGATATAATTACATTTGAAATTACATTGACCAATAATGGACCTAGTGAAGCCACCGGAGTTGAAATACAAGATCTTGTTCCTGATGGATACGCTATTGTAGGTGGAACTATTGATAATGGAGGAATTGCTACTGGCAATCAAATCGATTGGACAACTCTTACCATTCCTGATCCAACAGCGCTTCCTGCTGGTAGTAATATTATTACCTTAACCTATGATGTCCAAGTATTGGCACCAACAGGTATTGCAGGAGAATATAATAATGTTGCAGAAGTAACAGCGAGTGATCAGTTTGATCCAGATAGTACACCAGACAATGATGATGGAGACCAGGATGAGGATGACGAGGATAATTTTGAAGTTACTCCACAGACCTCTGATTTAAGTATTAATAAAGTAGTAAGTAATCCTACTCCAAACGTGGGAGATACCGTTACTTTTACTTTAACTATTACTAATGATGGGCCAAGTGATGCTACAGGGGTATCTATTGCAGATATTGTGCCTGGAGGATATAGTGGTATAACTAGTATTAGTTCTGGAGGTATTGTTACAGGTAACACAATAGATTGGACAGGTCTTTCAGTAACAACTACTGTACCTTTAACACTTACATTCGACGCTATTGTAGATGCTCCAACAGGAGCTGTTGACGAGTATTTAAATCAAGCAGAGATTACAGCGAGCGATCAGTTTGATCCCGATAGTGATCCTAGCTCAGATAGCACAGTTGATGATAATGGTGATGGTATTGCGGATGATGATGAGGATACGGCAGTAGTTGTTCCACAATCAGCGGATTTAAGTATTACGAAAAGTATCGATGATAACAATCCTAATGTAGGTGATACGGTTACCTTTAGTTTGGTAGTTAGTAATGCAGGACCTGATGCAGCTACGGGTGTATCAATAGAAGATGTATTACCAATAGGGTTTACATTGGTAACTGTTAATAATGGAGGTACTCCAGATCTTCCAAATAACACTGCCAATTGGAGTGGATTAAGTATCCCTGCTAATAATGGAAGCATTACTCTAACCTATACCGCAACTGTTGAAGCACCAACGGGTGCTGCAGGAGAATATACAAATGCTGCGCAGATTACTGCTAGTGATCAGTATGATCCAGATAGTGATCCAACAGCGGATGAGACTGTAGATGATAATGGTGATGGTATTGCTGATGATGATGAGGATAGCATTACGATTCCACCGGCTCAAGCTGATTTAAGTATCAGCAAAGGATTACAGAGTGGAAGTGCTACTCCAGATGTTGGAGATACATTAGTATTTGAGTTAACAATTACCAATGATGGTTCAAGTGATGCTACTGGAGTTTCAGTAGAAGATGTATTACCTATAGGGTTAACATTAGGGACAGTTAACAATACAGGTACAGCTGATGTTCCTAATAATACTGCTAATTGGACAAATTTATTCGTCCCTAGTAATAGTTCAATTACCCTAACATATACAGCAACGGTTAATGCACCGACTGCTGCTGCTGATGAATATCTAAATCTAGCTCAGATTACGGGTAGTGATCAATTTGATCCAGATAGTGATCCTAATACTGATGAGACTGGAGATGATAATGGAGATGGTATTGCTGATGATGATGAAGATACTTTTGTGATCACTCCTACTGCAGCAGATTTAGCGTTAGTAAAGAGTTTTGTAGATGTCAATGGAGCACCTGTTAATATAGGTGATGTGTTAACTTTTAGTTTAGCAATCACTAATACAGGTCCAGATGTAGCTACCAATGTTTCTATCGAGGATGTTTTACCAATAGGTTATAGTATTGTGGCTGGTAGTATTGATAATGCTGGAGTATATAATGCAGGATCGACCACTATAGATTGGGATATTGCCACTGTTCCATTAACTGGAATTACACTTACCTATCAGGTAACGGTAAATGCTCCAACAGGCGCAGTAGGAGAATATACCAATTTAGCTCAGATTACGGGTAGTGATCAATTTGATCCAGATAGTGATCCTACTACTGATGAAACTGTAGATGATAATGGAGATGGTATTGCGGATGATGATGAAGATACAGAAACTGTAGTTCCAGCTCAGGCAGATTTAGAAATTTCCAAAGGAGTTCAAAACGCAGGGACAGTATTACCTCCTAATGTTGGAGATATAATTACTTTTGAAATTACATTGACCAATAATGGACCTAGTGAAGCCACCGGAGTTGAAATACAGGATCTTGTTCCTGATGGATACGCTATTGTAGGTGGAACTATTGATAATGGAGGAATTGCTACTGGCAATCAAATCGATTGGACAACTCTTACCATTCCTGATCCAACAGCGCTTCCTGCTGGTAGTAATATTATTACCTTAACCTATGATGTCCAAGTATTGGCACCAACAGGTATTGCAGGAGAATATAATAATGTTGCAGAAGTAACAGCGAGTGATCAGTTTGATCCCGATAGTACGCCAGACAATGATGATGGAGACCAGGATGAGGATGATGAGGATAATTTTGAAGTTACTCCACAGACTTCTGATTTAAATATAAATAAAGTAGTAAGTGATCCTACTCCAAACGTGGGAGATACCGTTACTTTTACTTTAACTATTACTAATGATGGGCCAAGTGATGCTACAGGGGTATCTGTTGCAGATATTGTGCCAGCAGGATATAGTGGTATAACTAGTATTAGTTCTGGAGGTATTGTTACAGGTAACACAATAGATTGGACAGGTCTTTCAGTAACAACTACTGTACCTTTAACACTTACATTCGACGCTATTGTAGATGCTCCAACAGGAGCTGTTGACGAGTATTTAAATCAAGCAGAGATTACAGCGAGCGATCAGTTTGATCCAGATAGTGATCCTACCTCAGATAGCACAGTTGATGATAATGGTGATGGTATTGCGGATGATGATGAGGATACGGCAGTAGTTGTTCCACAATCAGCGGATTTAAGTATTACGAAAAGTATCGATGATAACAATCCTAATGTAGGTGATACGGTTACCTTTAGTTTGGTAGTTAGTAATGCAGGACCTGATGCAGCTACGGGTGTATCAATAGAAGATGTATTACCAATAGGGTTTACATTGGTAGCTGTTAATAATGGAGGTACTCCAGATCTTCCAAATAACACTGCCAATTGGAGTGGATTAAGTATCCCTGCTAATAATGGAAGCATTACTCTAACCTATACCGCAACTGTTGAAGCACCAACGGGTGCTGCAGGAGAATATACAAATGCTGCGCAGATTACTGCTAGTGATCAGTATGATCCAGATAGTGATCCAACAGCGGATGAGACTGTAGATGATAATGGTGATGGTATTGCTGATGATGATGAGGATAGCATTACGATTCCACCGGCTCAAGCTGATTTAAGTATTAGCAAAGGATTACAGAGTGGAAGTGCTACTCCAGATGTTGGAGATACATTAGTATTTGAGTTAACAATTACCAATGATGGTTCAAGTGATGCTACTGGAGTTTCAGTAGAAGATGTATTACCTATAGGGTTAACATTAGGAACAGTTAACAATACAGGTACAGCTGATGTTCCTAATAATACTGCTAATTGGACAAATTTATTTGTACCTAGTAATAGTTCAATTACCCTAACATATACAGCAACGGTTAATGCACCGACTGCTGCTGCTGATGAATATCTAAATCTAGCTCAGATTACGGGTAGTGATCAATTTGATCCAGATAGTGATCCTAATACTGATGAGACTGGAGATGATAATGGAGATGGTATTGCTGATGATGATGAAGATACTTTTGTGATCACTCCTACTGCAGCAGATTTAGCGTTAGTAAAGAGTTTTGTAGATGTCAATGGAGCACCTGTTAATATAGGTGATGTGTTAACTTTTAGTTTAGCAATCACTAATGCAGGTCCAGATGTAGCTACCAATGTTTCTATCGAGGATGTTTTACCAATAGGTTATAGTATTGTGGCTGGTAGTATTGATAATGCTGGAGTATATAATGCAGGATCGACCACTATAGATTGGGATATTGCCACTGTTCCATTAACTGGAATTACACTTACCTATCAGGTAACGGTAAATGCTCCAACAGGCGCAGCAGGAGAATATACCAATTTAGCTCAGATTACGGGTAGTGATCAATTTGATCCAGATAGTGATCCTACTACTGATGAAACTGTAGATGATAATGGAGATGGTATTGCGGATGATGATGAAGATACAGAAACTGTAGTTCCAGCTCAGGCAGATTTAGAAATTTCCAAAGGAGTTCAAAACGCAGGGACAGTATTACCTCCTAATGTTGGAGATATAATTACTTTTGAAATTACATTGACCAATAATGGACCTAGTGAAGCCACCGGAGTTGAAATACAGGATCTTGTTCCTGATGGATACGCTATTGTAGGTGGAACTATTGATAATGGAGGAATTGCTACTGGCAATCAAATCGATTGGACAACTCTTACCATTCCTGATCCAACAGCGCTTCCTGCTGGTAGTAATATTATTACCTTAACCTATGATGTCCAAGTATTGGCACCAACAGGTATTGCAGGAGAATATAATAATGTTGCAGAAGTAACAGCGAGTGATCAGTTTGATCCCGATAGTACGCCAGACAATGATGATGGAGACCAGGATGAGGATGATGAGGATAATTTTGAAGTTACTCCACAGACCTCTGATTTAAGTATTAATAAAGTAGTAAGTGATCCTACTCCAAACGTGGGAGATACCGTTACTTTTACTTTAACTATTACTAATGATGGGCCAAGTGATGCTACAGGGGTATCTATTGCAGATATTGTGCCTGGAGGATATAGTGGTATAACTAGTATTAGTTCTGGAGGTATTGTTACAGGTAACACAATAGATTGGACAGGTCTTTCAGTAACAACTACTGTACCTTTAACACTTACATTCGACGCTATTGTAGATGCTCCAACAGGAGCTGTTGACGAGTATTTAAATCAAGCAGAGATTACAGCGAGCGATCAGTTTGATCCAGATAGTGATCCTACCTCAGATAGCACAGTTGATGATAATGGTGATGGTATTGCGGATGATGATGAGGATACGGCAGTAGTTGTTCCACAATCAGCGGATTTAAGTATTACGAAAAGTATCGATGATAACAATCCTAATGTAGGTGATACGGTTACCTTTAGTTTGGTAGTTAGTAATGCAGGACCTGATGCAGCTACGGGTGTATCAATAGAAGATGTATTACCAATAGGGTTTACATTGGTAGCTGTTAATAATGGAGGTACTCCAGATCTTCCAAATAACACTGCCAATTGGAGTGGATTAAGTATCCCTGCTAATAATGGAAGCATTACTCTAACCTATACCGCAACTGTTGAAGCACCAACGGGTGCTGCAGGAGAATATACAAATGCTGCGCAGATTACTGCTAGTGATCAGTATGATCCAGATAGTGATCCAACAGCGGATGAGACTGTAGATGATAATGGTGATGGTATTGCTGATGATGATGAGGATAGCATTACGATTCCACCGGCTCAAGCTGATTTATCCTTGACCAAAGTAGTAGTAGATGGAGATACAACACCATTAATTGGTTCTGAGATTACTTTCCAAATTAGAGTATTTAACGACGGACCACAAGATGCAACTGGTGTTGAAGTAACAGATTTACTACCATCTGGATATGACTTTATATTATTCAGTTCTACTGTAGGTGATTATGATGAAAACACTGGAGTTTGGACAGTTGGTAATATTGCTAGTGGAACATCAGAAACATTACTAATAGATGTATTAGTAAATGCCACTGGGGATTATTTAAATATTACTGAAGTTACTGCTTCGGATGTGTTTGATATGGATTCTGTTCCGAATAACGATGATGGTGATCAAGATGAAGATGATGAAGATAATGCAATTGTTACTCCTGTAGAATCAATTGCGGATTTATCGCTTACTAAAGTTGTGGTCGATGGAGATACAACTCCGCTTATAGGTTCTGAGATTACGTTCCAAATAACGGTTACTAATGATGGTCCACAGGATGCAACAGGTATAGAAGTAACGGACTTGCTTCCATCTGGATACGATTTTGTTTTGTTTAGTTCTACAGTAGGAGGATATGATCAAAACACTGGAATTTGGACTGTTGGTAATATTGCTAGTGGAACATCAGAAACACTGTTAATTGATGTATTAATAAATGCGGCAGGAGATTATTTAAATATAGCAGAAGTTACCGCATCTGATGTTTTAGATATAGATTCGAGTCCTGATAACGATGATGGAGACCAAAGTGAAGATGATGAAGATAGTGAGATTGTAACTCCAGTAGAGTCTATAGCGGATTTATCCTTAATTAAGACAGTTGTTGATGGAGATACAATGCCATTGATTGGAACAGAGATTACTTTCCAAATAACAGTGTCCAATGATGGACCACAAGATGCATCTGGTGTAGAAATACTAGATTTATTACCATCCGGATTTGATTTTGTTTTGTTCAGCTCTTCAACCGGAAGTTATGATGAAAATACAGGAATTTGGAATGTAGGTAATATCGCTAGTGGAACCTCTGAAACATTATTAATTGATGTACTAGTAAATGCCACGGGAGATTATTTAAATGTAGCAGAAGTTTCGGCATCAGATATAACAGATCCAGATTCTGGACCAGGCAATGATGATGGAGATCAAAGTGAAGATGATGAGGATAATCAATTAGTCACTCCAGTAGATGCGATTGCTGATTTATCTTTAGAAAAAACGGTTGTGGATAATGATATTACACCAAATGTTGGTGATGAGATCACTTTCCAGATAACAGTAACGAATGATGGTCCTGATGTTGCTACGAATGTAGAAGTAGTAGATCAGTTACCACCTGGATTTGATTTTATACTATTCAGTGCAACATCCGGGACATATGACGAAGTTACGGGAGTGTGGAACGTAGGTACGGTTCCAAATGGAAGTACACAAACATTATTCATTGATGTATTGGTAAATACTCCATCGGGCGCCCCTGATGAGTATATTAATGAGGCTGAGATTACCGCTAGTGATCAATTGGATCCTAATAGTGTGCCAGGTAATGACGATATTACAGAGAATGATCAGGATAATATCCAAGTATTTGTTGAGCAAGCTGATTTGAGTCTTAGCAAATCGGTAAGTAATGTAAATGCTAATGTAGGTGAGGTTGTTACTTTTACAATACAAATCGATAATATAGGACCTGATACAGCAACAGGAGTAGGAGCTCAAGATATATTGCCTATAGGATATAGTAATATTTCCAATATTAGTAGCGGAGGCTTGTTAACTGATAATACCATTGATTGGACGGGATTAACAGTAACTACCGCCGGATTAACTTTAACCTATGAAGCAACTGTTAATATGCCAACACTAGAAGATGGGGAGTATATTAATATTGCTCAGATTACAGCTAGTGATCAATTTGATCCTAATAGTGATCCTAACAATGATGATGGAGATCAAAGTGAAGATGATGAGGATAACGCATTTATTGAAACTCCTGTAGCGGATATACAAGTAATTAAAACGGTTAGTAATGCTAATCCTGCAATAGGAGATATTATCACTTTTACCATTACAGCAAACAACTTAGGATCATTAGATGCTACTACAGTAGAAATATTAGATCAATTACCAACTGGTTATAGGTTTGAATCATTTACGACAACATCCGGTGTTTACAGTGAAGTTTCTGGAATATGGAATGTGCCATTGGTTCCAGGTAACGATTCTGAAACACTCGAAATCGTAGTAGAAGTTTTAGATATAGAAGATTACTTGAATATTGCTTCTTTAGTCTCTTTAGACCAAATTGATGGGAATTCGAATAACGATGAGGATCAAGTGACAATTGATACTATTTGTCTAACAGTATTTAACGAGTTTTCGCCAAATAATGATGGTGTGAATGAACAATTCTATATCGATTGTATAGATAGATATCCAAACAATAAACTAACCATATATAATAGATGGGGGAATATCGTATATCAAAAAGATGGATATGATAACACATTCGATGGAACTTCAAACGGTAGAGCCGTTTTATATACGGAGGATAAACTTCCAGTAGGAACCTATTACTATATTCTTGATTTAGGAGATGGTAATGAGCCAAAAGCTGGATGGTTATATATCAATAGATAAAAAATCTACCGATGAAAAAGAATAGTAAAAGAGAAAATCTACTTTCGAAAAATTTGATAAAGACAATGAATATTGATATCAGAAAAAATATAGGGATTCTAATAGTATTTGTATCATTAGGTATGTATGCTCAGCAAGATCCGCAATTTACGCAGTATATGTATAATACGATGAGTGTAAATTCTGCTTACGCAGGATCTCGAGGAAATCTTAGTGTTACCGGAATTCATCGTTCTCAATGGGTAGGTATTGATGGGGCGCCAAGAACGCAAACGTTAACAGTAGATTCACCTATTGGAAAAAAGGTGGGTCTAGGGTTGTCGATTGTAAACGATCAAATAGGCCCTGCTGATGAGTTTTATGTTGATTTGAATTTTTCCTATACCATTCAAGCTTCTCAAACCCATAAATTATCTTTTGGAGTTAAAGGAGGAGGAAGACTCTTTAGTCTAGATTGGACAAGAGGTCAATCTCAAAACCCAGATATATTGTTTCAGCAAAACATCAATAATAGGTTTTTGCCCACTGTTGGGGCTGGATTATATCTGCATGGTGAAAAAAGTTATTTAGGAATATCGATTCCGAATTTCTTTACCGATCAACATTATGATGACATCCAACAATCATTAGCTTCAGAACGATTACATTTTTTCTTAATAGGAGGATTAATATTTGATGTCAATGCAAATACCAAATTTAAACCTGCATTTCTGTTAAAACATGTTGTAGGAGCTCCCTTAATAGTAGATTTATCAGCTAATTTTATGTTTTATGATAAATTCAGATTAGGAGTAGCTTATCGCTGGGATGACTCATTCAGTGGACTTGCAGGGTTTCAAGTCTCTCCAGGATTGTTAATAGGATATGCCTATGATTATACGACTACAGAGTTACAAAAGTTTACAACGGGTAGTCATGAAATTATGATACGTTTTGAATTAATATCAGCAGAAAAGAGATTAAAGTCACCTAGATTCTTCTAAAAAGTACTCAATAATGAAAAGAATTATTACTATACATATTTTATTGATTTTTTCAATTACAATTTCGGCTCAGAAAAAGTATAAACGGGCGGATGATTTATTTTCTAAAATGTGGTACATACAGGCTGCAAAAGAATATGAAGCAGTTATTGATGAAGGAGATAATTCGATCGAAGTATTACAAAAAGCAGGAGATGCTTATTATTTTAATACCGATATGGAAAATGCTTTTAAATGGTACGATAAATTGATATCTGAATATCCCGATGAAGTTAATCCAGAATATATTTTTAGATATGCCCATTCTTTGGAAGGTTTAGGAGAATATAAATTAGCAAAGAAGTGGATGAAAAAATTTGCTAAAAAAACGAAAACCAATGATCCTCGTGCCACCAAATATGCACAAGAAGAAGTTACTATAGAAGATATTTTAGATATAGAACCTCAATTCGTTCTTAGAAACCTTTCTATAAATACCGAGTATTCAGATTTTGGACCAATGTATTACAGAGACAGCTTAGTATATGCTTCTGCAATAGATTCTTCATATTATCATGAAAGAAAATATAGATGGAATGAGCAGCCATTTCTTAATTTGTATTTAGGTGAAATGAATACTTTAGAAAATGATGTTATAAAATCAGAGAATTTTTCTAAAACGATAAACACAAAATATCATGAAGCAACTGTTTCTTTTTCTGTTGATAATAACAAGGTATATTTTACCCGTAACAACTTCGATGGAAATTTAGGAAGAGATGAAGAAGGCATTAATCATCTGAAGCTCTATAGTGCTGTTTTAGAAGAAGATAAAAAAGGAAATCAAATATGGAAGGATATAAAAGAATTACCTTTTAACGGAGAGGATTATTCAGTAGGACACCCAGCTGTTAGCCCAGATGGAAAGCAATTGTATTTTGTGTCAGATATGCCTGGTTCAATAGGAGCTACTGATGTATTCGTAGTTGATATATTAGATAATGATGAATATTCTAAACCTAGAAATCTAGGGAATCAGATTAATACCTATGGTAGAGAAATGTTTCCTTATATAACAGAAGAGAGGTTGTATTTTGCTTCAGACGGACATTTAGGCCTCGGAGGATTGGATGTTTTCGAATCTAACTATATGGTTAATAATTATTTTGAAACCCCGGTAAATTTAGGATCTCCGCTTAATAGTAAATTAGATGATTTTGGATTCATAATAAGAGAGGATAAAAATACTGGATTTGTTTGTTCTAACAGAAAACAAGGAAAAGGAGATGATGATATTTATTCATTTGAAAGGATTCCTGTAGAAAAATGTGTTCAAAACGTCTATGGATACGTTTCCAACAATAAAACTGGTGAGCGAATTACCAATGTTAAAGTAGCTTTATTTTCTAGCGGTGGAGAACAAATACAAGAAACTATTACAGATGTAAATGGGGATTATAATTTTGTTACTCCTATTGATTGCGATGAAAAATATAAGGTCATTGCCCAAAAACAAGGGTATAGCCCAAATGATAAAGAATTTAAAACAGCTAGACAGACTGGTAAAACAGAAGTGCCATTAGGTCTTGATACCGTAAGTGAATTAATTGTAGAAGAAAATGGTTTACTCAAAATTAAGATTGGAATAATATATTTTGATTTAGATAAATCTTTTATACGAAATGATGCTGCTATAGAACTTAATAAAATTGTTATGTTAATGAGCCAGTATCCTAATATGATTATTAAAGTTGAATCACATACTGATTCAAGATCACCAGATGATTATAATCTTGCCTTATCGGACCGAAGAGCAAAATCTACAAAAGAGTATTTGGTGTCTCAGAAAATCTCTGCAGAAAGAATCGAAAGTGCCATTGGATATGGAGAAACCCAATTAATTAATAACTGTACTAATGATGCTTCTTGTTCTGAAGCAGAACACCAACTAAACAGGAGATCAGAATTTATAATTACTAAGATGTAGTTTGTCGATGTAGCATATTATTTTATAAAAAACCTCTCAACCGCCTAAAAAAATGGCACTAAGAAATTTTCACTTATATGTTTTCCAGGATCCACATATCTTGGAAAACACCGCAACTTTTTTTATTAAAATAGCAAAACCCAAAAATATACAAAAGGTTAAAAAAAAACGAGATAAACAAATACTATCAATTAATAGTTATTAAAGTATTTAAATTAAATACTTTATGATCAATATACCTGCAAATAAGTCTGTAAAAACTAATACATAATATTTTTGACTGACCCAGTCAAGAGGTCGTGGGTTCGAGTCCCATCTTCTCCACTGAAAATAAAATAGTTATTGGTTATGGCTTTTTTATTTCCACAGAAATATAACTTTAATAAAATAAGGGTATGCATCAAAGATCAATACTAATTTGCTTTGTTTATTCAAACATTCTAGTTATCCTAAAAAGGATTCTCAACACTCCTCTCCCTATTCTCAATTCCTAATTTTCACCCTGAAGTCAAAGGGCTCAACTGTCATAAACAAACCCGCTAATCATCAAAAAATATACGTTTTAAAAAAATTGAATAATTCACGCTGAATATTATTAATAAAGCTTGAAGCACTATTAATTAAAAAACAGAAAGTCAGAAGACAGAAGAAAACTTCAGTCCTGGATCTCCTGATTTTTAACTCAAATAGACAAACCTAAAATAAAAACAAACTTCGGGCTTCTGACTCCTGATTTCTAATTTTTCTCTTTGAACGTAGTCTAAGAACTGACATATAATCTTGATTTATAAAATAATTTAAAAAAAATCAAATTTCTCTGGTAACATTTATCCTATTGCTGACACTTAACTATATAAAAAGAAAGTAAAGGATAAAATAAAGAATGAAAATGTAAAAATTCACAAAGGGAGGTTAAAGCAAAACACTGATTAACAACAATTTAAAGCCTACAGCTTTTAGTGTCATTCAGAAACTATTTACTAAAGTAAAAATCCCTTACGGTTATACCATAAAATTTTATATTTGCGCCTTCTTTTTTTTAGCCCAAAATAAAAAAATAAATAAACATCATATTTTATGAAAAAATCAATTCTATTTACTGGCATAGCCATGATTTTAGCGATTCCTTCTTTTGCACAATGGAATCCCAATGATGATAACGCCACCACTGGCAATGTAACTGCGCAAAACCCAAATAATCCAGAAGCTGTAAATATGCTATCATGGTATAATGATGTCGCAAGAATTCGCATTGGTGGAATGGGAAATGGAGCAGATAATGGTTTTTTGATCCAAGGACCTGGAAATAAAGATTTGTTTAAACTTTCTGGAAATGGTAATATTAATGTATATGGTAATAATATCACACAAAATATTACTGGTACTCCATCAGCTTGGTATTATCTTATACAATCAAATGGAAAGAATAGCGGTTTTTGGGCGAATAGCGGAAATCCAGCATTATACCTTAGAAATACTTCTGGTAGTCTTAATACCGTGATTAGACCTGATGGAGATTCATATTTACTTGGAGGAAATTTAGGTATTGGAACCAACAGCCCGGCTGCAAATTTGCACGTAGTAGGAGATGGAATTCGAGCATCTAACTTCTCTCTTGAAAGTATAAATGATCTTACCAATGATAGTCCTTGGTATGGACTAGGTAGAAGCAATTATGCCTCCTTATCTTCAGATAACATAAAGACCTCAGTTCAGTTAGCAGGATATTACGGATTATTATTTAAAACTGCTGCTGGTTCATTAGGAATTCATCAAAATGGAAATGTGGGAATTGGGGCAACTAATCCTGGTTCAAAGCTTCATATATCTAATGGAAGTTCTGGAGGTACTACACACGGTTATTCGGATCTAACTATAGAAGATAATGACAACCCCATGATAAATCTATTATCCCCAAATAATAAAACAGGATTTTATGGTTTCTCTGATACAGAAGACAACTATGTAGGCGGAATGCAATATGTACATGCCACAAACAGTATGATATTTAGAGTTAATGATCATTTGAATGATATGACAATCGATCAAAGCGGAAATGTTGGAATTGGAACAGTAAACCCTTCTGCCAAACTACAGGTAGAAGGACAAACCAAAGTTGGAAAATGGGGTATTT
This sequence comes from Aquimarina sp. BL5, assembly GCF_003443675.1. Classification (NCBI taxonomy): domain Bacteria; kingdom Pseudomonadati; phylum Bacteroidota; class Flavobacteriia; order Flavobacteriales; family Flavobacteriaceae; genus Aquimarina; species Aquimarina sp. BL5. The sequence continues at coordinate 3,643,796 of NZ_CP031963.1, read as the reverse complement.
TGACATTAGATTGGACAAATGAACCAAACTGGGGAGGAAGTTCTAATAAATGGGCTGGATATATAGGTTTTAATTCATCTAGAAATGATGAAGATCCTAAAGATCATTATAAAGGAACTAATAAATATACCTCAAAAGGTGTTTTTGAAGGTTCTAATTATGGCTTCCGTTGGTTATATAGAAATCATAATAATTACGATTCGGATGCACAACATCAACTTACTGAATACATGCGTTTGACAAACGATGGAAATCTTGGCATTGGCACAACAAATCCAGACGCTAAACTTACCGTAAAAGGAAACATACACACCCAAGAAGTAAAAGTAGACCTTAACGGTGCTGTGGCTCCTGACTATGTGTTTTTAGAAGATTATAACCTGAAATCGATCAATGAAGTAGAAGCCTACATAAATGATCAAGGACATTTACCAAATATTCCTTCTGCCGCAGAAATGGAGCAAAATGGTATCGAGCTAAAGCAAATGAATCTCAATCTTCTAGAAAAAATTGAAGAGTTAACACTCTATACAATTGCACAGGAAAAGGAAATCAAAGAAACTAACAATAATCTTTTGGCATCCGACTCCCGACTTCAGACATTAGAAATCAAAAATAACGAACTCGAAAACCGATTAGAAAAATTAGAAAAATTAATAACTAACAAATAAAAAGTCAGATGTCCGAGGTCTTAGGTTAACTTCTGACTTCAATTCCCGGACATCAAACCTCGGACTTCAAACATCCGACTCCAAACCCAAAATAAAAACAAACTTCTGACTTCGGTCTACCGACATCAGACTTAAAAAGTAAAACAAAACATGAATAAAATCGCATTACCCATCGCCATTATTGCACTAGTAGCATCCGTAGCCTCTTTTTTCTACTTACAATCTTCATCAGATTTGGTATATGTAGATGTCAACAAACTTTTAGATGGTTATAAAAGAACCAAAATTGTAAAAGCTGAATTTGATGAAAAGGCAAAAACAATGAAATCAAACGTCGATAGTTTATTAGCCGATTGGCAAAAAGAATTGAAAACATACGAAAAAGAGCGTAGTGGTCTTAGTGAAAAAGAACTAGAACTAAAACAACAATTATTAGGAAACAAACAACAACAAATCAACAATTACCAACAAGCCGTACAAAAACAATTACAAGAAGAAGATAAAAAAGTTACACAAACAGTAATTAACGATATCAATGATTTTGTAAAAGAATATGGTAAAAAGAATGGATACAAAGTAATTTTTGGAGCAACGGGTAGCGGAACCATTATGTATGGAGAAGAATCGTCTGATCTAACAGATAAAGTATTAGAAGAGTTAAACGCAGAGTTTGAGGGGAAATAGATTGAAGGTCAGCCCTTCGACACCGCTCAGGGTAAAAAGTCAGAGGTGGAAGACAAAAGTATCAGACTTTGGGCTTCAATGAAACTAAACAAGTAAAAATATAATGGGAAAAACGATAAAATTATTAAAAATACTAGTGATAGCTACACTAATGGGAAGTTGTGCTTCTGGTTATAAAACAATAGTACCTGCTCAGATTAATTACAAATCATCAAGTGTTGATCAATCAGTGGTATTAAACTATGAATATAATCTATTAAACAAAAGATACTCAAAAAAGGAAATCAAAAAAGGAGTGAAACTTATAGCGGTTAAAATCACAAACAACGGAGATCGCGATTTAGTTTTTGATAAAGATATACTACTACAGAATCAAAGTGGTACACCCTTAACTATTTTAGAATCAAAACAAGTATTTAAAAAATTAAAGCAATCCGTTCCTTCTTATCTATGGTACTTATTACTAGCACCGCTAAACCTTCAAACTACTAAAACTAATGAATTTGGTCAAACCACCAGTAATAATGTTTTTCCGGTAGGACTGATTGTAGGACCAGGAATAGCTGGTGGAAACATGATTGTAGCAGGATCCGCTAATAAAAAGTTTAAGATGGACTTATATATGTATAACCTTCAGGGAACCAGAATTAAAAAAGGAAGTACGGTATATGGATTAGTAGGAATCAAATCAAATACTTTTAAAGCTATTGATATTAAACTTATAAAATAAAAATTCAGACACCAAACTTTGGGCTTCGGTCATCTGACTTAAAAAAGATAATTTGAAAATAATAATAACAATTTTAGTAGCAGCATTACTTCTTTCCTCTTGCTCCACCAAAACCTTTGAAAGCAAGAAAGAGTTATGGAACTACCTAAACGATCCCGAGAATGAATACTCCCATACTAAAACAGTAAACGGAGTAGATTTCTCTCTTGTATATAAACCTACTGACTTATTGGTAGATCAAGAATTAAGTGATGAAATGACTGATTCTAAAATCGACAGTTTACGAAGGAAATATGATCAATATTTATATTTCAATTTGTCTATGTCCAAAAACAACCAGGAACTGTTGAGTAATGTTGCGGGCAACAAACAGCAGTTTGGAGCAATGGTAAATCAACTAGCTTTTGGGATGGAACAAAAAGTACATCTATACACTCCTCAAAAAGACACCATTGAAATGGCAGACTATATCTATCCTAGAATGTATGGAATGAGCGGGGCTACAACAATTTTGTTGGTATATCCTAAAAAAACCATGGTAACAAATGCCGAACATATGACACTTAGTATTGAGGACCTTGGATTTTACACAGGAGAAGTAAAGTTTAAGATTCCAACAAAAATATTTAAAAACGAATTACAATTAAAGTTTGAGTAAGGATTGAAGACAAAGGTCAGGAGTCAGAAGTTCGAGGACGGAAAACAGAGGCTGGAAGTCTGGGCAGGAATCAGGGGGCAGGAGTTGGAAAAAGAAGCTTCGCTTTGAAAGAAACAAACTTCGGTCATCCAACTCCTGACATCAGACATCCGACTTAAATAACAAAAAGAAAACGAAACGTCAGTTCGAGTGATCCGACAAGAGGAGGATTGTATCGAGAACACATAAAAACCAGAAACATCAAACAATAAACCTGATGAAGAAATACAAAACAAAACCATCACATCGTATCATAGCCTTATTTTTTACGATTACTTTTTTACAAACACTAATCCCCTACAACCAACTTTGGGCAAACAACAATGGGCCTAATGCACCAGAAGCAGCTGCTTTCGAGCCCGTGGATGCTACGGATATGGTAAATCTTTTAACAGGTGATTTTTCTTATGTATTACCCCTATTAAACATACCAAGCCCGGAAGGAGGTTATCCATTGGCATTATCATATCACGGTGGTGTAGCTCATAATCAAGAAGCATCATGGACTGGATTGGGCTGGAACCTAAATCCAGGATCTATAAACCGTAATATAAATGGTTTTCCAGATGATTGGGGAAAAACAAAATATGAAGAGTTTTTCTATGATGCAGGATGGGAGGAGAACGAATATAACTTTAGTTTAGGTATAAACATTAATGGTTTTAATATTGGACAAGGTGTAGCATGGGGTTCTCATAGATCTACTGGTGGTTTTGTCTCATTAGGATATGGATTAAATGATGTAGGTGCAAATGTGACAGTAGCATCAGAAGGTTCAAGCATTGGTTTTGGATACCAAGGGTTTAACGTAAATATAGGAACAAACGGCGTTGGTATAGGGTATGGTAGCGGTTTCAAAAACAGCGAGTTAAGCTATGGCATCAGTCTTAACTATAACTATAATTCTAGTTTATCAGGAGGTCTATCATTAGCAGGAACAGAATCAAATAAATCTTCAAAAAGTATTTTGAAATCTACATCTGTCGGGATAAGTTTTAGCTCAAATGGTCCTTCCTTAAATGGTTCAATTAATGGAAAAGGAGGAGGAATATCCACCGCAAATTTTGGAGTTTCGAGTGATGATTATAATGTAAAAGTAGATGGATTTCAAAGTTCAATCCCTGTCTATATTTTTTATGTAGGTTTTGGTCATAAAAGAATTACTTATTCTTTATTCAAAAAAAACAACCTAACTACATCAGGTTCCGTGTATCCTTATCACGCTAATGAAACTAAATCATTTTCTAATGGTTCAGAACCAAGCTATTTAATGAAAGAAAACTATTTTATGGATGTAAATGAATTCCCTGCTTTTTCTCATAAAAACATGAGTTTGGATTATTTGGTTGAACAAAATTATAAGATTGATAAAAACAATATATCTCTACCAGGGTATGATAACTATACCGTTACTTCTCAAGGATTATCTGGAAGTATAAAACCTGCAAGCTATTATGAACTTAACTTAGTAGATAGAGGAAGGGCGGAAACTAATAATGATAATATCTACACTGCATATGTTGCCGATAATTTTGACAGTTATTTAGATGAAACAAATGATTTAGGAGGAACAACTCATTTTTATTTTGAAAATGAAATCAACTCATTTTTAAGATTAGACCGTACAAATATTTATAAAAATGCAACAACCAATGGAATAACGAATCCATCTGATAAGGTTTTACTCGAAGGCTTTGAAACTTCTAGTACCAGTTTATATAATCAACAAATAGCTCCAAACGGTGATCAATTAAAATCGGGTAATAGAAAACGTACAGGTAATTACATAGAAACTTTTACGAATAAACAAATTCGGGATGATAATACTGTTGGTTTTATTGAAGCAAAAAACATTAATAGAAATGGAGAAATCGATACGTTTTTAGATGAGGGTATTGGAGCCTTCAAAATTACAGCGTTAGATGGTAAAACATATCATTATTCTCTTCCTGTTTATAATTTTGAAACATTCTACAAAAACTTTAAAACCGAAAATCAAGAGAATACAAACTTCTTTGAAATCAAAAAGACCAAACCCTATGCTACACATTGGTTATTAACTGCCGTTACAGGTCCAGATTACGTAGATATAAATACTAATGGACAGGTAGATAAAGAAGATTATGGATATTGGGTAGAATTCGATTACGGAAAATGGTCTGACGGCTATGTTTGGAAAGGTCCTTTTGATGGATATGAAGAACATGAAAACAAAGAAGATCCTAATGATAAAACCTACTCTTATTATTGGGGTAGAAAACAGATCTACTATCTGGATGCAGTAAAAACGAGAAGTCATACGGCATTGTTTGTAAAAGATCTTAGAGCCGATAATACATCTAAAGAATTAAACATCTACAAGAAGTTATATACTGGAGGCACATTTAAGGCCGATGAATATAGCGAAGAGATTCAATCTGGTAAAAGTATATATATATCTCCAACCATAGGCGAACCTGGTGATGTTGTTTATAAAGGTGATGGCAATACATATACACTTCCCGATTATCCCTTTATGCCAGTACATTCAGGGTCTAACTATAAAGAAGTATTAAAAGGAATTAAAATGAGTTCAAAGTATATAGATATTCCAAAAAACAGGCTTTTAAAACTTAGCAAAATTATCCTTCTTAAAAATGATCAATCAAATATAGATAAAGGGAGAGGTAACATTACATCAACACTTACCGGGTATTTAAGTATCAACAATGGCTACAAGAACATACAACCTTGTGAATACGATACGATTGATCAAAGCACTAACATATGTGCAGAAATAATAGTGCTATCAAACGGATATTTAGATCCTATCATTCTTAAAAGTTTTCAAATACATCAACAAGATAAAGTTTTAGATATAAAAGACATTGAAGGATTAAATTTAGAGGAACAGGCAGCCCAAGTAATTGATTTTAATTATGACTATTCATTAGCTCAACAATCCCTTAATTCAGTAGCTTCAACTAAAGGAAGGTTGTCTCTAAAATCTGTAGATTTTGCTGGTAAAAAAGGAATCTCGTTAGTACCACCATATAAATTTAATTATAATTTACCATATGTTACCTATAATAAGGAAAATCAAGATGAATGGGGGTATCATAAAACTAATCCTGAAGCTTGGAGTTTAAATGAAATTACTACTCCTACTGGTGGGAAAATTAAAATTAATCACGAAGCAGATTCGTATTACTCTGAGGCAGCTTATAACTCCTCCGAAATCTTCAATAATGCTATAATAAACAAGAATGAAAACAGTGATATTATAGAAATTGAATTTCTCAATTCAAGCATTAATTTAAATGAATATTTCAATCTAAATGTAGAAACTAATTTATTTTTAAACTTAAGAATTAGATCTATAGGAGGAGGTAATTATAATCCGAATATAGAGGTTAAAGTCACTAACATTGATAATTCTAATAACAAATTAACAGTGCAGGTAATAAAATATGAAGACGATGGGTATAACTATCATATAAATAATATCCCTATTTCCAATTTAGGAAGAAGTGGAGAGTTCTGTCATAGTTCATTTTGTTTTTCTAAACCTTCTATCAAAAGTACGAAAACACCAAATCTTTATTATACTGATACAGAAGCAAACGGTAAAACTGGTGGAGGTATTCGAGTTGCTAGTATTGAAGTCAAAGGTGAAAATACAACTTTAAAAACGGTATATGATTATACCAATTTAGATGATGATAATATTTCTGGTATAACCTCCTATGCTCCTTCAGAAGAGCAAAAAGGAATTCCTTATGTTAGTGAACTTCCAGCACCTTTAATTACCTATGGAAATGTAACTATGAAAAATTATGATCAGAATAACAGATTTTTAGGAAGTACTTCTTATGAGTTTGATGTTCTTCAACCTTATGAAGAACATCCTGATTATATCTTTTGTTTAGGGGATTTCTTTAAAGTAGAAGAACAGCAAAATGAGAGTTTTTTCGATGGAGAGGTAAAAGCCAAAAAATATACTATTTATAATAAGATAAGTGATATAGGTCGAGTATTATCCATTGCCTCCCATAATAAGAATGGACAATTATTAAATAAAACAGTCAGCAGTTATAAGACAAATTTAGATAATGATGGTCAAATAGGAGTTTCTCAACAATCATATAAGAGTATTAAAAAACTCCAAAAAAACAATGAGGCGAGCTTTCTAATAACTTCCTCAAGTAAAATAGATTATCCTAGTGTTCTAGAAAGCACAACAACATCACAAGGGGGATTTACAAATACTACCTATTACGATAACCATGATTTCCTAACAGGTCAGGTAATGGAGACGAGGACAGTTTCTAGTGAAGGTACAGAATTCAAAACCAAAATTACTCCAGCATATCAAGTAAGTAATTATACTGATAATACCAATGGTTATAGTATGGGTGCTAAAGTAGATAACCCAACAAACAAAAACATGTTAACCCAAACAGCGGCAAGCTTAACTAAAATTAAAGATGCATCTGGAGATTGGAAAATTATGAATGCTTCTGTCGATACCTGGAATGATGATTGGACCTATCGTTCATATAACGGAACAACTTCTACCCCAAGCAATGATGCAGAAAAAATCTGGCGTAAACACCAAACTTTTGCCTGGAAGGGAGAAGTAGATGATGATGGAGCGTATGCAGGATACACTGGAAATGATGATAACTTCAATTGGTTGGATCCAGACAATCAATCCAATGCAGAGTGGATCAAAACATCCGAAGTAAGTCTATATGACCACTATTCTATGCCATTAGAATCTATCGATATCAATGGTAATAAAGCTAGTACCAAAATGGGAGATGATAATTCTAAGGTATTTGCGGTAGCCAATGCTAGTTATACTGCCATGTATTATTCTGGTGCAGAAGATTTAATAGAAAACACAAGCTACTTTAGTGGAGAAGTGTCCAAAGGGAGCACCGCTACTCTATCCGACACCTATCATACAGGATCTAAAGCGATACAAGTGTCTGCTAATGTGAAAGCATTCTCAGTACAACCAGAAGGAGGAAACTATAAAGTATCGGTTTGGGCGTATAAAGGAAATAATACTAGTTATACTAATACAAAATTACGTGCTGGAAGTACTGTAATTTCTTATCATCCAGCAGAAGTGATTCCAGCCGGAGATTGGGTACAACTCAATTTCTATACAGGTGATATCGCTGCAAATCAAGAAGTATACATCTATAATTCTTTGGGAACAGCTATATATGATGATTTCAGAATGGTTCCTATAGCATCCTCTATGAGTAGCTATGTATATAATGAATGGGATGAATTGACATATATTATCGGAGCTAACAACTTGGCTACTAAATATGAATACGATGATGCAGGTAGACTAAAAAGAACTTATGCAGAAGTAATGGATACTCCAGAAGTAACAGGAGGATTTAAATTAAGTAAGGAGATCAATTACAATTATGGAACTCCTATAAGTAGTAACACAACAAATCCTAATGCACTAAGTGTAAGCTTAGGTATTAGTAATCCTAATGTATCAACTACTACCCTCACCGCAACAGCAAGTGGTGGAAGTTATGAGTATCAATATCGATGGGCGATCAGTTCTAATAACAGTAGTTTTAGTTTTGGCGGTTGGACTTCTTCTAGTACCACTTCTCTAACTACGAGTTGTGGAATTGGCGGTAGACGCTATTACAAATGTGAAGTAAGAGATAAGAATTCTGGAACTATTGTTACTGGTTCAGGAAATCACCAAAGAGGAAACTGTGGAAACGGCGGCGGAGATCCTGATAATCCAATACTAATCGATGAACCACAACAATAACCAACTTTAACAACAAAACAGATGAAAAATTTACATATATATATTGCATTTTGTTTAGTAATGGTGGTTATTGGAACTACCAAAGCCCAAAATTTAAATTGGTATCAGAATACTGGTTTTAATGTTATTAATACGAACACCGTATCAGGAAATGGAAACCTATTATCATTTGAAGTATTATCTGAAGAACAGTCTACAGGGTATTTTGAAGTAACCAACTTTAAAGTAAACGGGAATAATCTTGCTGGTTTTTTAGAAACCAAATTTACAGTTGCTTCTATCTATTTTTCGCGAACAACACAAACTTCATTAAATAATACAAATCAATATATTCTTAAAATCGATCATAATGGAGATTCGGGGCTTGTAGGTAATAGATATACGATTTTTGCATATAACACTGATGGTACAGAAATAGGACGTTTAGAAAATATCGCTCTACAAACCTCCGATCGAGTGCGTATTGAGAAGACGAGCAATTCACAACTGCGTTTTCTTTATAATACCCAAGTAATTGGAACGGTCACAAACCCTAACCTATCTTGGTATAGAGCAGGAGTATCAGGCTATATTCTGGCTGATAATTCTACCACCTCTGTGTTATCTTTGACCTATAGTCAACAAGGTTTTGAGATCACAGATGATAGTTATGGACCTTTTTCTGTAACAGACACTGACAAAAACTGGGTATCCGTTAATAGTTATGGTATTACCGAAAATATAATAGGTAATTTTAAAGGAGCAAGTGTAAGCTATTATGATGATTTAGGAAAAGGAACGCAATCGCAAACCTTTGATCCCAAAGAGAAAAAAACCTGGGCAAGCGAAGTTCGATATGATCATCAGGGAAGACCAGCATTAAGTACTTTAAGTGCTCCTATAGGAAACGATGGTGCATTTACCTATAAAGAAGGATTTATCAAAAAATTAGGAAATGCAGATTTTGATATTAGTGATTATGAAAAATCTGATATCGAGAATCCAACTCCGGTAACTGCAGAGGCAAACACCTTAGGTTGGTATTATAGCGAAAGTAATAATAGAGACCCTTATCAAGACGTTACGGATCGACCTTATTCCAGAACAATCTATAGTGAATTAAATCCAGGAACATCATTAAAAACTATAGGTGGTAACAAAATGGCAGATGAATGGAAAAATGGCTATGTGTTCTCTATGCCTGCCGGACAGGAGTTATCAAAAACTGGAGCTTTTGGGGATTCTAAATACGATGATTATAAAATCGTAAAAACCGTATCTAGAGATGTACACGGAATAGAAGCTGTAGTCTTTACAGATACAGATGGTAAAACATTAGCGGCTGCAAGAAGTGGTAACGAAGAAGGTGGTACTTCATTAAGACCCTCTTATGTTACTATTGGCGAACAAGGATTTGTAGACATACATTTGCCAGTTGGCACTAGTGGAATATCAATTTCCGGAAATTCAGGGATTTCTTTAGAAGTTTTCGATTTAATAACAGAACAAATTACCACTACTTCTTGGGGAGATTTACCTTCTGGGTTTTATCGTATAGCAGTTAGCGATATCGATACTTATTCGTTTAATGAGAACGCACCCATCACTATTACTTATAAAGAAAACTACTATGACTATAGCCTTAATGAATACGATAAAGCAGGACGTTTACTAAGCAGTAAACAGCCTTTGCAACACCTAGAAAGTACTTTTGAGTATAATACCTTAGGGCAATTGACACAAACTCATAGCCCTGATGAAGGAGATGCATGGTTTTTGTATAGAGAAGACGGACAAATACGTTTTTCTATCAATAGTAAACAATGGGAAAACAAAGAATTCTCATATACCAATTACGATCATTTAGGTAGACCTATAGAAAGTGGCGTATATAAAGATAATAGCCTCGCATATTTACAAGCTGCCATTCCTATAGATCAGGTGGTAAAAACGACGGATCCTTTTAAAACAGCATTAAAAAATCTGATCGATACACCGGATGGAGATGGTTTAGCAGATAATAACTGTACCGAGATACATAAAACTACTTATGACTATCTACAAAATGGAGATATCAATGCATTACCTATAGGATATAAAAACCCTTCTTTCTTATCAACGAACGTAGCCAAAACCGAGAACGAAAACACCACAACATACTACAGTTATGACATCTACGGCAGAGTACAATGGGTTGTACAAAACATTGCTAGTTTAGGAATCAAAACCATCGATTATGAGTATGACCCAATTACCAGTCAGGTAAATCGAGTGGTATACCAAAAAGAAGAAGGAGATCAATTTATTCATCGATATACCTATGATGATATAGATTATAGTCTCACGAAGGTTGAAACTTCTGTCGATGGCACCAATTATACCGAACACGCTGCCTATGAATATAATGAAACAGGAACATTAAAACGTTTGAATCTGGCACAAGGTTTACAAGAAATAGACTATGTCTACAATCTAAACGGAGCATTAAAAAGCATCAATCAATTAGAGCTAAATGATACCAATAAAGATATATTTGGGATGAATATACATTATTATAAAGACGATTATACACGTACTAATACCCCAGCTCCAGTAAAAACCATAACAGAAGGGATAAATCAATATAATGGTAATATCAAAGCCATTACCTGGAATACGAGGCGAGAAGAGAATCTGACCACTCCTGGTAGTTATTATTATAAATACAATAAAAATAATTGGTTGACCGGAGCAAGTTTTGATACGCCTATTAGTGATGGCGACCCTACTGTAGCTCCTACTGCAATAAGAGAATTACCACAAACAACCACAGAAAATATAGAAGTATCACAATTGGTAACTTTAAGAGATGGTTTTAGTATTACCGCTACAAGTTCCCTTTCTTTTAGTGCTAAAATTATCGAAGCAGGAAATGCAGTAGATGCTAGTGGTGATTATAATGTATCTAATATTACCTATGATGCCAATGGTAATATACAATCTTTGGATAGAAACAAAGATGAATATCAAGGCAGTAATACCATGGATAAATTGTCCTACACCTACAAAACAGAAAAACCAAATCAATTATTACGAGTAGATGATGCCGTAACTACAGCAACCAATGCAGATGATATCAAAGATCAAGCTACTAATGATAATTATAGATATAATGACATAGGACAATTAGTAGAAAATAAAGAAGAAAAGATTACGTATATTTACAATGCCACGGGATTGGTGACTCAGGTAGCCTATAACGGTACACCTGTGGTGAAGTTCTTTTACAACGATAAAAACCATAGAGTAAAGAAAGAGTCGTATGATTCTGGTAGTGGTAATTTATCGTATACAGAACATTATGTACGGGATGCAGCAGGAACTGCTTTAGCGATTTATAGAGATGGAGAAGCATCAGAGCATACCATATATGGCGCTAGTAGATTAGGAGTGTATAAAAGAGGAACAGGAAGTAGTTTATATCAACTAACAGATCATCTTGGTAATGTAAGAGCGGTAATCGGTAGAATGAGTACTGGACAAGTTATGGCTCTTACTTCTGCAACAGATTATTACCCCTTTGGAATGCCAATGCCTAACCGAAATGATGTTGGTGATTACAGATACGCATACCAAGGACAAGAAGTAGATCCCGAAACTGGAAAGGAAGCGTTTCAACTGCGTTTGTGGGACTCTCGTATTGGTAGATGGCTGACTACGGATCCAGCAGGACAATATGCTTCTCCGTACTTGGCAATGGGAAATAACCCTATTTCACAAATTGACCTTGATGGTGGTTTTGCAAATCCTGTTTATGGAAGTGATGGTACACGTATAGGAACAACTAGTGAGGGTGACACTGGCGTCCCAATTATATATGATGGAGATAATTTAGACTTTTCATCTTTGACTAAAGACCAGTTAATTACTAAAGGAGGAGAATACTTTAATTTTCAATTAGATTCTCACTCTCAAGCATTAATGTTTAATGATATATTAGGAGGTACTCAATATTGGATTAATTCATTCACAGATGAGTTAACAGGGGAAACGTTTTCACACGCTGGACAATATTGGGCAGATACATATTATCAATCAGATTTGAGAGGTGGATCTATTTCAGTAAATAAAGGAAATGGTGATATTTTTAACAAACCCGCGAGTAGTTTCACAAATTTTACTACCACAACGAATGGGATTAGTTATAAAATAACAACTTATAATAGTTTATCTGGATATACACCTACTGTAGAAAACATAAGAGCTACTGTAATAATTCACGAAGGTCTTGTTCACGGAAAATGGAACCTAGGAGATATAGAGTTAAGTCATCGAACAGCTTACCAGGCTGTCATAAATAGTAATTTATGGAATGGAACAACTAATAGTTACAAAACAACCGTGCGGAATCAATATCAAAATTATCTAGGTACAGAGAGATTTATGCTGGGTCTAGATGAGCAAGTTAACCCTGTAATTATAAATGGATATTAATAATGAAAAAACTCTTTTTTTTACTACCCTCTTTAATAATTTTAAGTTTCTGTACAGATATTAAAAAGAATACTATTATCGAGCAAACAAATAAGAAACGAATCGAAAAACTAAAGATTTTATATTATGGACCATATAAAAAGAAGGTTTTTATAAATTATCTTGTTCAAATAGAAAATGAAAACTTAATTAAATACACCAATAATTTAAATGAGTTTACTATAAGTAAATCTTTTCAAGATAGTTTCGTAATACCAAACGAATTGAAAAAAATCAATGAGATAGAATTCTCTGAATATGATTCAATAGTCTGGGACAGTACATCAAATACTATTGTTAGGAATATATTTTTTACTAATAATTATGAAGAGAAAAAATTACGAATTATTGGGTATCCTAATTCTTTAAAAAATGACCCAATTTTAGATTTTACTGATGGTATACTTAATCAAGTTATAAAAAATGACAGCCTTAGCCCCGCTCCGCAAAGAGTGATTAAATAAAAAAGGAGTGCTGCGCGAATGTCTCCCGACTTCGTGCCGTCAAAGATTGGTAGATAAGATTAAGAAAATATAAAAACAGTCACGTTTGTAAAAGATGTGGCTGTTTTTTTGTTCTAAGAGTCTCGTCCTGAAATATCGTTACACTAAAATGTTATTTATGGAGTCATTACATTCAAATTATGTAAAGCGTACACAGAAGGATTACAGTTTATCCTTTAAGCTACAAGTTGTTCAAGAGATTGAACAAGGCTTATTAACAAGAACTCAAGCTTTGGATAAGTATGGTATTCAAGCAAGATCTACGATTCGCACTTGGTTAAAAAAATATGGTAAATTTGATTATGATTTTAGTGTAAATAGATCCATGTCCAAAACACCTGAACAACGTATTTTAGAATTAGAACAGCAAGTCAAGCTTTTAGAGAAACAAAAAGCAAGAGCTGAATTTTTAGCAGAGCGTGCGGATAAGAAAGCAATTATATTTGATATGATGATTGATATCGCCGAAGAGGAATTTAATATTCCGATCAGAAAAAAGCACGTACCCGAGTTATCGAAAAATATAGCCAAGAAAAACAAGAAAGCATAACTGCTACCTGTGATTTACTCGGGGTGAATAGACAGGTGTATTATAGAGCTATTCGGTCTTATCAAGACAAACAAAAACTAAGTAAAAAGGTAATTGATTTAGTAAATACCATTCGCATATCAATGCCTAGAATCGGTACAAGAAAATTATTTCATCTTTTAAAATCTCAACTCAAAGTAATCGGAGTTGGTCGCGATAAGCTATTTAAAATACTAAAGGCTAATAACTTGTTGATTTTACCTAAAAAGAATTATCATGTAACTACGGATTCTCATCATAGATTTAGAAAACATAAAAATCGAATAAAAGATGTTGAATTTATCAGACCAGAACAAGTATGGGTCAGTGATATAACTTATATAGGAAATAGGGAAAATCCATGTTATTTGGCTTTAATCACGGATGCTTATTCTAAAAAAATAATGGGATATAATGTATCAAATAGTCTAAGTGTAAAAGGATCTTTAACAGCTTTAGATATGGCTATTTCTAATAGAGATTATAATGAAAAACCTATAATTCATCATTCCGATAGAGGATTACAGTATTGTTCCAATGAATATCAAAAAACATTAAACATCAATAATATTAGCCCTAGTATGACTGAAAAATATGACCCTTACGAAAATGCCATAGCAGAAAGAATTAATGGAATTCTTAAACAAGAATTTGCTATTGACAAGTATGATACTTCAATGCAAATCAAAACCAAACTGGTTCAAAATGCAATCCGCATTTATAATCAGATAAGACCTCATTTATCTAATTCAATGTTAACACCTGATCAAATGCATCAACAAAATAAATTAAAAAGAAAAAGCTACAAAAAACAAAAGGTAGCAAATTAAAATTGCTACCTTGTATTTATTAATTCCTGTAACGATTATTCAGGACGTCACAAAGAATAAGCTAGTCGAGCTTTTGCATCACGTATCATTGCATCAAGAGCAAATAAGATATGTTCTCCCTCGCTAGCGCAAGCGAAATTAAGTGACCGCTAGCGCGATGCCTCTAGGCTCGTGCCGTATCAGATTGGCAGATAAGCGTAATAAAATATATTAAAACAGGCAAGATCTTATGAAATGGTTGTGATTGTTTTATTTTTATCCAGATGGTGCTAGAAATGTTAGATTTGACGCTGAAGGAAACTTTGCGGAAATGATAGTTCACCTCTACTTCTCTTTTTAAATATAGAAAACTATCTAATATCAAAGTAAAGACGGAACTGCATTCCGTGCCACATAAGAGTAAGAAATATTAGTAAAAGACAGACCCGATCGCCTTTAGATTCGTATCAAGATAATTTTATGATTAAATTTAAAAAGAACGGAGTGAACTTTCCCGATCGCTAGATTTATAAGATCCAGTCCGCGTATTAGTCTCCGTCCTTTTTTCAAGTTACTTAGAACCATATAGAATTTTAGTTTGTCCTTATTAAAGGTCTTAGTTAAAGTAACTCAATTATTATCTTAAAATTAAAGTTATGAATTTTAAAAATGTAATTGGTATTGATATTAGTAAAAATACCATTGATGTATGTAATCATTTAGATCAGAAAAATGCTCAATTTAGTAATAGCAAGAAGGGTTTACAGAACTTTTATTTGTGGGTCAAAAGTTCAAAAAATGAAATCGAAGATGTGCTTTTTGTGTATGAACATACAGGTATGTATTCGCATTTAATAACCGAGTTTTTAACAGATAAAGAATGCCATTATCACATTGCACCTGCTTTAGATATAAAGCGTTCAATGGGAATCACAAGAGGCAAAGACGATGTAATTGATTCTAAAAGAATTGCTTTATACGGTTATCGATTAAAAGATGAAATAACTCCAACAAAAAGCTACTCAAAATCCATTACTCAATTGAAATCATTGATGAGTCTTAAAGCTAAGCTAATAAAACAACGAGCCGCTTATAAGGGTACTCTAAGTGAGCAAAAAAACATATATAAAACAAAAGACTTTAAAATCATTTTTGAAGTCCAGGAAAAGATGATTCGTTACATAACAAAACAAATCAAGACTCTTGAATATCAAATTTTGGAAGTTATAAAAAGTCAAGAGGCATTGAAACAAAGTTTAAAGTTAATTTTAAGTATTAAAGGTGTTGGAATGCAAATGGCTACAACGATGATTATTGCTACAGAAAACTTTACCAAATTTAAGAACTGGCGAAAATTTGCATCATATTGTGGTGTAGCTCCTTTCCCTTATCAATCAGGAACAAGTGTAAAAGGACGTAATAAAGTCTCACAACTCGCTAATAAAAAAATAAAAGTATTGATTCATATGTGTTCAATGGTAGCAATTCAACATAATCCAGAGATGAAAAAATACTATGAAAGAAGAATTGAAATAGGTAAAAATAAAATGAGCACAATTAACATTATTAGAAACAAGTTAATAGCTCGCATTTTTGCAGTAATTGATAGACAAACTCCATATGTGGATACAATGAAATTTGCTTAAAAAATAATTTGAAAAAAGCTTGTTTTAATCATAGAATACTCGGATGTGATAGCGCGGAATTACATTCCGTGCAACATAAGAGTAAGAAATATTAGTAAAAAACAGTCATTATCTTCTAATATAGATTTTGGCTGTTTTTTATTTTTATCCATACATCAGATCTCTAAAAAAGATAAAGACAGTGGTAAAATGAAATTATTAGAAATAGCATAAAATTTTCACTGATACAGTCAAGAGGTCGTGGGTTCGAGTCCCGTCTTCTCCACAAAAAACAGACAGTTATGATAAGTAGTTATCATAACTGTCTTAATATGATTCTTTAATTTTTATTAATCCACAATTAGTTTTCTTATGATTGTTTTTTTGTTCTTATCCACTTTCAAAAGATAAACTCCCTTGCTAAGACCACTGAAACTATATTCTTTTTGGCCTACTTCTTTTATGCTTCTTATCTCTCTACCGGAAACATCAAATAGCACTATCCGTCTTATATCATTATATTCTGATACTTTAATATTTACAACTCCATTACTTGGGTTAGGAAAAACTAGTACCGTTTCTTCTTCTTTCAATTCGTTTGCTTCAGGTATTCGTTGATCACCTGCACTTTTAAAACTAATCCAATCTAACTGAATGTTTCTACTTGCATTATGAAAATATAGATAAACTACATGGTTTCCTGATCCCGTTATATTAACCGTTTTCTCTACATAATCATTCCATCCTCCTGTACTTTCTGGGTAGATTTCTGCAATATTGTTACTATCTCTATTGTTATCAATTCTCACCTTCATATAACCGTTTTCATTATTTCCCTTAGCGTATCTAAAAGTAAATTTGCCTCCAGATATATCAACATTATCAAATTTCATCCAATGAGAATAGCTAATATTTGTTACGACCCCGTTTACATTATTCAATTGATAAAAGTTTTCTGTATTATCTTCTGCCTCTATTGTATCGCAGTTTGAGCTATCAGTAGTGCTATCGGATTGTTCAAATCTCATCCAATTAATATTGTAAAGTCCTCCAGAAACATCTAATCGTAATACTTGATTCGCATTTCCACTTGTGATTTGGACATTTTCTATTAGTACATTTTGCCATGATTGCCATCCATTAGTATTAGGGATAGCTACAGAACCTAGTTCTGTTGTTCCTAACTTTAGAGCTAAAGATTTCGAATTATTTTGAGTACTTGCCACTCTTAAAACTATATCATATGTTCCAGGAGTAACGTCTCCTATTGTATACTCTAACCATTCTCCATTAGCTGTCCATCCTACATTAGTGCCACCACCATTATCGGTTGTATTTTGTAGATCAACACCTTCATCCGTTCTTCCCTGACTTCCATTATTACTGGAGTCAGAATCGTTATAAGCGATTCCTTGCCCTCCATTATCATAATCTTCTGCCTCTATTATTCCAGGAATAGTGTGACTTCTAAACGGTGATTGTATAGGATCAGGGTCCACTGTGTCTCCTTCATTTATAACAACGTTACCCAAACTTGTAGGGCAATCGTTATTTCCCCAACGCACCCATACATTGTACGTTCCAGGAGCAAGGTTATTAAAAGCTATAGTTTCGGAATTATCATTCACATTTAGGGGATATGTTGCGCCACCATCGTTACTAAACTCTATAGCTTCTCTACCAGAAACATCAGAAAAAGCAAAGGTAATTTTTCCATCACTAGCACCTTGAGTCGTTTCGTCAGTTGTACTTACAGTCGCGATTGGAAAAGCTGTTCCATTACAATCTGGAATACCTACATCATCTGTAATTGCTTTAAAATTTCCTGACAAGTGCATAAAACTCATCATATATAGCAATCCATCATAATATCTAAATTGACCTGATGGAATCGGAGTATCAAAAAATTCATCTACAAATGGCCATACTTTAGAATCTTCAAGAGCCAAAGCTCCAACAGCGTTACAAGCTACCAAACCAGGAGAATGGTCACTATTTCTGCTAAACGAACCGTCTAATGTCCATAAAGTACTGTATCCTGGTTTATCTTTAAAAAAATTGATCTGCTTATCTATTAGTGGTTGTATATCATTTTTATTTTTTTGAAACCAGGCAAAATCAAATCCCATATTCATAATATTTCGCCAAGCATCAAACTCAAAATTACCGTGATTTCCTTGATTTACAGGTCTGCCATCAAACTCTGAATAATCTGGCATTAATCCAGTCTCAGGATGTGCTGCTCTAGGAAGTAAATAAGTACGACTTATTGTGGCCATATCCGCCCATAATTGATTGTTCCTAGCTGCTTCTTTAGCCCATATTTCATAAAAAGCAGGAAGATGATATGATGGATCTGTAAAACTCGCAGAATTACCACAAATTCCAAAAACTATTTGCTTTTCATCTTGATCAACTAAAGCTGTAGGGCATGAAGATGTACTTGGTGCTGGTTTGTTAAGCATACTATCTAAAATATAGTCTGCTTCGTCTCTATAGTTAATAGATCCGCTACTGCCCCATAATGCATCAGCAAAGAACAAAGCAGTAACAAAATACTCTTCCCCATCTGGAGCAGAATTTTGATCAATCATAGAAAAATTAGTTCTATTTAATTGCCAAGAGAATAAACCTTCTCTATCCGTACCTATTGGATGCTGACTATATTTTTGGGCAAAACGCCATAATTTGTCAAATTCAGCTTTCTTCCCTAATTGCACGCATATCATCATTCCATATGACATTCCTTCTGATCTTATATCATTGTTTCCTGTATCCAAAATATAAGCCATATCATTACCTACCTCGTAATAAAGTCTTTCATTAGTACTATCTCCGTTTACAAAATAATGATCCCAGATAGCATTCATCTTTTGTTGCACTTCCGTTTCCGTTTTTCCAGATTCTACAAACATGTTTCTATATATTCCAGATTCGAATGAAGGTGCAGATGGAATAACTGGAGCTGGTCTAGGTGGAGGAGGAGATCCTAAAAAAGTAAAACTAATTCGATCTAAAAACGTATCATTAGATCCATTATCTGTGATTAATTCTAATGAAAAAATAAGAGGGTTACTCCCTGTAATCGTAACTTCTCGTGAGCTATTAGAAACAGAGGCTCCAGAAAAACTAAAAGCACCTAGGTTATTACTTCCTATATTTAAATTAATCTTGGCTTCACTACTATTAGAGGATGCTCCTGTTATTTCCACTTTATATAAACCAGGTACAGTTGGTAAACTAATTGAACCCTCTGCTTTATCACCATTACCATAAAAAGCTATACCATTAAAAGGTGAATCAATCAATCCAGCATACGGACCGCCAATGCTCAAATCTTCAATCTGAACAGTGGTTTGTCCGGAGACTATTATTACACAGAGGAAGAATAACTTAAAAAAAATTGTTGTAATTGTTTTCATAATAGATTTGTGTTTAGAAATTTAGTTGATCTAAATTATAACATTATTCACGCAAACAATTAGTAAACCATTAAGCCTCTAAAAACCGATTAAAAAACCAATGACTAATAATAGATACTCAAACTAAATACAATTCTAAAAACATCTATAAAATAATGATAATCAGATAATTATATGTTTTTTAGTATTGTGTATTTCTTGATTTTTTTACGAAAACGTTTTCGTAAAAATCTTTGTAAAAAAGTATATAAAAAGCTATTAAATGATGCAGAAAATTGGTAACGAGTTAACTTATTGGTAAAGATTAGAGATCAAAAAATAATAATCCCTGTAAAAATAACTTTTACAGGGATTATTACGACGATTGTTTATGGGAATAAGTTTATTATAATCCTTCTAAAAATCCTTGATATGCGTCTTTTTTATTAAAAGAAGCATCAAACAATAGAGGCCACTCTGGTCTACCATTATTTTCGGGAATTAACCAAGTATCATCATCTTTTAATCCCCAAACTGTTATTGCGTATTTTTTGTTCTGCGGAATTGCATTAAAAATCTCAACTACTTCTCGTACTCTTTGTCTTTGTGCCTGAGATCTTTCTTCAGTAAGTTCGGTTAAATCATTTGCAGCATTAACCTTTACATCTAGTTCTGCAAAATGCACTAATACATCCTTTGCTACTATTTCATCTGTAGCTTCTTGTATCTGCTCTCTACTAGGGAAATTATAATCTATATGCATCTGATAACCAACACCATCAATAAGATCATTTACTAACAGGTCATCTACCATTACCAGTACTTTTCCTCTTTTTGTACCATCAAAGGTCATGTTATAATCATTATAAAACAACTTCACATTAGGATCAGCGGCTCTGGCAAAAGCAAAACATTTTTCGACATAATCTTCACCCATTCTCTGTAAGAAAACGGTATCTCTCCATTGAATATTTGGATCATCATCAATGGCTTCATTAACGACATCCCAAGAATTAATTCTGCCTTGATATCTAGTCAATACAGCTGTTATATATTGTTCTATTAAGTCTTCAAACTCTTGATCTGTACCGCTAAAATTCTCTAATGCTTGTGGTAAACTTCTATGCCAGATCAGTGTATGCCCATGTACATTTAGATTATTTGTTTCTGCATAATCAACTAATGCATCTACTTTACTCCAATCATATATAATTGCACCTGTATTATCAATACCTGTAAATATAGAAGCCATTTTCATATCATTTTCTGCAGTAATGCTACTAAACTCTCTTGTATATATTTCATCATAAGAGGATATATTAGTTCTAGCTTCAGAAACAGCTACACCAACAAAAAAGTTATTTTCTGTGGCACTTTTTAGCGTAACATCATCAGGGAATTCTGTATTTGTCTCTACTGAAATCGTATTTGAATTTCCTGAGATAACACCACCGACAACCGCTCTCACTCTATAATAATATGTAGTATTAGAGTTTAATCCAGTAACCGATTGAGACAGTTGATTTATAGACAGATTATCAAAACCTTCTACAAAAGAACTAAAACCACTATTAGTAGAAACATCTAACGCATATTCACTCGCTCTAAATACATTATTCCAATTCGCCCTAAAACTTGTTAAAGCAATATCACTTGCTTCTTGAGCTACTGGAGCTACTGCTCCCGACAAACTGTTATTGTCATCATCACTTGAGCATGACATAAATGACAGTATGGTAAGACATACCATGACATAAAATGCCGAATTACTTATTTTTCCTAATTTCATCTTACTATTTTTTTTAATTTTAATATAACAAGGAGGATCTCCTCAAATCTTAACTTGAATTAGTTCCTCCTTGACATGGCTTCTCTTTTTTTAAAAGAAAAGAAAATGGGGACTTTTTTTGTTTTTATATTCGTTACTCTAGTTCTAAAATCTCGAACTTGACATTATCATATTTGTATCCTGAAGGCACTACTCCAGCGCCTCCTTCATGGCTGATTTGCATCTTAACAGCTACGATGGTCGATGGATTTACATCTCCATTCCCTTGATTACCTGGATCAAATCCGAATCCGAAATCTGCCATTTTTAGCCTTAAGGTTTGCCATCCGGTTCCTTCTAATGGAGCTTTGATTAACCAATTACTTCTGTCATCTTCCAAAACAAATTCCATTACCGTTCCTGGAAAACCATCTCCATTAATATCTATGATTAGGAAGGCATTTTCTGCATCCGTAGCTGTTGTTACAGAAGCAATACTTTGATGAGAACTTCCTGTAAAACCATCTGTGCCCGTATCATCCCAAATAATTTCTGCTCCAGTACTTCCATCTGCACCTATCCCATTGGCAATTCTAAACATATTGTCTCCATAACTGAACCAATCAGCATTATAATCGTTATTAATATTTGGTATCCCATTACCTTCAAAATCAGTTATTAAAACCTCCACAACACCTCCTACAATTGGTAGGTCTTTAGAAACCATTCCTGCAGAAGTAACTACGGTAAATTCTGTTGTTTCGGTTCTACCTTCAGGAAAAGTAAAAATAAGTTCCTGAGGAGAAACCACGATAAAATCCCCTACGGATTCTCCATCAATTAGTACATCCTGCACGTTAAAAAACCAGTTACCAAACACTCTAATTTCTACACCAGCCTCTCCTTTTGGTGGAGAAAAAGTATCCTGAACAGTCAATGTAGGTTCAGGTTGTTTTATCTCAAACTGAGAAGATACCGTTTCACCATAAAGATTAGTAAACTTTACTGTTTGAGTTCCAAAACGACTTCCTTGGTCTACATCAAATGGAACGTTAAAGAATAGTGCTACATTAGAATTCAATGCCGAGTTGAAAAAAGTATTTACCGTTCCATCAAAAACGATTTCTTTCATATCACTTAGACCAGATCCTTCTACCCTAACCAATTCATCCGGAAAACCCGAATTGATTGTAGGTTCATCTCCAAGAGATAGGATAGTTGCAATTTCTGGAGTACCAAATTCTCCTCCATCATTTTCGTTGTCTTCACAAGAAAACAGTCCTAAGAACAAGATCATTATAGAAGATAAGGCAAGTAATCCCTTATTCGTATTTATTAATTTGTTTTTCATTTTCTTAATTATTAATTACATAATCTACTGCTGGACTTGTCGTATCTATAAACGATAACTCTGCTGATGGAATTGGTAATGTAAAGTCACCATCACCTGCACTATCTACAAAAAATGATGAAACATCCAACGGAACCAAAGTATTTACTGTTCCTCTATCTTGACTTCTTATAATAGACGTTGCCACGCTTCTGTCCATTCTTATCAAATCAAGCCAATACTTACCTGCTTCAAAAGCAAATTCAATTCTTCTTTCATCCATCAGCGCTTCTCTAGTTAACATTGTTTTTTCTGAGAGTCCTGCTCTTCTTCTAATTTGATTAAATGCATCCAGTGCCTGAACATCTCCTGTAGAATCTGCATCACCCATAATAGCTTCTGCATAGATCATTAGTACATCTGCGTATCGCATTAGTTGTGTACTCATTTCTGTTCTCATAAAAAACACATTTGGATGCTCATTTAAGGATCCTACCACATATTTTCTATATCGTAACTTTGTCGAAGATTCATCACCATTTTCAGGAAATGTCCACCCTCCCTCAGTAGTTAGTAATTCAGTGTACGTTCTTCCTGGTTCGCAAATAATCCATTTTCTTCGTAAATCTTCTTCATCCGGTTCTGTTATCTTATCAAAGGCAAGATACAGATCAATACTTGGTGCCACGGATCCGAAAGAACCGTCATTACCAATGACATCATCACTCGCAATAAGATAGGCTTGGTTAGTATTCTGTATACCCCATAATCCATTAATGGAAGTCCAAACCCATCTGTAAATACCTTCACTATTTACACTAGCTGATGGATCTATAAATTGATCTTGATAATTAGGCTGTAAACTGTGTAATCCGCTATTGATAACCAATTCTGCATACTCTCTGGATTTCGCATAATCTTTACGAGTTAAATACATCTCTGCCAGATACGACCAAGCCGCTGTTTTACCAATTCTCATACTACCAGAAGTCCCTACTGGCAATAGCTCTGCAGCCTTTTGTAAATCATTTTCTATAAAAGCATAAATACTAGAAATCGTATTGAGAGGATATAAAGTAGAAGTATCCGAAGTTATTTCATCAATAACTGGAACTTCTCCCCATAATCGTACCAAATAGAAATAAGAAAAAGCGCGGATAAATCGTGCTTCACCTTCTACCTGATTTTTAACTTCTTCAGAAATCTCAGGGCTCAAATCTCCTGCTACTACTTTTAATAGCTGATTGGCATCTGCAATTCCTTTATAAAAGCCTTCCCATCCTTCTAGGAGCGTACCATTATTAACTCCTATGGAGAATAATCTCCAAGGAGCATCTCCTTCAAAACCAATCGAATTACCTGCCAACATATCCAAAGAATACATAAACTTATCATTCGTTGTAAAAAAGGATTGCCCATATAAGGAATTTGCTCCTGATAATAATTGATCGTCAGTTTGGTAAAAATTATCTTCTGTTATAGAATCTACGACATCATTTACTAAAAAATCATCCCCACAAGAGGTTAGAAAGGTCAATACAATAAAATACTTAAAAAATTTCTTACTACTTTTCATACCGAACATATTATTTTCTTTTTCATTTTTTTAAAACTGTACATTTAGTCCAAGGGTCATTGTTCTTGGAACGGGATATCTACCAAAGTCTATCCCTTTAAAAAGAGCACTTTGATTTAATGATCCTACCTCTGGATCATAACCTGAATAATCCGTAAAGGTGTATAAATTTTGAATAGTGGTATATACTCTAATTTGATCAAAAATTTTGGTTTTTCCAAATGTATCTTTAGGTAAGGTACATCCGAAAGTAACACTTTGAATTCTTAGATAAGAACCATCTTCTATGAATCTATCAGACACTCTATTATTTCCATTCTTATCTCCATCAGAATATCTTGGTAAACTTCCATCAGTATTAGAAGCACTGAATCGATCGATCACTGTTGCTGCTTGATTTGCATTAAAACGATTTACACCTTCAATATACGTTCTAGTATAATTGTAAATGTCATTACCGTAAGATCCTTGAAGGAAGACAGATAAATCAAACATTCCATATCGGAAATTGTTAGTTATACTATAAGTAAAATCCGGATGAGGATTCCCAATAAAAGT
Organism: Aquimarina sp. BL5; assembly: GCF_003443675.1. NCBI lineage: Bacteria > Pseudomonadati > Bacteroidota > Flavobacteriia > Flavobacteriales > Flavobacteriaceae > Aquimarina > Aquimarina sp. BL5. Next base: position 3,618,588 of record NZ_CP031963.1, on the reverse strand, counting down.
TCTATCATTATCATCTATGGTTCCATCTCCATTAAGGTCTTTAAAACGCACATCACCAATCCAAGTACCAGTAGCTTCATTACGAGTACTCTCTGCCGGGATTATACCATTATCCAATTCCTCTTGGGTTCTAAATAAATCATCGGTTACGAATCCATAGAACATACCTATTGGCTGGCCTACTACTGATCTTGTTAAATCAGCAACAATTTCTTCATCTCTTAAAGTTCCTATAAGAGCATCATTATCACTAGACAACTCAGTAATTTCATTGCGATATAAACTGAATACAATATTAGTATCCCAACTAAACTTCTCATTAGTAACATTTTTAGTGTTTAACGTCACATCAATACCGTCATTGATCATTTCACCAAAATTTTCTACGGGTGCATTGATCCCTATAAAAGATAAGGTGTTTAAACTTCCTAAAAATCCTGGGACAGGTCTGGTAGCCAGAAAATCTTTGGATGTTTTTCTATACACATCCACATCTAACCTTATGGCATTGTCAATAAATCCAAGTTCTACTCCAAGGTTTGGTGAAATCAAAGATTCCCAAACTATATCAGGGCTATTAAAATTGGCTAAGCTAAACCCACTCCCAAAAGCAGTATTTTGGTTTCTAAGGAAACTCAAGAATAAATTATCACCAATCCCTTGGTTTCCACTAGTACCATATCCTGCTCGAATTTTAAAATAGCTCCAAACATTTGATATACTTTCCATAAACGGTTCATCACTAACTACCCAAGCTCCGGATACTGATGGGAACAGACCCCATCGAGTATCTCTCCTTCCAAACTTTGAAGAACCGTCATATCGTAAAGAAGCAGAAAGCAAATATTTTGAATCGTAATTATAATTGATCCTACCGAAATAAGAAAGTATTGAATTTGCTCCTTCAAACGATTCTGATAGTGATGTTTCTGCATCACCTGTATTTAAACCAGGAATATCATTACTGGGAAAATCAGATCGTTGTCCGGATAATCCTTGAAATTGAACTTTTTGAGCTTCTGTTCCTAATAAAATATCCAACCCATGATTTCCTATCTGAGGAGTATAGGTCAAATAGTTTTTAAATAGATAATACAATCCTTCATTCGCGCTTTTAAAAGCCGAATTCAAACCATTAGAAAGTGATCCAAAATCAAAAGTTGGGAAAAAGCTTTCTGTTTTGGCAGTATTGTAATCATATCCTAAATCAGATCTAAACTTAAGATTATTTGCTAATTTTAAATCTAAATAAATATTTCCATTCACTTTGAAACGTTCCAGCGTGCTATTTCTTATTTCTGAAGCAGCTACTGGGTTAAGTGCTCCTGTATTACCTAAACCATTTTCTGGAGAACCAAACGTACCATCTGGATTTCTAACGGGTACATCAGGTGTTTGTCTTAAAGCTGATGTAATAGTTCCATTACGAGAATCGTTTAATCCTATTTGTTCTAATGAGCTACTTAAATTAATATTGTGTCCAAATTTAATTCTATCGTTATATTGATAATCTAGATTTAATCGTAAACCAAACCTTCTTAAACCAGAATTAATTATAATACCATCTTGATCAAAATAATTTGCTGAGGCGTAGAATTTTGTTTTTTCTTTTCCTCCCGAAATTGATAATTGATGATTGATTATCGGAGCAGCTCTGAAAATTGCTTTTTGCCAATCCGTTCCTTCTCCTAAAATACCTGGATTTTCAAACTGTGGAGCAGGAGGTAAATTAGTTGATGGACTTTGTCTAACCTCATTTGAATACGCTGCAAATTCTCTAAGATTCATCATATCCAATAATTTTGGTGCAGATTGAATCCCTCCATATGTCTCATAATTTATCTTAGCTTTACCTGCTTTACCTCTTTTTGTAGTAATGAGAACCACACCATTAGAGGATTGTGCTCCATATATCGCTGCAGCAGAAGCGTCTTTTAAAACTGTTATCGATTCGATATCATTTGGATTCAATGCAGAAAGAGGACTTATTGCGGTTTGCCCACCAGTTCCTCCGAAACGTGAAAAATTAAAAGAATCACTTTCTGAATTCTGAACGTTTACTCCATCTATAATGTATAAAGGTTCATTAGATCCCGTTACCGATGTAGTACCACGTATTCTTACAGATACGGCCCCTCCTGGTCGCCCGGAGCTTCGTGTTACAGTAACACCAGATACTAAACCTTGAATTCCTTGATCGATATTAGTAACGACTTGTTTTTCTAAAACATCTGCACTAATTGTTGATATAGCCGATGTAAGATCTTTTTTTCTACTCTGTCCGTATCCAATAACTACAACTTGTTCTAAATCCGTTGCTTCAGGAATCATAACGACATTAATCTGTCCGGATTCGATAACAATTTTTTCTATAGTTTGCATTCCAACATAAGAAAATACTAAAATATTTCCTTTCGATAGTCCCTGTAATTCATAGTTACCGTCAAAGTCAGTTAAGGCACCATTGGTAGTACCTTTTACCAAGACTGTTACTCCTGGCAAGGGCATATTAGATTGATCCGTAACTGTTCCACTTACACTATCTTCTTGCGAAAAAACATGCTGTGTTCCAATTAAAATAAATGCAATAATTGCTAGTTTAAGTTTTATCATATGACATTATTTTTATGTAGTTTAGTTAAAAAGTGCTTGACAGCTACTTTTGTTTTCCTTTAATTAGTATTCCTTGTCCCTTACAACTATTTAGATACCAATTAATTAAAGCTTCATTTTTTAGTTCCATTTTTAGTTAAGTGTGATTTTTTTGGTTAAATTCTTTGCTGTTGTAGTATCATTTTGATTGGGTTGTTTTCCACCCATATAAATTTGAACTGCTCCTGATATCTTCTCCTTATCTCCTGCAGAATTAATGACAGCATATTGTTCTGGAGTAACTGTAAAGCTTACTTTTTTTGTTTCTCCGACTTCTAAGTTGATTCTTTTAAACCCGATTAAAGAGTGTTTAGGCCCATCGGCATATTCTTTTTTATCTTGGGATAGATATAACTGAACAACCTCATCTCCTTTACTATCTCCAGTGTTAGTAACTTGCACTGATACAGGAATATTTTCATCTGTTTTTATAGCATCTGGCGCTTCTAATTTTGAATATGAAAAAGTAGTATATGACAATCCGTGTCCAAACTCATATAGAGGCTCTCCCTTAAAATATTTATACGTTCGATTCGTCATATCATACGATTTAAAATCAGGAAGATCTTCAACAGATTTGTAAAAGGTAACAGGTAATCTACCTGCTGGATTATAATCTCCAAAAAGGACGTCGGCAATAGCTCTTCCTCCAAATTCTCCTGGATACCATGCTTCAAGAATAGCAGAAACATTATCATCTGCCCAATTAATGGCAAGTGCACTTCCATTCATCAATACTAACACTGTTGGCTTGCCTAGAGCTTGTATTTCTTTTAATAAAGTAACCTGAGATTGCGGTAAAGAGATTTCTGATCTATCTCCTTTATCGAAACCATCTAAAACAACTGGCATTTCTTCTCCTTCTATATCAGGAGATAATCCTAAACAAAGCACCACAACTTCTGAATTTTTAGCAGCTTCTATTGCAGGAACTAAAAGATCTTTATCTAATTTAGACCATAGTAATTGAGCTTGTGGATCTGTATGATAATTGTAATATTTTATCTTTATGTCATATGATTTACCGGCTTCTAATCTCATGTCCAGATACTTCATTTTTGGCTCGTGATCATCTTCAAAATCTACTCTTAAAGAATCATTTACATAAAGTTTACCTGCACTACTAGCTCTTAATCCTATTCTATATGAGCCGCTTTCTTCTGGAACAATTTTTCCTGTCCATCTAACAGAAAAACTATCGGAAGCTGCATTCTCAAATGGTGTTTTAGAAACCCATATAAAATCTATTATACTATCATTTCGGGTTACTTTTGGTTCACCTTTCCACTCTTTATTGTCAAAATATTCTCCTTTTAATCCAATAGTATCTCCATTTCGCAATGCAGAAGCCGGTATTGGTTGTAATAAAGGCCAACCTTTTGCGATATGGCTTCCTTTAGCATAATATACTTTTGTATTAGGTAATTTTTCTTTGATCGCTTTTAGAGGTGTGATGTTATTTAAAGGAGTTCCATGATAATTTCCCAATAGCGCTTGTTTAGCATTTGCATTAGGACCGATTACTGCAATAGATTTGATATCTTTATTTAAAGGAAGTAGTTTTCCCTCATTCTTTAACAACACCATGGATTCTCTGGCTGTTTTCTCAGACAACTTATAATGCTTCTCACTACATACAACATCATACGGTATTTTAGACCACGATACGATCTCTTCCGGATCAAACATACCAAGTTTAAATCGAGCTTCCATAAGTCTTGATAACGCTCGATCTACTTTATCCTCATCAACCAATCCTTTAAGAACAGCATCTCCTAGGTTAGGGTCGTATACATCTCCACAATTTAAATCCGTACCTCTACTTACTGCCAAAGCTGAAGCCTCAGCAGGGGTCTCGACTAATTCATGCTTATTTGGTTCCCAGAAATCGTTAATTGCCCAACAATCCGAAACCACATAACCATCAAACCCCCACTCTTTTCGAAGTATATCATTTAATAATAAATTACTCCCACAACAAGCTTCATCTCTATATCTATTATAAGCACACATTACAGATTGTACATTTGCTTCTTTAATTGCGGCCTCAAAAGCAGGTAGATATGTTTCTCTTAGATCTCTATCTGATGTATGATAATTGTCTTCGTGTCTTGATTTTTCCGGTCCACTATGTACAGCAAAATGCTTAGCTGTAGCAACCACTTTAAGGTATTTTGGATCATCACCCTGTAATCCTTTTATAAAATTAACTCCCATTCTTCCGGTGAGATATGGGTCTTCTCCATAAGTTTCCTGACCTCTTCCCCATCTTGGATCTCTGAAGATATTGATATTAGGAGTCCAAAAAGTAAGCCCTTGGTATATCCCTCTTTTATTTTCCTTTACAAAACGATGATGCTTCGCTCTTGCTTCATCAGAAATTACTGTACCTACATCAAATAATAATGGTGCATTCCAAGTGGCACCCATTCCTATTGCCTGCGGAAATACAGTAGCCTCTCCAGCTCTTGCAACACCATGTAGGCATTCATTCCACCAGTTATACTCAGGCACTCCTAAGCGTTCTATCGCCGGTGCATCATACCGCATCTGCGATACCTTCTCAGAAAGAGTCATATGACCTATTAGATCACTTACTCTTTCACTAATAGGTAGTTTGGGATTCTTAAACTTGTATTCTGTTTCTTTTTTTGTTACACATCCAATATTCAATTGAAGAATAATTGAAACGACAATTAAACTGTTAACCCTGAAAAGTTTTTTTAATGTTTTTTTAGATTCTTTCCTTATCATTATTGTTAGTTAAAGCTGGTTCTTTTTATGATATTAGATCAAGGATGAAAACAAATAATCCGAGCACCAATACTATTAAAAATATCTCTCCCAAAATTTTAATTTTAGAGTACTTCTTATTCATGTCCTTTGGCTAATTCACAATTTTTTAACAATTTATATACAGGATTAAAAAAACAATGCCACAGATAGAGCATATGATAAAACATTTGTTGCATCCGCCCCTTTTACGGGGGTTTTACAACATTTTAGACAGTCGAGGCAACAATATTTATAGCTAAATTTGACTAGTATGGGGTCTAATTATGAAGAATATATTTTATTATCTTATTTACTAATACTTCTATAATAAATGTAATACAAAATTGAATATATCTTAAACCACCGAAGATTGATGAAAAATACATTGAGCCATAAACATCCTTTCAATTATACTTAAAAAAGGATGAGGATAGGGTAGAAGTATACTTTATTAATACGCTCGTAATTAGATAACTGAATTCAGTGCAAAAAGTCAATAATTTTACCTTGAATATCTATTTTGTCGATTCCATTTACGGATAAAATTAAGGTTCATTTGTAGTTACCTCTGTAGGTAATATTCCAAACTGCGTTTTAAAACACTTTGTAAAATAGGAGGGAGAAGAAAACCCTACCTTATAGCAAACTTCGCTAATATTCGTAGAACCGCTTTCTAAAATTTGTTTCGCCTTTTGCAATCTTATATTTCTTAAAAATTGATTGGCCGTCTGTCCCGTAAGCGTTTTTATCTTCCTGTAAAATTGACTTCTGCTTAGATGAAGCTCTGAAGACAAAGACTCTACACTTAAATCCGGATCACTTAAATTCTCATAGATATGATTCAATACTTTTTGAATAAACTCTTTATCCAATGATGTATTGTTCTGATTAATATCGGCATCACTAACATCACTAAAGTACTTATTAAAAACTATTTGTCTTATTGTAAGCATCTGAGTTAAATATGATTTTAACACTCTCATATCAAAAGGCTTATTGAGATACACATCTGCTCCGGACTCAATGCCTTTTAATCGATCATCTTCCATTGTTTTTGCAGTAAGCATTAAAATAGGAATATGACTTGTCTTTATATCTTTTTTAATCATAGAACAGAATTCGAAGCCATCCATTTCTGGCATAATTACATCAGTAATAATGATATCCGGCACTTCTTTTTTAGCTATTTCCAGACCTTCGCTACCATGTTTGGCATCAAAGACTTTGTAAGTATTGCCTAATTCTGTTTTCAGATAGTTTCTCAACTCGGTATTATCCTCAACAATTAATATCCTGTTGGTTTTTTGTTCCTCTTCTATTTGATTTTCTAAGCTTTGATTATGAACATTACCTATAAATTTAGTTTTAAGCAGAACATCCGAATCTTCATCACTCAACACAATTTCGCTTTCGCTGAAATGTTTTTTGCCTAAAGGTAATATTACCGAAAATGTTGTTCCTTCATTAACCACACTATCAACTTCTACCCTTCCTTTATGTAACTCTACAAAACTTCTAACAACTTCTAAGCCAATTCCGGTACCGCCATAATACCATTTGTTTAGGTTATCTACTTGATAAAATCGCTCAAATATTTTATCAAGTTGTTCTTTTTTAAGGCCGGGTCCAGTATCAGACACACTAATTTCGAATGCTTCAGATAAAATGCCTTCACCTGTTTTTTCTGTAAGAGTTTGTCCAGTCTTTTTTATTGAAACGGTGATCTGTCCTCCTTCTGGAGTAACTTTAAATGCATTGGATAATAAATTGAAGATGATTTTCTCTAGCATACCAATATCTACCCATACTTTTAGTTCAGGAATTTCATGGCTTATGGTCAGATCTATTTTTTTATGAGACGCTTCCATAACGAAATGACTTACCACATCTCGTACAAAGGTGATTATATCGAGTTGCCTTGCTTTAATACTCAATTTATTAAGCTCAAGCTTTCTATAATCCATCAATTCATTAATTAATCTATAAAGTCGATCTGTATTTTTATGGATTATTAAATGTTTTTCATTCACCTCTTTTGGTAAGTTTAGCTCTTCATTTTTGAGTATGTCTTCCAGCGGGTTAATTATCAACGTTAAAGGAGTTCGAAACTCGTGAGATATGTTGGTAAAAAATTGTAGTTTTTTATTATGAAGCTCTTCTTCTTTAATTCTTTTTTCTCTTTCATATCGTATCTGTTGCTTCTCTCTAATTCTATTTTTTGTTACTTTATTTAAAAGATATATACCAAGCAAAAACAATAAAACATATGCCGATAATGCCCAGTTTGTTTTCCACCAGGGTGGTAAAATCTTTATTTGTAAATGCAATGGAGTTTCATTCCATTTACCATCATTATTCGCAACTTTTAATTTAAAAGTATAATTTCCCGGATCCAGATTAGTATATGTTGCACTTCTTGTATTGCCAACATAATTCCATGAATCTTCTAATCCCTCTAAATAATAAGCATATTGATTTTTCTCTGGACGCGTATAATTAATACCTGTATATTCGATTGTAAAAACTGATTGTTCATTACTTAAAGAAATACTATCAGTCTCTGAAATTACTTTACTTAGAGGTGTCCCTTCCTGATTCGGATATACCTTTTTGTTAAATATTTTAAAATCCGTAAGATATAAACTTGTTGAACTATTATTTGTTTGTATGTTTTTTGGATTAAAATAATCTATCCCTTCGTAGTTTCCGAAATAAATATTTCCCTTTTTATCTCGAAATGCAGCATTAAAATTAAAATCATTGGATAACAAACCATCGTTAACCTTATAATCTTTGATTGTTTCTTTTTCCAGATCTAATTTATGAATTCCAGCATTACCACTGGTCCAAATATTATGATATTCATCTTCAATAATTGCAGAGACATTTTCGTCTTCTAATTCATAAAGTTCATTGTACCAAACAAAGCTATACGTATCTGGATTATACCTACATAAACCGGCACCTCTTGTACCAATCCAGATAGATCCATCGGCTCCTTCATAGATGGAAAGTATATGATTTGTATCAGATTCGTTCTGATATTTACTGTTCATTTTCTCTCTTAATAATATAACAGAGAATTGATTAACCTCATTTTTACTTACTTTATACAATCCATTGGCTGCACCTATCCATAAATTATTATCAGAATCTACCAATACCTTTCTGACATCGCTGTTGGGAATTCCATATTTAGAAAACTCTTCGGACGTATGATGGGTAAACTCATCTTTTGACGGATTATACGATACAACTCCTTTAAAAAAAGTTCCAATCCAAATAGTGCCTTCAGCGTCTTCTGCAAAACTTAATATGCTATTAGAAGCTAATGTTCCGTTTGTATTTTCTATTGTATAATTAACGAATCTTTTTGTTCCTTTTTTTAGTAAAAAAACACCTCCATTCCAGCTTCCAGCCCAAATATTTTCTTTACTATCTATAAATATAGTCTGAATATCATACGCTGTAAGATTTGAAAAATCCTTATTATTCTTTTTATTAACATGGATAAATTTTTGACTGTTTGGATCATAAATCTCTATTCCTCCTCCGTCGGTACTAATCCACAACAAACCTGATTTATCTTGAACAATTCCAGTAACAGAACCTGCTTCTAAAGAATTAGGGTTACTAGCAAGACTTTCTATGTTTTTAAACTTATCATACAACTTATCATAAACTGCTATACCTTTATTATAATACCCTATCCATATCCTTTCATTATTATCCATAAACAAAGACCATATGGAATTTGATCGAATACTATTTTTATTGTTTTTATCAAAAAGGTAATTTTTTATTAGCTCGCCATTCGGTTTAATATGAAACAAACCATCATTTTCAGTGCCACAGAGTATAGATCCATCTGCATTAGAAATCATTGAAAAGATTCTCTTATTAGTAAATTGAAGGTTTTTGATATTGAAAGTGTTGTCATCTTTTTTATCAATTTTATATATTCCGTTGGATATACTACCTAACCACAAACTATTATTGTTATCAATCAATAACGATATAATTGGTGTACGCACTGATTGCCTCCCTTTTTCTGTCCCAAAAACCGCAAGATCCAATGTATTCGTTTTAGGGTCATATACTTTTAACCCTCGATTGGTTGCTGCATATATTATTCCTTCAGAATTTACTTTAAGATCATGGATATCTATCGAACTTTGTTTGTTATCAGCATCAACATTGGTGACCGCTTCTACATTGTAGGTTTCTGAATTTAACTTAAGTAAGCCTATTTCGTATGTGCCGATAAAAATATCACCAGTTTCATCCTCGATGATACTATTAACCGCCAAATCTGGTTGATTAAGATCTTTTGGTTGAGAATAAGAAATATCAATTCTCTTAAATTGATCCAATTCTCGATCATAAAGGTCTAATCCATTTTCTGTACCAACCCAAAGTCTGTTCTTTTTGTCGATATATGAGCAGTAAATGGAGCTACTTCTTAAGGAAGTAGTATCCTTTAATGTATGTTTATACGATTTATACTCAATTCCATCGTATCTGTGTAGGCCCGCTCCGTTAGTTCCGATCCAAATAAAACCATCTTGATCCTGTATAATTACCGGTACGGCTATTCTAGAAATACCATCTTCTATATTTACAAAATCAAAATCATTCGATTTTTCTTGCGCCCAAATAAAATTCAGACAATAGCAAAAAAACAATAAAAATGCTATAGTATTTTTAATATTCATAAATTGATATTCCAGTGCTTAAGAATAAATATAGCATGTTTTATCATATTTCTTTGATTTTTAATATCCCTCAAGTTCAAGAAACACGATTTATACGGGTGTTTGGTATCAACCAGTGAAGTATGTTAATATAGATACTACTACAATCACCAATAATACGGATAAAACAATATCAATCGGGGTATAACTATTTTTAGTTTCTTCTTTTTGCTCTGATGACAATGTTCCGAACGCAAGACCTTTAATCGTTGCATAATCCGGCGCTGTAGTAACCAGACTAGTTGTTACACAAACAATCACGGAAAACACAAACATGAATATTGCCATATGTGCAAAATTGATAGTTGCAAACTCATAGGCAAAGCCTGATAAATCATCCTTTAAAATTTCTGCTGTAATTCTTAAAGCAGCTATCAAAAGACCCGAAAACAATGTAACAATTGCAGCTTTAGAATTTACCCTTTTCCAAATTATTCCTAGTATAAATACTGCTGTAATAGGTGGTGCTATATAAGATTGTACACTTTGTAGGTATTGATACAAAACACCTCCACCTATTTTGTTCATAATAGGAATCCATATAATTCCTAGAACAACTACTAATGATGTAGCTACTCTTCCGATATTTAATAACTTTTTCTCTGGAGTTGCCGGTTTTAATTTTTTATAAATATCTATTGTAAATATGGTGGAGCACGAATTAAATACAGACGCCAATGAACTCATTAATGCCGCCATCAATCCTCCGGCAACTAAGCCTTTTAATCCTGTTGGTAAAAGGGTTTTTACCAAAACAGGGAATACCTCATCCGCTTTATCATATGTCAAAACACCTTGTTTTGCTAAAGCAAAAGCTATAATACCTGGTATTAAAAAGATAAAAATTGGTAATATCTTAAGATATGCTCCAAAAATGGCTCCACGTCTACCTATTTTTATATTATTTGCAGCTAACGTTCTTTGAACAATATATTGATCTGTACACCAATACCAAATACCTACAATAGTTCCTCCAAACAATAAGCCTGTCCAAGGAAAATCTGGGTCAGACATAGGTCGCCACATATTAAAATGGTCAGAACCTACGGTAGTTCTTAGATTTTCCCAACCACCTACTTCTTGTAACCCTAGGTATGTAATAATTAAAGATCCAGCAATCAATACTACAGTTTGTAAGGTTTCTGTATAAATCACAGCTTTCATACCTCCAACTATGGTATATGCTCCTGTAAAAACAACTATCCCAATAGCTCCATACCAGAAAGGTATACCTAGTAATTCTGAAACTACTATTCCTCCTGCATATATTGTTACTGATACCTTGGTAATTACATATCCTACTAAAGAAAAAATAGATAAAAACCAACGTGATCTACTGTCAAATCTTTTTTCTAAAAACTCAGGCATCGTAAACACCTTGCTTCTCATATAAAATGGTAAGAACAACCAACCTAATAATAGAACAATCCAAGCGTGTAGTTCGTAATGAGCCATTGGCATCCCTGATTCAGCTCCTGTACCTGCCAAACCGACCACATGCTCTGATCCTATATTAGAAGCAAATATTGATGCTCCTATAACAAACCAACCTACATTACGCCCTGCTAAAAAATAATCCGCCGTATCCTTATTTCTTTGTAATATTACCCAGACAGCTACGCCTATAAGTGCTAAAAAGTAAACACTTAATACCATCCAATCTAATTGTTCTAAGACTGATTCCATAAATCTTTTTTGGTTAATTATATAGTTTGTATTGTTTGATAATTACAGTAATCCAACTTTTAAACAACTATCTTATTTAGTTAGACTATTGCAGAAAAACATTTACAAACCTATGAACGATTAGCAATTTTAAAAAACATCGTTTGACAAATCGTTTATTTTTTACTTAAAATTTTAAGTAAAAACCAAAAATATTATGCGACCTCCCGATGAGATGGGATATTTGAAGCGAATACTATAAATTATGATGCATCACGAAGTGTGTTTTTTCAGATTTATAAAAAACATCTATTTTTAGTACGTATACACCTTTATTGATGAAAAATGAGGAAGTAATAATTGTTATATTATTAAGTATTTCTTATTAAGAACTGACTATAAACAAATCAACTTTTGTTTCTGCAAATCCGAAAACCTTGATCTGGGCCTACACCGCTAGCTTCAAAATAATCTCTATTGTCATTTTTGGAGTAAATTTCAATGCCAATCCATCCACCACCTCTTTGTGAACGAAAATGTCCACGAGGTATCCGCTCATCTTCATACCAATCATCACACCATTCCCTAACATTTCCTGTTAAATCATATAAACCAAGTTCATTGGGTTTTTTGGCACATATAGGATGTGTTCTACTCTTATTATTTTCTAAAACACGATAATTCCATTGTCCTTTTAAAATAGTATCTCCACTATTTCTCCAGTACCAGGATATCTCCTCAATATTATTGCTTCCACTATATGAATAGCTTTTACTTAATTGACCTCCACCTGCTGCATATTCCCATTCGATTTCGGTAGGCAAACGATATCCATTTGCTTTTGGATTTTTCTTAACTAACCATTTAATACTATCGAACTCGGAGGTATTAAACTTATCTATAGAATCTTTATAAATTTTATAATAAGGTCTTAATCCATCTATTATACTTTTTTTGATACAAAACTCTACACAATCATACCAACTCACCATTTCGACAGGTAAACTATCTCCTTTAAACTTGGAAGGATTACTCCCCATTATCTCCATCCATTCCTTTTGTGTAACTTCTCTTTTAGCTATATAAAAATCATTTACATAGGCATTTTTTCCATATAAATTAGATTGTCTATTTATAAAGGTTCCCCCTTTGACTAAAACCAGATCACCATTGATGACTCTTTTCGTTTCTTCCTGATCACAGGAATAAAACATCATTAGGAATCCAGCAAAAAAATAAAACAAAACTCTTTTCATTACTAAGTCAAAAAAATAATAAACTGTCTATCTCTAATAAGGTCTAAAATTATAAGGCCGAAACAATGAATCGGCCTTATAGTTTTAGTTTTTTATGTACTAACTACCAAATACTAGCATTAATTTTCCCCCAGTTACCTGTATAGGATTCGATACCAAAAACCTGATAATCAAAATCTCTTAGATTTCCCCATTCTGGTTTATGGCCACCATACTTATTCCAATGATTAATATGCGCTTGCATGTGAACCTGCTGATTAGAACCAGTAGAGACACTACCGTGCTCACTTATATATTGATAAAATGTTTTAGTACCTAAAATTGAAGGGGCATTGGATCTCAATTGTTTCTTAAATTTATAATTCTTGCCATTTACAGTATAATTCCTGTTTTGGTTTTGACCTGTAATACTTCCCTTTTCTACTACATAATATTCTATAAGTGGAGTTTGTGTCCAACCATATACACCTACAAAATTATAAGATCCTTGAAGCAATCCAATATTGTAGTTTATTCTTCTTCCATTACCAGTCGACCAGCCTTTCCCTCCAACAATATCTTGATTGTTATCGTATTCGATCTCAAAATTACCGCTATATTGGTTAGCGTAAGGAAACCTCAATCTACCCCATCCTCCTTCTTTATAAATAGTCCAAAAGTAGCCCTTATTATACCCGTCGGTTCGATTATCACTAATGTATCCGTTATTGTCTATCGACTTTTGTTCGATTTCTGTTGTTTCTGGTAGATTATCAGAATTCAAATCATCAGAGCAATTAGTAAATAACAACAAACAGAGTACTGAAATGCTTAAAAATGTTTTCATAATTAAATACGTTTAAGTTAGAATAATTTAAAAATTCATATTCAATCATCAACAATACTCTTTGGAGTCAAATCAATTACGAATACGAATGAATTTGTGTTAAAAATTTAGTTAATGCTCAAAATTATAACTCAATATAAAAACAATTGACAATTTTATTGATTTTAAATCTAATTCTACGAAAACTTTTCGTAAGCACATAAAATGCTGAATAACAATAAATTAACTATTCGCATATGGAGAGGTTGGTTCGACTTATCTTTAAAAATGACATCTTTTCAATATTCGCTCTAAAAAAATAAAATTTCTATTCGCTTCTAGTCATCCAAAAAAAAAGGTAGCTCTAAAATATTTGAAGCAATCTTTACAAATTTTGTTGCAATTAGAATTTCACATCCTTATAAATTAAATTATTAAGATTACTTTACGAAAAAAGCATATTTACCTGATTTTTACGTATAACTTATTAAAACCTTTTATAAAATTTTGATATCTCAAAATATACTGCTCTTAGCCATTATTTAGTCAAAAAACATCTTTAAAAACTAGTATGAAAAAAAAGAGAATCACACTAAAGGATATTGCAAAAAAATTCAATGTTTCTATTGCGACAGTTTCAAAAGCTCTGAATGATAGTTATGAAATTAGCAACAGCACTAAATCTATGATTCAGGAGTACGCGAAAGAACTTCAATATAAATCTAATAATAGCGCTTTTGCTAACGAAAGGCATAAAAGCACCAAAACCATAGGAGTTATTATACCTAATATGCTTAATCACTTTTTTACAAAAGTTTTTGTAGGCATCGAAAAGATTGCAACAGAAAAAGGATATAATATCATTACTTGTATTTCTAACGAATCTCGAGAAAAAGAAGTTGCTGCTATGGAGCTATTAAAAAACTCAGATTTAGATGGATTCATATTATCTATTGCAGAAGAAACACAAATCAAAAAGGACTTTAGTCATTTTCGGAATGCAATAAATCAAGGAATCCCAATCATAATGATTGACAGAGTCACTGATGAAATAGAATGTGATAAGGTTATTGTAAATGACGAAGAAGGAGCTTTTAATGCTGTTAATTATTTTATTAAAACAGGTTGTAGAAATGTTGCAATAGTTTCTAACATACATCAACTTAGTGTTGGAGAACTTAGACTTAACGGGTATAAAAAAGCGCTTACAGAAACCGGTATTCCAATTGATGAAGATTTAATACTTAAAATTGACGAATTCAATGATATCAATACCTTGCTAAAAATATTACTTGATTCTAAAAAAGTGGATGCTATATTGTGTCTTGAAGAAGATTCTGCTATTAGCACGCTAAAAATGGTATTATCCAAAGGATATAAAGTGCCTGAAGACATTTCTATTATAGGGTTTACTAATGGCGTTCTTCCTCGCCATGTAACGCCATCTATTACTACTATAAGCCAACACAGTATCTATCTTGGGGAAGCTGCTACAAAAATCCTTATTGACAAAATAGAAAATGAAAACATAGAAACTTCTTATACTACTAAAGTTATAAAAACGAACCTTATTGAAAGAGAATCCACAAAACGTCTTCACTAACGACAGAGTAGGAGAACCAACCTAGCTTATAATTTTGCCTGTTTAACCCATTTTATATTAGAAAATCTATTATGGCTCGAGACTACTACAAAGACGAAGTTCTAATGCATAAAGCAGTTTAAATAATCGAAAACTCGAATACACTCCTATTCTCATATTCTTCTCCTACTTTTAGTAAGGAAGATGGAAAATGATGATGATTGGGTGCATCAGGATAATTCTGATTTTCAAAACAAATAGCGGGAAAACGATCATATTTTGTTTGATTCTTAAAATTCCAATGAGGTAAATTTTCTGGAGTATAAATTACTACCGCAGATTGATTTGTTTTTATTTTCATCTGTAAACCACTCACTGGGGAAACAAGTTTAGCCTTTATTTTATTCACTGATTCTCCATTTTTAGTTTTATAAATAAAGGTGTCATCTATTAGACCAAAATTAGCTAAGGATTGTAAGTTTTTCGGCTCTAAAAAATCAAACTTAGTACCAGTGACTGATATCAGTTCTCCTGTTGGTAATTGTTTCGAGTCAACTTCTAAATATTCAGAGCAATCTAAAAGTAATGAATGATCTAAAATGTTATTTGAACCATTAAGATTAAAATATGCGTGATTAGTAAGATTCACAAAAGTATCTTGATCCGTGACAGCCTTATAGGTAATGTCTAGAACATTATTATCTGATAAATGATAAATAGCCTTCGCCTCCAGATTCCCAGGGTATCCTTCTTCTAAATGCCTGCTGAGATATGAAAAAACAACAGTGTTTGTGCTATAATCTATTGATTCTACTTCCCAAACTTTTTTATCAAAGCCTTCTGGTCCGCCATGTAAATGAACGCCATTTTCCTGATACAGTCTATACTCTTTATTATTTATAGTAAAGCCTCCAGTACTGATCCTACCCGCATATCTTCCTATCGAGGCTCCCAAAAACTTAGCACTTGGATGGTATGCAACTTCCTGGTAATCTTTAACAGAATCCAATCCTACTACAACATTAATTAACTCTCCTCTTTTATTCGGAATCTCTAAGCTTACGATTGAAGCACCATAATTAGTTAAGGTTAATTTAGCTCCTTGATTATTTCTTAGTATTGGAGAAAGAAGTTCTAAATTTCTTTCTTTACCTGATGTCTTTTGAGTCATTGCCATCTTTTTATTGTTCATACCTCATTATTCATTGATACCTAAACTAAAAAAACCCAGATTATACATTAGAAAATCTGGGTTTAAGTTTAGAATACTTACAAACTATATTGTTAAGACATTTCAAGAATAGATATATTATATTCTCTCATCGTTATATTAATTTCCTTTCTTATAATCCTCTAAGAATTTTGCTAAACCTATATCCGTTAGAGGGTGATTTAACAATCCTGTTATAGATGATAAAGGTCCGGTCATTACATCTGCTCCTATTTTAGCACAATCAATTACGTGCATTGTATGTCTAATAGATGCTGCAAGAATTTCAGTTTGGAAACCGTAATTATTATAGATGTGTCTTATTTCCGATATTAGATGAAGTCCATCTGTAGAAATATCATCTAATCTACCAAGAAAAGGGGATACATATGTCGCTCCTGCTTTTGCAGCGAGTAGTGCTTGTCCAGAAGAAAACACTAAAGTAACATTCGTTCTTATACCTTTATCCGCAAAATATTTACATGCCTTTATACCATCCTTTATCATAGGAAGCTTTACCACAATCTGGGGATGTAAAGCGGCTAGCAATTCTCCTTCACTTATCATTCCTTCAAAATCAGTCGATATTACTTCTGCAGAAACATCTCCATCAACTATGCTACATATTTTTTTATAGTGATCGATTATATTTTGCTTTCCTGTAATACCTTCTTTAGCCATTAGTGAAGGATTCGTAGTAACTCCATCTAGAATCCCTAAAGACTGGGCTTCGGATATTTGATCCAAATTAGCAGTATCAATAAAAAATTTCATATTCTTTTTTCTATATAAAATGTTATAAACTCAAGCAGTTCATTAAATGTATTGATTAATGATATTCTCAAATAACTCCTGTTTTCCGCTTTGTAGAGCAAGCTCTCCGTTATCCGATGCTATTTCGTACAGATCTTTGAGGTTTAATGCTCCATTTTCAAAATCTTTCCCTTTTCCTGTATCGAAAGAGCTATATCTATCTGTTCTTAATTTTTCGTACGATGACGAAGAGATTATTTTATCCGCCGTAATCAACCCTCGCGCAAAAGTATCTGCTCCACCAATATGTGCCAAGAACACATCTTCTAAATCTGTAGAATTCCTTCTAATTTTTGCATCAAAATTAACTCCTCCTCCTTGAAGTCCTCCTGCTTTTAAGAACACCAACATGGCCTCTGTTACTTCTAAAATATTGTTAGGAAACTGATCTGTATCCCATCCGTTTTGATAATCTCCTCGATTAGCATCTATACTTCCTAACATTCCTGAGCTCGCCGCTACCTCTAATTCATGCTGAAAAGTATGCTGTGCCAACGTCGCATGGTTTACCTCTATATTTATCTTAAAATCTTTATCTAATCCATGTTCTTTAAGAAACCCAATAGAAGTGGCTGTATCAAAATCATATTGATGTTTAGTAGGCTCCATTGGTTTAGGCTCAATGAAAAAAGTTCCTTTAAACCCTTGTGCTCTTGCATAATCTCTAGATATCGTTAAAAATTGAGCTAGATGATCTAATTCTCTTTTCATATCGGTATTAAGCAAGGACATGTAACCTTCTCTACCACCCCAAAACACGTAATTCTCGCCCTCTAATGCTATCGTTGCATCTAGCGCTAATTTTACTTGCCCACCAGCTCTTGCTAATACATTAAAATCGGGATTGGTAGCAGCACCATTCATATATCTAGGATTAGAAAAGCAATTTGCCGTACCCCATAATAATTTAACACCTGATTCCTTTTTTTTCTGTTTCAAATAATCGGTTATGATAGAAACTCTTTTTTCTGACTCAGAGAATGTCGGTCCTTCTTGTATCAAATCAAAATCGTGAAAGCAGAAATAATCAAATCCCATTTTAGTAATAAACTCGAATGCAGCATCCGCTTTATCTTTTGCTGCTTGTATTGGATCTGAGGATTGATCCCAAGCAAAATTTTGTGTCCCCCATCCAAATGGATCAGCTCCTTGACCACAGAATGTATGCCAATACGCTATTGCAAATCTAAAATGCTCTCTTAACGTTTTTCCAGCTACAATTCTTTCCGGATCATAATACTTAAATGCCAACGGATTGTCAGATTCTTTTCCTTCAAATTTAATTTCACTTATCCCTTTGAAATATTCTTTGTCTCCTAGTAATACCATTACTTATTTTTTTAAAATTCTATTTAATTCATTTTTCCATCTTTGGTAAGCCGATTGATAATCATCACTATTATGTAAAGGATGATAGGTCATTACTTTATCATTTTTTATTATCATCTCACCAAAATCATTAAATGCACCGTGAGTCCATCCTGCAGCTCTTGCTGCTCCGATTGCACCGGTTGTATTATAAATTTCTATTTCTTGATCTATTAATGTAGAAACTGTGTTAGAAAAAATTTCAGATCTAAATAAATTATCATTTCCAGCCCTTAGTACTTTTATATTAGCTCCATCTTTTCTTAAAATTTCCATTCCATACACAAAAGAAAATGCAATTCCTTCTAATGCTGCCCTGCATATGTGTGATCGAGTATGTTTATTTAAATTGATATTACAAATTTGAGTTCCAATTGTTTTATTTTCAAACATTCTCTCAGCTCCATTACCAAAGGGTAGTATTTGTAGATCATCAGATCCTACTGGAACTTCTGAAGCAAGCATATTCATCGTCTGATATGAATTGGTTTCTAGGCTAAGATTGTCTTTTAACCATCTATATTGAATACCTGCTCCATTAATGCATAGTAATTTACCAATTATTGGCTTCTGCTCGCTATAACTAACATGTGCAAAATTGTTATACTTAACAGGTTCTTTTCCTGATACCTTATCTGTTACCGCATAAATAACGCCTGAAGTACCGCCCGTTAATGCGACTTCTCCCGGGTTAAAAACATTAAGAGACAAAGCATTATTGGGTTGATCACCTGCTCTATAAAAAATTGGTGTTCCTGTTTGTAAACCACTTTCTTGAGCTCCTTTACTATTTAGCTCTCCCTGATTCGAAAAAGTATCTACTATATCGGGTATTAGACTTGGGTCAATATCATAATACTCTAACAACCAGTTTGCAGGCTGCTGTTTTTTATAATCCCATAGTATTCCTTCGGATAATCCTGATTTAGTTGTATTAATATTACCCGTAAATTTATAAGCTATATAATCACCTGGTAACATAAATTTATATGCTTTCTTATAAATACCAGGTTCATTATCTCGTACCCACTTTAATTTTGATGCGGTAAAATTTGCAGGTGAATTGAGAAGATTTTCTTTACACTTTTCTTCTCCTAATTCTTTAAAAGCCTTATTTCCGATATCAACTGCTCTACTATCACACCAAATAATAGAATTTCGCAATAACTTCCCTTCAGTATCAACCAAAACAAGTCCATGCATCTGATACGATATGCCTATTCCCAGAACTAACTCTGAAGCAACTGTGTTTTCCTTTAATAATCGTTTACTGGCATTACAAACATTCTCCCACCAGAAATCTGGATTTTGCTCTGCCCAATCTCTGTTTACCGAAATAATATCCATCTCATCCTTTGGTTCATGTATTGAAGCAATACTTTTACCGCTCTCTGAATCGATCAACGATGCTTTAACAGATGAACTTCCTATGTCAAATCCTATATAATACATTCAGCACTTTAGTTATTGGATATAAAAATCTAAAATCTATATTAATTACAATCGATAAGTTGTGGATATAAACGAAAACTAATACGTAAATTTTCGTAAAAAAGTAAAGGGTGTTTTCTTTTCGA
This sequence comes from Aquimarina sp. BL5, assembly GCF_003443675.1. NCBI lineage: Bacteria > Pseudomonadati > Bacteroidota > Flavobacteriia > Flavobacteriales > Flavobacteriaceae > Aquimarina > Aquimarina sp. BL5. The sequence goes on along the minus strand of NZ_CP031963.1, from coordinate 3,598,131 downwards.
ATAAAAACTATTCTAGACAATAGAGATAAGAACTATATATGTTACAGGGTATTAATTACTTTTGTAGCCAATTCTTATACTTGCCTAAAAAGAAATTTTCTTTGTCCTTAAAAAAACTTAGAGCTTCTACTTTTACAGGCAATATCATTCCCAGTTGAAGGTGTTGATTGTGATTAAATCTCATATATTCTGTAGCAACAAAACGAATCGTAGCTTTTCCTTTTTTAAAATCAAGTATGCAAAAGCCAGATTTTGTAAATTTTATGCCAACATACGGATTTTGTAAAAACCCTGTAATATCTTTTAAGCTCTGTATACTTTCTATATCTATTTGATACTCTTTTACCTTCTTTAATACCCAAGAATCGTTTTTAAAAGCATCGACAACATCTTTTTCCTCAAACAATTTTAGAATTGTTATTTCATTTCCGGTTTTTAGGGAAATACTTTTAACACTAACAGTACCTCCTGGGGTTCCACAAGCAGATTCAGCATTTTCTTTATATTCATAACTATAGAAATTTCCAACAAGAGATAATGGATTGTAATAGGATTCGAAATGAGCGGTACAATCGGTATTTGGCATTTCATTTTTTTCCATAAATCGATCATAATCCGTTTTTGTATTGTAGATTTCAGTTTGATCGATAATGAGCTTATTCTTGAAAACACGAGCATCATTTTTATTGAAAAGAATAGAATCTTGGATTTGAGATCTACCTATATTACTTATAAAAATTATAAGTAAAAACCGAACAGTGTTGTTTTTCAAAAGTATACTTCTAAAAAAAAAATGATAACTATTTTTCATAATATGCCACATATAAACCTGCCATTTTTTGATAGTATGCGGCTTCTTTTGTTACCGACTTAGCATACTTCTTAAATAAATCATATACTTTAAGATATTTTTCATTCTCGGTATTATACGTATAAGCTCCTGCCAATAAATATTGATTAGCAGCAACCATCCAATCTTCACCTCCTTCATCTAACTTTAGTCCTTTTTCTAGATGAGGTTCTGATAGGAAATACTTTCCTTGTTGATTATATAACAGCCCTAACATAATATTTGCTCTTCCATGACATTCGCAATGACTAATAGCGTTTCTGTATGCATCTTCAGCTTCTCCTACAATTTTTCTTCCACCTTCAGATAAAGCTTTTGTTGTTGCAGATGCCAATCCTGGTTGTAATAATGCTGTAAGAATACGACCATAATCAAAAACCGCATTTGCATTTTTAGGAGCTGCTATCATGTCCTGATATTCTCCATCTAACTTTTTCATTTGAGCACGATCTATTTCATTATTTCTTATCGCATCTTCTATTAATGAATCAAGCACTCCTTTTTCTATAGGTTTAAAGGTAAACTGTGCTATTCCAGATACATTAAAAAATAATATTGCCGTATATAGTAAGATATTTCTCATAAACAAATTTTAAAGTGATGATTATAATTATTCAATTTCCTTTCCATCAAAGTCTAAATAACCCTCCTTTACATCAGTCGCCCCTTTTTTACCTATTCTGTAAAAGATTCTTTTTTCGGGGACTACAGGAAATAAACCGTCATATTTCTTTGTATTAATAGGTAGACCAGAGTCATCAACAATAAACTTTTTTTTGTTTTCTGTAACAATGAATAGTGGTTTTTCTGGGATTCTAAACACACTTTTAAAAGAAGTTTTATGCAATCTATTTCCATTTATATCGGTAATAAAAACTTCGTTTGGGCGAGTTACAATTTTTCTGCTAATATCTTTACATATCCTTGAAAATTCTTCTACTATATTTCCTTGATAATCTAAATATCCATTTTTATTGTTAACTGAGCCATAGGATCCGATTCGATAATAAACTACCTTTTCTTTATAATGAGGATATAACATATTATATTGATTGTTATCTAATGGTTTTCCATTACGATCAATAAAAAAATCTTTGCCATTTCTAGTCGCCATAAAAGTTATTGGTGCTTCTTTGCCTAGCACTCTAATATTTGTAAACGGTTTTTCGTGAAGTATTGCCCCCGTATAATCTGCTAAATAATATTCTTTATTTTTTTTTCTAAGTTCTATACGTTGGGCTTCTTTATGAAAACTAATTGTTTCGTAAGAAGCAGGAATAATAAATTGATTCTTATACGTATCAAATAAGCCCAAAAGAGAATCCCTAACATTTAAAAAAGAAGTTTCTTCAATTGCATATATACTTTTGTGCTTTGCCTGTAAAACAATTTCCCCTTTTCTATTTGCCCATCCGTTATATTCTTTCTTTTTTTCTGTTTCAGAAGACTCTTTATTTACAATGCTATCAATAGTTAATAAGAAACCTTGCTCATAACTTCTGATACTCTCATATTTTGTTGGTAAAATTAGTTTTCCAGTTGTAGAAAGAACTCCTTTGGTATCCCAACCTTTATCGCTAATAAAAATATATGTAGAATCTATCCTGTCTAAATATGCAGATCTAAATCTATTGAAATATGGCTTTAGTGCTTTTTCGAAAGGATATGTTTCTAACTCTAAACGCTCTATTACCTGATAAAACTTAACAGCGAGCTTCAGAGGAATATTTTTTGAAAATGGACTTTCTTTTATTTCAAAAAACAAGGTGTATCCCTGATACTCTCTAAAAACAAAAGGTTTGTATACTTTATTTTTTGTCTGTAGTACGATACTATTTTTGGTTTGTAAAACAATAGACGCATCAGGATATTTCTTTAATGTCTCTTTTTTAATTTTATTTACTGACACATCCAATATCGATAAAGTACCAGAATACTGACTGTACTTCTCTAGATAAAAACTTTTTGGAAGCCATTTCTCTACAAAATGGTCTGATCTCATTTTATCTTTTAAACTATTATTTACGTCTTTTTCTATCCTTTCGAATATCTCTTTTTCCTTATCCGTATTTAGAAATGTCGCTTCTTCTGTAAAAAGAGATTTTAAGTCTAATGTTTTTACTTTTGAAATAACATTTACTGAATTAAAAATATTATAAAACTCCTTAAGCTCTTCTATATTTTTGTTAGGGCTTTCGGCTTCAGCTATAGCGTAGGTCCCATTACTTATTTTTTTGACACCAATAAATCTATATTCATTAAAAAATCTGAATAATACCAAATCATCATCCTGAAAAAACACTTCTTGTCTATAATTTGGGGCTATCGCCATATAATCCGCTACAGTAATTGGTAGAGTAGAGGTTATAACACCCACATTCATATGACCATAATCGTTATTTTTGTAATTACCGACGGTAATCCCACCGAGAATACTATCTTTTTTTAATGCATATAAAGATGTTTTTTCGCCTGAATCTTTAAGATATTTTGAAGTATATTCTATAGGAATCGACATTCCATAATCACTCGTTTGAATAGCAGTTACATATCCATCCACAGATCTTTTCTCTTCAGATAGAAAATCTTGAGCAAATGTATCGTTCTCCTTTTTTTTCTTTTTTCTAAACGCTTCTATTCTGGTCTGAATACCAACCAATTTATCATCACTCTCAGACACTCTTTTAAGTCTCATTTTTATATGATTGTCTGAAGATTCTGTTAATGACAGATTGATCTTTAATTGAATTATAAATTGATCTTCATCAATAAGATGCAAAGTGTTTTTCGAATTATTCAGAATCTTTAATGCCTTAAAATCAATTTGATCTTTTTTTACTTCTCGGATAGTATATGCATTGATATAAGAAACGGCAGTATCCGTTTCTAAAACATAATAAGATTGTTGAGGTAACGAATCGATAGCAACATTCCAATTAACAGATTTCATTACATTTTCTGGGATATCATGCGATAAGCTATCAATAATATAATGACCTTCTGTTGGTAGAATTCTTTCTGTTTCTTGAGCGTATGAATTACAAAATCCAAAAACAATATAGATAAAGATTAATAATTTAGAAATGGGGGATTTTATCATTTTACTTCTTACTTATTAGTGTTATTCTATTCAATGTATGATACGTTTATCGACGATGAATTCTTTTTTCCATTTTGAGATTTTCGAAGTAATATCAAAATATTCATCAAATTCTGATGTTGGAGTTTCTTCGTAGTATTCATTCAGACTTTTAATGAAATCAGATAGATTAGGAGCAATTACATTCCTATCATTATATTCGTTCCAATAGGATATCAATTGTCCTTTTTGCTTAGTAAATATACCTTCAATATCATAACAAATGTAGCTTCCGCCTCCATTACCAAATATTGGCAACCAATTTTTATTCCACCAATTTTCAATTTCAAAATCATAACCAATCATCTCCGTTAATTCCTTATTTCCGGACAAAACTTGCTCCAACGGCTCGAATTGCGAATTATTTACAAAAGATTCATAACAAGTATAATCTTGTCCATTTTTCCATAAATAAAGTTCTTTTAAATCTTCTGGTAATTTAATATTGTACTTAATTTCTAAATCCTCAATTTTCGTTTCTGATAATGGTTCTTGCAGTTTATTGTAATATTCAGAGCGTTTTTCTCTTAAGTTACGATCTAATTTCTGTATTTCGGTGGTCATAGTATTATAGCTACAGTTTATGAATAAAAATAGGGAGAACAACAATAATATTGTTTTCTTACTTAATTGATGAACATTATTATACTTTATGTTAATCGACTCTTCTCTAATAACTTTTTAATCGCTTATATTAAATACAATTTTCAATATACTTTCTACTCCACGACCTGCTCCATTAGAGCCCTTATTCATTTTAACCTCTACAATATCGACACCTGTAAATCCTTCTTTTGGTTTGTATGTATATATATGTTGTCCTATAGTATGATCTCGTTTTACTTCACTTATTTCAAAATGTTTTGCCTGTGTATCAATCCAAGAACCTTCTTCATCACCAAAAAAACCCAAATCGTATTCGTACACCTCGGAATTAGAAGAGCTAATATGTTTTTCAATTGTCGTGGTGTTATTACTATTACAAGAAATCAAAATCATGACTAACCATATTAAAATACTTCTATTTATCATCTTACCTAATTTCTCTTTTCAATAATTTCATTTTCCACTCACCTTGATTTTTAATAATACTATGTATTAAACTTTCAGTTTTATTTGACACGGGATAGAAAACCGTAGTATAGATTTCTACTTTATCCATAGCAAGAGGATGTTCGGTAATTTGAACAAAAGCCTTTTCTTCAAAAAGTCTTCTCTCCAACTCCTTATTTGCATGAATAGTTTCATTTTCTAACTCCATAAGCTCACCTTCATTACCTCGATTCACCCATAGTATTTTTGTTTTACTGTTTGCTTCTATTTTTTTAGAAAATGTAGGGTGTTCAACTAAGTCATTATACTTTTCGAAGTATTCTTTTAGTCCACTCTTCTTTAGCTCTTCATAATATTCAAAGGCTGCTGTGCCACAATAAAAAACTCTGCTTTCTCGCTGTACTAATAAAGTGTCCGTCCCATTCTCAAACCGAAAATTATCTAAATACGCCTCGTATGGAGATACCTGATCTTGATTTGTAGCCGAAACAGGATCTTTTTCATCTATAACTTGTATTTTTTTACTTTGCGAAGTACAAGACGCTATTATCAAGATTACGATAATTAATACACTATAATGTTTCTTAAAATCTAACATCGATTCCATTTTCTTTTGCATAAGGTATTGCTATTTGCATAAGTGCTTCTCGCTTTACGTGATATTGATTAACAGAACTCTCTAATTTCTTCATCGCGGCATCTAAATCTTCAGATGAAGCGCTTTTATCCATTAATTTAGCAATTTTAATATAATCATTTTCATAAATTGATTTCACGAATTCGAAAACTTCTAAAGAGGTTTTTATCAAATCTTCTGTTTCTGTAGTTACTTTAAGTTCTTTAATTTTTTTAATATCTTCCTCTAAAAAGGCCATTTTCATTCCTCTTATGTGGGTTTCGTAACTGTCAGCAATTTTAAGTTCTCCATCACTAAAACTACCATACAGCATGTTTGCTTTTTTAGAAGCTTTCATCTCTGCAAAATCTCTAGCACCTAAATTATGATACCTATTAGTGTTTAAAGTTGTTCTACCAAAATAATTTTCTGGGGTATGCATATTACAAGCTTGAAAACATAACATTAACAGGAATAAAGCAAAGGCTTGGTGACTTTTTACTATTGTATTTTTAGAAATTCTTCTCATGGTTTTTAGACATAAATTAATCAAAAATGAAATGGTTTAAAACAGTTAATTTTATAGTTAAAAAAATCACAATCATAGCTAGGATTATAGTAGTAAAAACCTTGACTTTAATTGATTTATTAGGTAAAAAAACAATTACTCCTACTGCCACAGAACATATCGCAAAAATCATAAATACACCAAGTATTAGAAGTGCGATTACTTCAGTCCCAAGAACTCTTCCTGAATTACCACCAAATTGTAGCAAACCTATATACAACCCCAATAGTATAAGAGAGGTTATAAGTAAAAAAGTTAAAACGATTTTCATTATTTTTTTTTAGTGTTATCTTAAATAAAAAAACTCAAGTTATCTGTATATGATAAATGTACTATAGAATTGTTTTAAAAAAGTTTCAAATTATAATTTGGCACTGGTTCCCCATATTTTCTATGTTGGTAGTACTATCTAACTTATCCTAATATAGTTTCAAAAACAAAACGATTAATACTAAAAGATATCGAACAGATAATTAAAACTTCAACTAATCATAAAAAGACTTTAAGTTCACTGTATAACAATAAATAAAGCCAAATAAAAACATATAAAATAGAAACTTTATATATTTATTTTTTCTCTAATGATCCACGATTAATTAGCTGATATTTTATAATTTCTGGTATTATCACGAATCACTTGAGATTCGAATTTCATTTTTTTATCCGATGATATAATCTTTATTTCACGATCTGCTGTAGCTTTAAACTTACCTTCAAAAATTATAAATTCGAAATTAGTATAATCTGTATCTAACGTATTAAAAGTAGCTTCTCCTAAATCGAAGCTTGTTCTATAGCTAATAATACTATCAGCAGGATTCACATATATTATTTTTATCCAACCATAACTTTTTTCGGGGATATCCGAATCAGATATAGGCTGAGTAATAGAGCCGTAGTATTTATCTCCTATTTTGGGCAAACTTGTAAATTCGACAAAATCATTCTTAAGTTGAATTGCTTTTTGATTGAAATAATAAAAAATAGTTATACCAATCAATAAGACTATGATACCTGTTATAGTATTTATAACTTTTCCAAAGCGAGAATATTTCTTTTCTGCACCTGGTACTGGATAGTCTAACGCATACTGCTTTGCACTTTGCTTCATTTCATAAGTCCAATCTTCTCTCTGAATATCTACCCCATTAGATGCAAAATAAAAAACTACCAAGGGTTTCTTTTTTATATTTACTGAAACTCTAGAAGATACTATCTGTTTATATAACTGTACTTTTATCAGCTCCCTTGTTTCACTAAATGGAGAAACAAACTTGCTTTCGAAACTTTTATACAACTCTATAGATTCTTTTCTTCTTAACATTGGTGAATTCTTCTTTTTTTAATCTCATCAAAAGCAAGCTTTCCGATATATAATAAGGCCATCTATCGACAATATGGTGTTCATCGAATTCATATTGAACCTTGTTAATTACGACATTCCAATGTTAAAAAGAAATCCTGTGAAAATGGTTCCATCTTATAATTTGAAACCTGTAAATGCTATTACAACGGGTATATGGGAAAAGTAGGCTTGGTAAAAAACTGTGCGCTTAATCCAAAACAATATGCTGTTTTTGATACTCTGAAGGTGTAGAGCCTACTAGGTTTTTAAAAACCCTATTAAATGAAGTTTTGCTCGAAAAACCAGCCTCATAGCCAATAGATAAAATTTTATACTGTCTGTATTTAGGGTTTTTCATAAGTGATTTTGCTTCACTTACTCTGTATAAATTAATAAAACTATTGAAGTTTCTATGAAAACAAACGTTCAGTACTTCAGAAAAAAGATGAACGCTCATGGATAAATCATTTGCTATATCTGATTGTTTAATCTCATGATTCAAATATGGCTTCTTATTATCCATATAATCCAGAATTTGTTGCATATATAACTTTCGATCGTCTAGGGTAAGTGAAGAATTCTGGTAAGAAGTTACATTAGTATCTTTTTCTTTCTTAGTGCTCTTAGCAATTCTTTTTAGCTTTACTTGTAACGCTTCCTTTTCGTTCGTTAATAGCTCTTTGTCCGCTTTTAGTCTCAAAGATTCAGATACAAGTCTTTTCCTTCTTTTCTTATATATTATAAAAGAACCTATTAATAAAATCAATAATACACATCCAAGAATTAGGTATACCTGTTTTTCTCTCGCAAGAAACTTAAGCTCTTGTGTTTGCTCCGTTAATAATTCTGTCTTTTCTTCTGATTCTATTTCTAGTTGTTTTTTTTGCGCTTTAGAAAGTGTATTCAGATATTCTCCATTGGCCTCCGTATAATATTTCTGTTCTTCCAAAGATTTTTTGAAATCTCCCTTAGCTTCATATACTTTAGCTAGTAATTTATGAGCATCCTTTCGGATTTTGAAAAAATTTCCAGAAACAGCAAGATCTCTAGCTTCTATTAGATATGAAAAAGCTTCTGTTGGTTTGTCATTACGAACCAATGCATCTCCTATAAGTATTAGAGCCGTAGCTTTTTGTTTCTTGGAGTCTTCTTCAGTAATAGCTACCAATATTTCTTTACAGTAAAAGACTACCTTATCGTATTCTTCTAATGCTAAAAAACTATCACTTAAATTTAAAAGAATACTTATAATCGCACCTTTACGATTTAATTTCACCGCTAGATCCTTAGCTTTCAGGCTATACTCTACTGATTGACAATATTCTTTTTTAATAGAAGCAGCAATTCCTAAGGCATTATAAGCCATCATCAGATAATGCTCAGATTGATCCACTGTTAAGGCAAGTTCAACTACTTCTTTCATCGTAGCAATCGCCTTATCATATTCTTCTATCTTATTATACAAGTTGCCCAGGTTTGCTAAAACTATGAGCTCTGCTCTCTTATTTTGTGGAAGTTTACTTAGGTTGTCCGAAACTTCTAAGTACTTTTCTATAGCTTTATCTAATTGATCAACGTTACTATAATAAATCCCCAAATTCACTAAGGCTTGATTCTTTAAATCATCTAATTCGTGTTTATTGGCTATCTCTAAAATAGCATCACAGTATTCTTTAAAAGCTTTAAAATCTCCTTTCTGATGAGCTTCAACAGACAACTGTTGATATTTGGGAATACTATCCACAGATAAACTGAATCTAGCCTCCTTAATCGTAGTAATTGTATCTAGTTCATTTTGTGCAACTAAAGAAAATGGTATAAAAACAAGGATTATGTAAAGAAGGATACGCATGTAGTAAGAATCAACTGTTGATACACTGAAGTATAAAACAAATGTATGATGAATATCTGTTTTTAGAAAATAATTTGATGCAGCACTACTTCTTCCTGTCTATCAAATAACTTAAAATGTATTGTCTCGTAATCTATTTAAAAAAAACAACCCTCAGGCTAACTACTTCCTGAGGGTCTGAATTGAAACTAAATTATAATATTTAACACAAACTCAACTTATACATAATTATGATTGTTTCAATTTTGCTGTTTTTTGGTTAGGTTTTTACGCCGCGAATATAAGAGCTAATCTTTAAATATTTAAATGAATTTTTAGTGGTAATACACATTTAACAATGCCATAATATCTCATTAAAATCCTTGAGATTAACTCACTAAAAATCAACCTTTACTATATATTAGTGTCTTTTTTGTCTAATTTGTTACTATATTCTCAACAAATTTGTCTTTAAAACTTGAAAATTTGTTAGTTATTTGATAACAATTGAGCAAAGTTCGTACCAATTTTATATTTTAGGATCAAAATTTTATGCTATAAAAAAGAACCCTCAGGGATATGATATCCTGAGGGTCTAATTGAAACAAATCTGTACTAATAATAAAATACACAAACTCAACTTATTATTATACTATGATTTATGGTTGTTTCAATTTTGCTTATTAATGTGGTTTATTATTTTTTTGATAATTAAAATAAAAGACTCCTGAGCTAACTACTTCTCAAGAGTCTCATCTTGAAAAAAATGTTTGTTTATATTATAAACAAACCCAACTTATAATTGTTATAATTTATTTCTATTATTCTATTGCACGCGTAGGGGAGCTAAATCAATTTCAAACCACCCTGTCGTATATCTTGTGCCTACACTATAATTAGATCCACTTTTCCTTATACAATCATCTGCAAAATTCGCAATGATTGCACCAAGTCTATCATTCTCTAAGGTATATGTTTTAGAAATTGTTTCAGTACGTGTTTCTTCTAGCGATGCACCAAATTCTAATCCAATTTTCACCTTTTTACCAAACCCTACATCAATACCAAAATTAGTTGCATATTTTACAGTCCTTGTATCCGTGGTAGTTATAGTTTCTGTTCTGTCAACCTCTTCAATTTCAATTTTGATCGTAGATGCATATTGATCTAAATCCCAATTCATAAGTGCAAGATTAGGATAGAATCTTTTTGTCCTTAAATTTCTTAAACGTAGTGTAGTACCAGATGGTGTTGAACTTCTAATTCTAAAAAGATCCCTAGCAGGTGCAGGAAAATAGGTCACGAATTCTGATCCTATTCCATTTTTAGCATTGATCAAAGCGGTTACTTTAAATTCGAAAACACCATCAGTCCAACTTCCAGTAGTTTGAGGATATCCTTGCACATATTGGATTCCAATTCTCGGATCACCTGTTTGATCAGCAATTTTATTATAGGCAATAACACCATTAGACCATCCGCCTCCACCTTTAAGTCTAAAAGAAGTAATATGTTCTCTAAAATCAAAAACAAAAGGACCTCTATCACTCATCGGAGTTAAATCGTAATATAAATGGTCTCTTTGCCAACCTACCTGCGTTTCAAAAAAATCATACGCAGCAATATGTTTAGGGTCTACATTAGATTTTGCAAATGCTTCATCTTTATTAAGTGGATACTGAATATTCAAATTACGATTAAACGAATCGTCCAAAAATCGAAAACCAACACCATCCTTTGATTTAAAACTATTATTTCTATTATTTTTAGAGGAAATTCCTTTTTTACCAGGTTCGTTATCCAAAATAACACGTTCACTTTCTTTTATCACTATAACAGGAAATAATGGTATCTTATACGCAGGAAGTACAAAATTTTCTTTGTTACTTTTAATGATCGGTACATCATTAGTTGATTTTACATTATACGCAACATCGGGGATTTGAGAAGTTACATCCCAGTTTTCTGCAGAAAATGATCCTTCAGGAAGATTCGGTACAAAAATAGTTAACGTCGGTAATTGCTCTTCTATTTGTAATAATAATTCTTTATCTAAGTAATCCTCTAGTAATGTTTTTACAGTTTTCGCATCAGAAAGTTCATTATCTTTAATGAGTTGATATAAAACATCATAGTCATTATCGAACATTTTCAATGCCTCATTTTTTAATAAAGCTCTAAGAGATTCACTTTCTCGAACAGATTTTGCGAGACCTTGAGCAAAAGCTTGTTTTAATTCTTCTTTGGGCGTATGCTCGACTTGCTCTAAAGATATTTCTTCTGGTACTGCTTCTGAAGATTCATCAGAAATTTCATTTTTCTGACACGACCACAGAAAGAAACTGGTAATTGCGAACAGATAAGTTGTTTTTTTGTATAAGGTCATAAGAGTAAGGTTTTAAATTAATATTAAATGATTTAAAAAATAATTTAAAAAAGTAATCTCACTTTTAGGCTATAAAGCGAAATGTATAGATAGTCTCCTGTGTTGGTTCAGGAGACCACCTTGTATAATATTATTCTACTGATACATTAAAAGTCCAGTCGATATCTGGGCTTCCTCCTGCATTTGTTATATCACCAGCAGCAACTCCCTGAGCCTCTTTGTTAAGCTCATGTCTTAGCACAACTCTTAATTCTCCATCTCCAACAGCATCTGTGGTAGTTAAGGTAAAAGCTAAACCTACAGGATTAGCATTGCTTCCTTCGCAAGGATCATCATTAAAGTCACATTCTTGATCAGCATACGCTGTAGTAATCCCTAGGTCATCAGTCAAGTAAAAAAATTGATGTTCATCTGCTTCTCCTTCAATCTCTTCATTTACTAATTCAGCTGGGCTTTCTGTTTCATTTAATAGAGCTATAGTACCTGTATAGGTTGTACCAGCACTTAAGCTACCTGAGACAGTCTCAACAGGATTCGTTGGTCCATCCTCGCCATCTTCATCAAAAAATCTAAGCGTTACCGTATCAGATCCATTTGTTAATGTTACTGTCATCGTAGTAATTACTTCTTCTCCACTAACAGGAACAGGATCGTCGTCATCTGAACAAGATGATAATATGAGTCCAAAAACTGATAACATTGATAAAAATTTACGTGTGTTCATCATTCTAAAATTTAATAATTAATAGTTAATCTTAATAAAAAGTTTCTACCTAGATCATCTGCAAAATTTCTCTGGCGATTTAGGTAATTTCTATATCTTTTATTTAATAAGTTATTTATTGTTAATCCCACCTTTAGGTCATTTTTCTCTCCCAATTTAAATCCCATGTTAGTATCAAAACTTAACAGGTGATAAGCATCAGGAGGTGTATTAATCTTTAGTTCAATTTCTTCTCCTGCATCTTGAGAAAACACGAAAATATTGGGAGGAAATTCATTTTGCCTAAAAGTATATTGACTTTCTAAAGAAACTTGTAAATTAAACCAGTCTTGTTCTGTAAAAACAATTTTATTGGTGAAATTAGGTGCTGGCATATTAATTAATGGAATGTCATCATCCGTCTCTTTTCCTTTTACTAAAGAAAAATTATGGTCAGTTTGCCAATTCTTAGACCAATGTACGTACATCTTTGCGTCAAAACCTAGAAGCAGAGCGTTAGTTTGTCGATATTCCCAAACCGGAAAAGGACCTCTAATGGTAAGTGTAGCATCAACAGGTTCTAATAAAATATAATCCTTAATAAAGTTAACATACGGAGCTATTTCCCATCCCCATTTTTCATTATTTTTTAGTATCGATGTTGAAAATTTATGTGATGTTTCTTTGTTAAACCTTAGATCACCTATTTCTATCCTAGCAGCAGAATGATGTAGTCCATCACTAAATAATTCAGCTGGATTAGGAGGGCGTTGAGACAAAGTATAATTAGCTCTAAGCTGATAATCTTCTTTAAACAAATATTGTATCCCTACAGTAGAAGATATGTTATGATAATCAAATATGGGATTGGTTAATAATTGAGAGCCTATTACACCTCTTTCTATTACAATATCTGAAAAATCTGCTTCATATCCCCGTTCATCCCATCTGCTTTCCAAGTAGAATTTTTTTGCATCAACTCTCGTAAAATCATATCTAATACCTGCTTCTAAAATTAATGATTCGTTAATCTCCAATTCACCAGTGATAAAAGCACCGAAATCGTATTTATCATAATCAGGGATTAATCGTCTTACTCCTGTTTCTAAAGCATCAGCAAAGTTATTTTGGTATCTAAGCATTACTCCAGCATTAAAACTGTAATTGTTATTAGCATCAAAGTTGAAATCTGAAGTTAATGTATGGGTAGTAAGTTCCAAGTCTACGCTGGGTCTCCTACTTAGGTCATCTGTTCTTCTAGTATCAAACTCAAATCGCTGATTATTTTGAAAATCATATTGGGTTGTCCATTTACCTAGTTCTTCAAACCTTCTGTAATATTTTACTTTTCCGAGATGGTGAGTAACTTCTTGCCTTGGATTTAAAATATCATAAGTGAAATCTCTAATGATATCAGGTTGACCACTGTTAATAGATTGAAATAAGTCATCAGGATTTCCAATATGTGAAGACGCAAGTACTCCTATTTCAGCGTCATAAAAAGAATAAAATGCATCTAAGCCATATTCAAATTTATTGATTCCAAATGCAACAGATCCACCTTTTTCAGAAACACCTGTATTAGATAACACATAGTCTGGTGCTTCAAAATCTCCGAACCTTTTTAAAGTCCCTTGTCCTTTTACGAACCATCCATTATGATATCCTTTAACTATTTCTGAAGATATAGTACCTCCTCTGCCGTTAGTAGCTCCTGTTACTATAGTTTTTCCAAACAAAGTATCTTTGGCAGGAACGCGATTAGATTCCATGATAATAATTCCGCCTATGGCATCACCTCCATATTTTAATGCAGAAGCTCCCTTTACAACAGTGACATTTCCTGCAGTATTAATATCTACATTAGGAGCATGCTCCTCTCCCCATTCCATATCTTGCATTCTTACATTGTTATTCAAAATTAGTACCCTACTTCCGCTTAAACCTTGAATAATCGGTTTTACAATCGTAGATCCGGTATTTAAAGAAGAAACTCCAGGAATTTCTCTTAAAGCGTCTCCCAGTGTAGCGCTACTATATTTATCTATAATATTCTTATTTATAGTTTCCTCCTGAGACGAAGATGTTTTAGTCTTATTTTTGCCTGAAACCTTTACTTCTTGTAATTCGCTCAAGTGATGCTCTAAATAAAAATCTTTATCAGAAACCTCATTTATATTAATAGTAACCACTTGAGAATTGCAATCCTCATGTGATATGGTAAAGGCATAAGAAGTGGCACAGAGCCCTGTGATTTTATACATCCCGTTACTATCAGTTTTAATTGTTGTACTATTAAAAGTAATTGTTGCTCCTTCTAGGGAAACTCCGTCGTGAAAATCAATTACACGACCAGAGAGTATTTTATTACAATCTTGAGCGAATAAATAATTAACTGCTAGAAGAAACACAATACATAGTGTGTTTCGTTTCATTCTAAAAAATAAAAAAGGGTCTCTACTGCTGATAAGCAATAGTAAAATCGGTATAAAAACCTGATTGATTGATTTAAGCTACAGGTGGTGCTTTATTGAGAAAAGCATAGTGTGCTTCTCTATCAAAATAGGTGTCTGAATTATTGATCTTAATACGATCTTCTGGAACAATAATCTCTTTTGGTATTTCTATAGCGTCCACAGAAACAAAATCATCGTCCAGATTTTCTGAAGCCAGTTGACATATTTTGCAATCTAAATCATTAGCGTCATGACTTAAGGCATGCAAATCCAATACCTGTATAAGACTGAATACTATCAGAAATACAGAAGCTATCATATGTCTTTTATTGGTCTTCACAATCGCAAATAAACAAAAAAAAATCAAAACCATTCTAAATTCAATAACTAAAGTGTGTTAAAGTATTGCAAATGCTATGGATTTTTCAGTAATTGTTGCTAGATCTTTAGGCATTTCTTTTTGTTTCCAGGGATGCTTTGCCCCAAAAACATGATCTGCTCCTTTTACCAAAAACAACTCACTTTTGGGGCTCCAACTATGTAAATTTTCAGCTTCTTTTAAGCTAACAGTAGTATCCGCCGTACCGTGCACTATTAAATGCGGAACTTCTATTTTCTTCATTGCATCGGAAATAGTAAGTCTTTCTTTGTTTTCAATAAATGAAGTGTAAAATTGAAAATAGTGTGGCATCTGTTGTTTGGTTCTACCATTCTCAATATAATATATTCCTTCATTTTTCCAGGTTTGAAACGCTGTTCCTTTCGGGAATCTTTGTTCATAATCCGAGACACCAGCCCAAGTAATTAATTTTGTAATTCTAGCGTCTTCTGAGGTTTTGATCGTTGTAATCCCACCTGCTCGAGAATGCCCTATGAGCGTAACATTATCCTGATTTACCAATTGTTTGTATTCGAAATTAGGAGCAATAATATAGTCCAAAACAGATGTTAGATCATCTAGTTCTTTTATATAGTTGTTATTACCAAAAGCCTCTAAATCAGGAAAATCTATTGGCTGCTGTATGGTCCCTCCATTATGAGAAAAGTTAAACTTCACGAAGAAAAATCCCGCCTCTGCAAAGGTGTTAGCTACCAGATCCCAAGCTCCCCAATCTTTAAATCCCTTATATCCGTGACAAAATATAATTATAGGCTGTTCTTTTTTCTGATCATCATAAAAAACATCCATAAGAATTGGTTTTTGATGTTTTCCTTCTATAATTATATCCTTTTTCTCTATAATCATAACTATACTTCTTTTTCTGTAAAAGGAATTTCTAAGGTAGAAATTTCTGTTATTAGTTTTTTTAGTTGTAGTAAATATTCATCAAATACTTCAGTAGTTATTTCATAATCTACTTTTCCTCTTACAGATGTTTTAGTTCCAAATTTTAGAAACCCTTCTTTAAGATTTTTAAAAGAAATAATTCCTGCCTGAAAAGGTTCTGATAGTGATTGTTGATTATATTGCATATACGCATATGCTAATACCTGTATGGCTTTGCTATACTTATAATCTTCTGTAATCACATCCCAGTCCATTAAGACTACATCACTTTTAATAACTTTGCCAGTTTTATAATCAATGATTCGTAATTGCCCGTCTAATTCATCAATTCGGTCTACTTTTCCCTTAATAAAAACGGGGAAATCAAGCTCAGGAATCCTTAATTCTGTTTTCAGATTGCTTTCTATAGCAATAATTTTCAATTGCGATCCTGATTTCAGCATCTTCTCTTCCCTTTTTAAAAAATTATAAATATACCTTTTCGCCACCTCGAAAATAAGTAAGTTTTTGCCTTGTGTAATATCCAATTTAGAATACTCTTTCCGGAAATGGTATTTGATTTCGGTATCAATTAGAGCAATCATATTTGTAATGTCCTCTACAGATACAAATTTGTCTTCTAAAGGTTTATATAGGTTTTCTAATGTATTATGGATCACTGTTCCTAAGGTGTTTGCAGCAATAGTTTCCTCTACCTGATCACTTTCACTAATTCCTAATACATACTTATAGTAAAAATCAATAGGGTTTCTAATATAAGATGTTAATGCAGAAGGAGATAATCCATTCAACGCTAACTCTTTGATTTTTTGAATTATAGCGTCATTCTTTTCAACAACCAATGGAGTGTTTTTTAGCTTAGGCACTTCAGAAGATGCTATATATTTAGATAATTGATGTGACGGTATTTTATCTATTTCCAACTGATGTAAAAATCTACTTTTCTCTCCACCTCCGACTCCTTCATCTTCTGTATTGTATATTAGATATACATTTTTGGCTCTCTGAATTAAACGATAAAAATGATATGTATATATCGCATCCTTTTCTTTATAAGTTGGGAGATTATACGCTCTCTTCAAATCATAAGGTATAAAAGAGTTCATGCTTTTCCCTGCCGGAAGTACTCCTTCATTCACAGAAGTAATTATTACAGTTTCAAAATCTAAACAACGAGACTCTAACATCCCCATCAATTGCAATCCACTAAATGGTTCTCCTCTAAAATCTAATGTCTCTGAGTTAATAATATCTTTATATAAATGATATAAAGAAGATATTGTTTTAATGTATTGATAGTTTGTACTAAGACCCAACAATTTATTAAAAACAAGATGAAAATGATACACATATTCCAATTCTAATGAATCTTTTTCTTTATCTAAGCTTTCTTTTAACAACTGAACTATTTTCCTGCATTGTTCTATAGCTTTTGACGCTTTGTTCCAAGGAGAGAATAATATGTCCAAAACTTCACTTTTTGCATCACTAGCTTCGTTTTGTAATTTTTCTAAAGAAATGAAAATAAGATTTTCTCTAGAGATTTTTGTAATCAATTGATTTGTCAAAGAGCCTAATAACCAATAACTAGGTTGACTATTTAGAATCTCCAACACAGATTTATGATATAGTCCTTTAGAGTGTGTAGCTTTATGGAGTTTAAACAACAGCTCAAAAAACGAAGCTACCGGGACATCTTTCAGAGGTAATCCCATCGTAATATTAAGTGAACTAATCGTTTCGGGTAGGGAGTTTAGAACAGGTAATAACAATGATTCATCAGCCAATACCAATGCAGTTTTTTCAATACTAGCAGACGGAATCGATCTAAGTATTTGACCTGCCAACTTAGCCTGACCAACATTTTTAGGAACTCCAATTAGTTTAATATCTTTCGAAGAAGAAAAATTATCCCTAATCCATTTAAATGGTTTTTCCTGATAGTAATTCCATTGAGTTTTATAATCTCTTAGAAATAAAGAAGCTTCGTGATACTTGTTTTCTAAAAAGAAGGTATCCACATCCCAATATACCTCAGCAGTATTAGCTTCTAACAAGGACTGAAAAATGACTTGTTCTGCATTATTAAGCGCATTAAAGCCCACCAAAATATGTTTCTGATCATTCTTCTTAATATAATCTTCTATATTCTCTGAGGCCTTTCTATATAATAATCCCTGATAACCGATCTTCTTTTCTAGAAGTTTGGTTTTAAAATTAATGTAATAATCAGATAGATTATTCCAAAAACTAATGTACTTCTGTATAAGTTCAGTTTTTTCTTTTTGAAGATACCAATGATTTAAGTCTTGTATTCCGGAGAGGTATGAAAAAAAACTTTCATTATCAATACAATAACGATCGATTTCATTAAAATCATACACCAGTGTCTGTGCCCAACTACTGAATGTCTCTAAGTTTTCTTTTTCTAAATGAGTATGTGTTGTAAGATAGGTTTCGTAAAACTCGAATAAGGTTTGTGTGCCATCAATCTGACGTAATCCAGACAGCTGGGTGATAAATTCCTCTATACTAAGAATGATGGGGGCAAAAAAAGTTTGACCAGCATACTTTTCTAGCAATTCCTTTTTAAGAAAAAGCCCTGCTCTTTTACTAGGTAGTATAAAAATAAGCTCACTTACATTATGATCTTTTTTTTGTACTTCTGATACAACCTCTTTTAAAAAACTATCCACCCATTAAAAATAAAAAACGTCCCGAATAATCGGGACGTTTTATCTATGTATTTATTATTTAGTGAAAAATAATTACTTCACTAAGTTGATCTCTACACGTCTGTTTTGTGCTCTACCAGCTCTTGTTTTGTTAGATGCAACTGGTCTTGACTCTCCATAACCAACAGCAGACAATCTGAACTGATCGATACCATTACTAGTTAAGAACGTCTTAACAGCGTTTGCTCTAGAATCAGAAAGCTTTTGGTTATTTGCTTCTCTACCTTGACTATCTGTATGCCCTTCGATAACAAATTTAGCAGTAGGATATTCTTTAAGGATACCAATGATATCATTTAATACTTTAGTAGACTGATCTTTGATAGTTGATTTACCAGAGTCAAATAATACCTGTGCAGCATACTCATTTAAAGTTTTCTGAATTTCTTCAGTTACTTCAGGACAACCGTTGTTAGCAACAGTACCAGCAACATCAGGACAGTTATCATCTTTGTCTAATACTCCGTCACCATCTTTATCTTGGTAAGGACATCCGTTGTTAGCAGCAGGACCAGCTTCGTTAGGACAACCGTCTTTAGCGTCAGTGATTCCATCACCATCAGCATCAGGACATCCATTTAAGTTAGCTAAACCAGCAACTGTAGGACAATCATCTTTAGGATCAGCGATTCCGTCACCGTCTGTATCAGGACATCCATTAAATTCTGCAGTACCTGCAGTATCAGGACAGTCATCTTTAGCATCAGTAATTCCATCACCATCAGTATCAGGACATCCGTTAAATTCTGCTAAACCAGGAACGTCGATACACTCATCGTCTTTATCAAATACACCGTCACCATCTGTATCTTTACCTCCGAAAGCGAAAGTAATCCCTGCAGAATGTTGGAAGTGAGTTGGAGGGTAGTTACTAACCTCGTAATCTTCGAATACGTGCTTATATGTAGTTTGTAAATTGAAAGCTAAATTTTCAGTTAACCATAAGTTAAGTCCAAAAGAACCATTAAGAGTTCCTGCACCAATTTCATCAACCCAAGTGTATCCACCACCTATTCCTAAGTAAGGATCGAACCATTTAGATTTCAAAAGGTTTTTAAGACTATAGCTTATTGTTCCATCTACTGCATAATAAGATAAGTCATCGGCAGTAACTTGAGTTCCATCAGGTGTTTCTCCTAATTTATCAATTTTGTTAACCGAACCAGCAGCGGTAAATGTAAAACCATCTCCTATATATCTACCAACTGATAGTTTAGAAACGGATGGAAGAATGTTCCAGTGGTCAGTAGCGTTAAAAAACTCGTCAAAGATTTCTCCTTGTATAGGTAAATCTCCTCCGGTAGGAAAGATATCAACAGCATTAACGCCAATCGATACTGCCCAAGGGTTGTTTTCATCCTGTGCATTCGCAGTACTAAACCCAAGTACTAATAACGAAGCCACTAAAAATCTGCTAAGATATTTCATATTCAATAATTTAATTTTTAAGTGTTAATTAGAGCAAATGTAATATGTTAAAAATTACTGTCAAAGACAAAACTAATAAATTTTTCTTAATAGGCCAGTGTATATCGACCTTTGCGAAGTTTTTAAAGTCCTATTTTAAATCTTTAAGCCCCCCTCAAATGTGAAAAAATTGCCGTATTAAGCTGAAACCTACTGTTCTAATTTCCTTAATTACGGTACAATTATAAGATAAAAATATTTTTTATCAATAAATTTCTACTAGTAATTACTAAAATATTTTTTATTTATATGTATTTTAAAGTAATACCTTCATTAAAATACACCAATATCCTATTACTTAGTTTATATCCTATTTTCTGAAGAAGCAAGCCATATTCTTCTAATTGATTTCCGTGCGAAGCACTGTGTTCTCCTGTTTTATAATCAATTATTGCAGCCTCTCCATGCGCATCAATTATAACTCTATCTGGTCTATAAATGCGTCCGTTTGAGATAATTCCCCTTTCATTTAACACTTGTTTATCCTCTAAAAAATATTTAGAGAGCTCCGGATGCTCTAAAACCATTTTTAACTCATTATAAAGTGTTTCTCTATCTAAAAAACTAATCATTCCAGTTTCAAAAGCGTTTTCTACTACTCTATCTAAATCTTTATTTGAATATATCAAGGACATTAGTTCATGAATTAGATTACCTTTTTCTATGGCAGCTGCCTGTGATGTATCCCAAAGTTTTCCTGAATTGGTAACAATATGCACTTTACGCTTTTTCTTGGAGTTCTCAAACTTAGTAAGTGTTATATTCTTTGTTTTGGAATTTGCAGATACAGTTTCTCTAAAAGGTTTTTCTGGATTACCAAAATCATATGATAATTGTTCTTTATGCCAAGCACCTATATGCATTAGATAATTAATGAACTTTCCTGAAAATTTACTTGAATTACCTTCGCCTTTACTATTTATTTCCGCTTTAGAAATAATATATAATTGTTCTTCTGCTCTTGTTAAAGCAACATATAATAGGTTAAAAGCATCTAACTCTAACTGTGATTGTCGTTCCTGAACGATTTTTTCTGCTGGCACTCCATAATCCGAAAGTTCCTTATTATAGTTAACAAATATCTCCCGGAAACCACTAAAGTCCTTTTTTGCGACTGGTAACCAGGTTTTAGGTTCTATTTCTCTATAAATATCAATGTTTGCATACGGATAGATAACACACGGGAACTCTAAGCCCTTAGCTTTATGTATCGTCATTATCTGAATTGCCTCTTCTCCTTCTGGCGCAATTATACTAAGCTTATCCTTTTTCTGATCCCAATAAGACAAAAACCCGATAATACCTTCGGCATGTTTTTGGGTATATCCAAATATTACATCTAAAAGAAATTGCACGTATGCTGGTGATACTGATGTAAGATTAAAACTATTTATAATATACTCTACTCCTTCATAAAGAGGTTTTGCATCCAATTGAGCAAAACTAAATTCAACTCCTAATGATTTAATTTCATCACAAAACGTTTTCTTATTAGCAAATACTAGTTTTTTCAGAAAAGTGTGTTTCTCCGATATTGAAAATTTTTCAGTTATAAAATGTAAAACATTGGTTTTGGACAACAACTCATCTGGGTACACAAACCAGGTAAGCATATCAATAATAAAACGTACTCTTGGATCATTTTTAAGCAATAGTGTCTCAGAAGAGATAATAGACATTCCTTTTTCAGTAAGAAAATCTGCAATCACAGCTCCTTCCTTTTGCTTTCTGGTAAGAATACAGATTTCATTTAGCAGATATCCTTTTTCCTTAAGCTCTAACACTGATTCATATACTCTTTCGGGATATATTTCATTTTCCTCTGCTACATTTTTAGCCTCTACAAAAGAAAGCTGTACATAACCGCCTTTTTTATCATTATACTCTTGGTTATTACCTAATAAATATAGTTTCTTATGTAAATCATTACTAAAGTCATTTGATAAAAGAGTAAATAGATCATTATTAAACTTAATAATCTCTTGATGACTTCGGTAATTTCTTGGTAAATTAAGCACTTGTTTTTCTTCAACTGAAAATGGATTTTGATCTAAAGAAAGATTAATAAACTGCTCTGCTTTTCCTCCTCGCCATCTATAAATGGCTTGTTTAGCATCTCCAACTATAGTTAACTGTCCTCTTTTGCCGCTTAAGGTTTCAGAAGAAATGGCGTTGTCTATAAGAGGAACTATATTATTCCATTGTAGTTCTGACGTGTCCTGAAACTCATCTATAAAATAGTCTCTGTACCGTTCTCCTAACCGTTCATATATAAAGGGAGCGGGTTGGTCCTGAATAGCTTCGCTAATAATTTTATTAAATTCTGATATCAATAAGATACTTCTTTCTTTTTTGATCTTCTGAAGCTCCTTATTAATAACATTCAGTACAGAAAGAGGAGTAAGATTCTTAATTATATTTTCATATAGCTTTATATCTAGTATCTGTTGTTTTGTTTCTAAAAACGCTTGTTCTATTGGTGACCGAATACTATCTATCAATCCTTTTTTATCAGGATCGAGAGATTTTGTGTAAAAGTCAGTAGTTTCGATATTTTGTCTCCACGCCGAAGAGAAATTTATTTTAAAATCTTTTTTAGAAAGTTTTACAAAGTGAAGAGGAATGTAACTTTTAAAAAAATCCTTGTGATCTAAAGAATTACTTGTGATAAGGTTTAGAATATCTGTAGAGGTTTTTACAATCTTTTCTTTTTGATTTTTGATTTTGGATATTAGTTGATTTTTTAATTCATCAAAATCCTCTGCTGTTTTATCAGATAGGTTATTTAAGTGTGCTCTATCATTTTCACTAAAGAGAAGTCTGGCTACTTTGTTTAACTCTATGGTAATATCCCAACTTTTATCATCTTCTAATTTACTTAAGGCAAAATCAATAATTGTTTCTGTCAGGATCGCATCTTCTCCTACTTTAGCTACGACCGCATCTACAGATTCTTCAATTAACGATTCTGTATCCATTTCAATTTCAAAATTCATCGGAATTCCTAGATCCTTTGCAAATGTTCGGATCACCCTATGCGTAAAAGTATCAATGGTGACTATATCAAAAGCTGCATAATTGTGTAGAATACTTTTAAGAATTCTGTCTGCCTTTTGTTTTACTACCTGTTTCTCTAATCCTGTTTCTTGGACAATATCGTTTAATAACAACTCGTATTTGGGCGAAGTTTCTGCGCTGCGAATGCCTACCAGGTTTTCTACAACTCTGGTTTTCATTTCGGCAACTGCTTTGTTAGTAAAGGTAATTGCCAAAATATTTTTGTAAGCATCCTTATACTCTCCTGTCAAAAGAGCAACTAAATACGCCTTAACTAAGGTATACGTCTTTCCTGCTCCTGCAGCTGCATTGTAGATAGTAAAAGGATATTGAGAATTCAAGTCTGTTTTTTTACTAAAGTATCAAAAAAGAGTAGTTTTTGTGTATTAATAACAACTAAAAATAAATTGAACCCAAGTTCCGCATAGAAAGGAGTTTGGAAAAATTTGAATTTAATTAATTTATAACAAATATTAATTTTTATTCATCACTCTTATTCCTAAATTTGGTTTCATTTTTTTCTTATTAACTAAAAAAAATAGATTATGTCATTTGAATTACCGAAATTAAAATATGCCTTTGACGCATTAGAACCTAACATAGATGCTCGTACAATGGAAATTCATCATGATAAACATCATGCTGGATATACTAATAAATTGAATGCTGCTATTTCTGGAACTGATCTCGACGGCAAAACTATAGAAAACATTCTTATTAATCTAGACAAATCTAATGGTGCTGTTAGAAACAA
Source organism: Aquimarina sp. BL5 (assembly GCF_003443675.1). Lineage (NCBI taxonomy): Bacteria > Pseudomonadati > Bacteroidota > Flavobacteriia > Flavobacteriales > Flavobacteriaceae > Aquimarina > Aquimarina sp. BL5. The sequence continues at coordinate 3,573,883 of NZ_CP031963.1, read as the reverse complement.
TGGTGGTGGTTACTATAACCATAGTTTGTTCTGGGAAATTATGTCCCCTAATGGCGGTGGAACTCCTTCTGGTGAGCTTGGAGATGCTATTAATACTGCTTTTGGTTCTTTTGATGCATTCAAAGAGGCTTTTTCTAATGCTGCAGCAACACAATTTGGTTCTGGATGGGCTTGGTTATGCGTTCAGGAAGGTGGTAAAGTAGAAGTTTGTGCTACTCCAAACCAAGATAATCCATTAATGCCAGGTACTGGTTGTGGAGGAACTCCTATTTTAGGTCTTGATGTATGGGAACATGCTTATTACCTAAATTACCAAAATCGTCGTCCTGATTATATCTCTGCATTTTTTAATGTTATTAACTGGGATGAAGTTTCTAAAAGATATGCACAAGGAAAATAGATTATATTCAACATTTCTTATAATAAACAAAAAGAGTCGTAAATATTACGACTCTTTTTTATATATCTTTTTTTACAAACTATCCTAAAATAAAAAAAGGTGGAAAGTCCACCTTTTTTTGCCCCAAATCTACCATGAACTTAACCTACTTATGCTATGGCTCTGCTAATATAAAGCGTTATTTCATTGTGTAAAAATGTTTTAGATGAAAAGCTAAAATACTTGTTGAAATACACAAATTAACTGATTTTAACAACGCTGTTTTTCGTTTTTTTAGTACGCACGTTCATCTTTCCCTTCGAAAAAATTTATAAACGCTTTATTTACGACTCTATTCCCTCCTATGGTTGGGTAATCACCTGTAAAATACCAATCTCCTAAATTCTTAGGGCAAGCAACATGAAGATTATCTACAGTTTGATAAATAATTTTTATATCCGCATTGACTGTATCATCAATTAGTAACTCAGCTATTTTATCGCTTATTTCTTGATCAGAAAAACCTTCATATATCTCTTTTACAAAATTCTGAACTTCTTCATCTGCTAGGTTCTCTTGCGCTTTACACTTTTCATACACTTGCTCTACTAGATCATAATTACCATTTTCTTTTAACAATTCTAATGAAGCCTTAAAAGCAATAAGCCCTTCTAATCGCGCCATATCGATTCCGTAACAATCCGGATAACGAATCTGAGGAGCGGAAGAAACAACTATAATTTTTTTAGGTTTTAACCTGTCGAGCATTTTGATAATACTCTTCTTTAAGGTCGTTCCTCTTACGATACTATCGTCTATTATTACCAGATTGTCCTGATGTTTCACTACTCCATATGTAACATCATAAACGTGAGCTACTAAATCATCTCTACTACTATCTTCTGTAATAAATGTACGTAGCTTCGCATCTTTAATAGCTAATTTTTCAGTTCTCAATCTAGAAGAAAGTATTTCTGTCAATCGCTCGTCAGTTAACGAATCTTTCTCAGAAAGTATGGTTTCATTTTTTTGTTTATTTAATTCATCTTGCGCAGCTTCTACCATACCGTAGAAAGATGTTTCCGCGGTGTTAGGTATAAAAGAAAAAACAGTGTTTACAGTATCGTGATCTATTTCCTTTAATACTTGCGGCATAATTAGCTTACCAAGATTCTTTCTTTCTTCATAAATTTCTGCATCACTTCCTCTTGAAAAATAAATACGTTCAAAAGAACAAGCTTTTCTTTCTAATGGCTCAATAATTTTATTTATAGATGTTTTTCCATCTTTTTTAACGATAATAGCTTTTCCTGGATCTAATTCTATAACCTTATCAAATGGAACATTAAACACTGTTTGAATTACAGGTCTTTCAGAAGCCACAACAACTACTTCATCATCTTGATAATAATAAGCCGGTCTTATTCCTGCAGGATCTCTAAGAACAAAAGCATCCCCATGACCTAACATTCCAGCCATAGCATAACCTCCATCCCAATCTCTAGATGATTTCTTAAGGATTTTGACAACATTTAATCTTTCTACAATTTCAGGTGAGGCATCTACTTTACTATAGCCTTCCTTTTTAAGCTTCTTATACAATTTGGCAACTTCAGAATCCAAAAAGTGACCAATTTTTTCCATTACGGTAACAGTATCCACATGATCCTTAGGGTGCTGACCTAATCGTACTAAATTATCAAATAGCACATTATTATTAGTCATATTAAAATTACCCGCTACGATCAGGTTACGATGCATCCAGTTGTTTTGTCTTAAAAAAGGATGTACGCTTTCTACACTATTTTTACCAAATGTACCATAACGAACGTGACCTAATAAAACCTCTCCTATATAAGGAATGTTTTTTTTCTGTAGATCAACATCATCAGCATACTCAGGATGTTCTACCAATTCTTTATTAATTCTATCATTAATTTGCGAAAAAATATCTTGAATTGGTTGCGATTCACTTGAACGAACTCTACTTATGTATCGTTCTCCAGGAGGTGTGTCTAATTTAATACTAGCGAATCCCGCTCCATCTTGTCCGCGATTATGCTGCTTTTCCATCATCAGATACATTTTATTTACTCCATAAAATGCACTTCCGTATTTCTCTTTATAATACTCTAATGGTTTTAATAATCTAATAAATGCTATTCCGCATTCATGTTTTAAGGCATCACTCATTGTATTCCAAAAATTCTATTGTTGTGTTATAGTAGGTCTAATATTTAATTGCCAATTAAAAAAGCCCTTACACGAAATGAGCAGGGCTTATAATTTACTATTAAGACAATTCTATTTCGAATTGTGTTAATTCCCTAAATTGTAGAAGTCGTTTCTGAACTTCTTCTCGTTTTAAGTCTTGCATTCTTTCTGTACCAAACTTCTCCACACAAAAGGAAGCTAGGTTAGAAGCGTGAATGATTGCTTTTTTCATATTCTCAAAAGAGAGATCTCCTGTTTTTGTTAAATACCCAGTAAAACCTCCTGCAAATGTATCTCCAGCTCCTGTAGGATCAAATACCTCTTCTAATGGTAATGCAGGTGCAAAGAAAATTTGGCCATTATGAAATAATAATGCACCGTGTTCTCCCTTTTTGATCACCACATATTTCGGCCCCATTTTCTCAATTGCTCTAGCCGCTTTCACCAATGAATATTCTCCACTTAGTTGTCTTGCTTCCTCATCATTAATAGTAATTACATCTACTTCTGCAATAACTTTCATCAAATCCTCTAAGGCATTGTCCATCCAGAAGTTCATGGTATCCAAAACAGCTAACTTTGGCTTAGTTGTCATTTGTTCTAAAACACTAAGCTGAACTAATGGGTGCAAATTTCCCAACATAACAATTTCTGAATCCTTATACTCAGCAGGAACTACTGGATTAAAATCTGCTAATACATTAAGTTGAGTATCTAAGGTATCCCTAGAGTTTAGGTCATTATGATATCTTCCGCTCCAGAAAAATGTTTTTCCTCCTTTTACAACCTCTATAGCAGAGGTGTCAATGTTTTTCTTTTGAAGCATTGTTAGATATTCCTCTGGGAAGTCATCTCCAACAACAGAAACTATCGCTGAAGGGACATTGAAATTAGCCGCAGAAAGACCTATATATGTTGCGGCTCCGCCTAAGATCTTGTCTGTTTTACCAAATGGTGTCTCTATAGCATCAAAGGCTACAGTACCTACAATAAGTAATTTGCTCATAAAATAGCGTAATATTTTTTTTGCAAATATACGTTTTAGTTTTGAGTAGTAAAGGTATTCATGAAAACTTACTTTCTATTAAAATCTAAGTATCTTTTGACTACCTTCAATTCGTTAGTTTTTGTTTTTTACTTTCCAAAAAAGAGTCTATAATTCTTTCTTGAAAATCTAATTTATCTTGCCAAACCTTTGTTGTCATAAATACAGCGTTTTAACTTTTAACCTAAATAATACATGCAATAATAACATAAAAAGTAGGGTCTTTTCATCTTAAGATGTTTATCTATTACATAACAGCAAACTCAATATAATTATGAAAACTACCAAATTAACCAGGTTAGTTTTGATCTCTTTAGTTTCATTTTCATTGTTTAACTGTGAGAAAGAATCCGAAGAGATTTTCGAAACAAACCAAATTGAAACAGAAAAAGCCGCTCACGTATGTATCGAAAAATGGAATACTGATGATAACATTTCAAAAGCCGCTAGTGTTAAAGCAAAGGAATGGGAAACAGGTCAAACTATCCGAGTGAAATTTTTGAATGGGAATAGTTTTGTTCAATCCAAAGTTCGACAATATGCAGTAGAATGGGAGGATTATGCAAACATTAAGTTTGAATGGGTTTCTTCTAATAGTAGTGCAAACATTAAAATTGGTTTTAGAGAAGGCCAATTTGCCAATGATGGAGGATCTTGGTCATATCTTGGAACCGACTCTAATAACCAAGCACATAGTATGCATTTTGGATGGTTTAATAATAATACATCCGATACTGAATTTAGAAGAACTACAATTCATGAATTTGGACATGCTCTTGGTTTGATTCACGAACATCAAAATCCTGTAGCTGGTATTAACTGGGATAAAGAGGCTGTATATGCATATTATGCAGGACCACCTAACAACTGGAGTAGAGCACAGGTAGACAATAACCTGTTCAGACGTTATGAAGCAAATATTTCTAACTATAGTGAATACGACCCAAAATCTATCATGCACTATCCTATACCTGCAGAACATACTACAGATGGTGTTGCGGTAGGAAGTAACACGCAATTATCTGCAACAGACAAATCCTTTATAGCCACTATTTACCCTGGCACAACCACCGGAAGTGGTAACTGTGACGGTGTGTCAGCATATAATAATAGTGCTTCGTATACTGTTGGTGATCAGGTAACCTATCAAGGAAGTTTATACCAATTAGCAGCTAGTGGGTGGAACAATCTTGGTCCTTGTGATAGTGCTCCAAGCACTGATATTTGCAGTGGTGTATCGGCATATAATAGCAGTACTTCGTATTCTGTTGGTGATCAAGTTACCTATCAGGGAAGTTTGTACCAATTAGCGACTAGTGGATGGAACAATCTTGGAGCTTGTGGTGGCTAAAAGGCATTGATTTACCAACCGATAGTTGTTTATATTAAAAATAGAAATACCCTGTTGTATATTTACTCCAGGGTATTTTTTTGTGTAGCTTATTACTACAATGCTATTTGTTAAAAACATGTTTTTATTACGTTTTTTACGTAATAATTTTATGCTTTTTTTGTATTTTCTTTCAAATATAATTGCATTCCTACTAAATTTTTGTTAATTTTATGATATATTTAACAAAACTCAACATTATTATGAAAAAAAGTAAACTGGCTAGACTAGCCCTGGCTACACTAGTTTCATTTTCTCTATTAAATTGTGAAAAGGACTCTGAAGACGTTTTTGAAACGAATCAGATTGATGATTCCAAAAGCGCACACGTATGTATAGCTAAATGGGATGCACCTAATAGCGCAAAAGCTACTAGTGTTAAAGACAAACAATGGGATACCGGACAAACTATCCGAGTAAAATTTTTAAATGGAAGCAACTTTGTTCAATCTAAGGTTAGACAATATGCAGTAGAATGGGAAAGCTACGCAAATCTAAAATTTGAATGGGTTTCTTCTAATAGCAGCGCGAACATTAAAATTGCCTTTAGAGAGGGTCAATATGCAAACGAAGCTGGTTCTTGGTCTTATCTAGGAACCGATTCTAACAGTTATTCGCATAGTATGCACTTTGGGTGGTTTGATAATAACACCACTGATTCTGAATTTAGAAGAACAACTATTCACGAATTTGGACATGCACTTGGATTGATCCATGAACACCAAAACCCTGTTGCAGGAATTAACTGGGATAAAGAAACCGTATATGCCTATTATGCAGGACCACCAAATAACTGGTCTAGAGCGCAGGTTGATAACAATCTATTTAGACGCTATGATGCTAGTATAACTAACTATAGTACGTATGATCCTCTATCTATTATGCATTACCCAATTCCTGCAGAACATACTCTTGATGGAGTTGGAGTAGGTTCTAATAATCGATTATCAGACACTGATAAACAATTTATTGGCACAATATATCCATTTCCTGCTACTGGCGGAGATATTTGTGCTGGCGTAGCACCATATAATGGTAATGCTTCTTATTCTACTGGAGATCAAGTTACTTATAATGGAGATTTATATCAAAGAACTGCTTCGGGATGGTCAAATCTTGGAGCCTGTGGTCCTATTAGTACCGACCCTTGTGATGGTGTAGCGCCATATAACGGAAGTGCTTCTTATTCTGCTGGAGATCAAGTTACTTATAACGGAGATTTATACCAAAGAACTGCTTCGGGATGGAGTAATCTTGGGCCTTGTGGTGGCTAAAAAAACTTTTAATCATAAAGCGAATTGCTTTATTTATTAGATTTTAATAATCTTATTATTTAAAAAATGCTCCAGAAAAACACTGGAGCATTTTGTTTATTTTATAATTTTTTTTTAATACAATTCCCCACATTACTTTCTGCCAAAATCAGCTGGGATTTCACCCCATGCTTTGGTTTCCCATTTCACTATAGTCGTAGTATATTTGTTTTCTTTAAGCCAAGTAATTGCCCGATCTACCAGATCAAACATTTCCTTGTTTTTCGCGTTACGCTGTAGCTTTGTTTTACAGGTTTTTCTCTGCACCCAACCCATGGCAATTTTAGAATCTGTATATAAAATTCTATCACTACCTTTCTTTTTTAAGTATGCTAATCCGTGAACTAATGCTAAAAACTCACCTATATTATTTGTTCCCTGTGGGAAAGGCCCTTGGTGAAAAAGTTGCTTTACTGTCTGTGTATCCACTCCTCTATACTCCATTTTACCAGGATTACCACTGGAGGCTGCATCTACAGCTATAGAGTATAGATTAGGTTCTCCTATTTTTTCTAATTGTTCTTTGGTAAGAGAAGATTTTGGTTTGCTTTTTCCTTTATAATCTTCATAATCCCCATTATAGGCTTTCTTTGCTAAATCAAAAGATTCAAAAGACTTATACTTTGCACTTGCATACCCTTTTACTGCTGCTTTGCAATCATCCCATTTGGTATAGATACCCGGTTTGTGACCTTCCCAAACAACATAAAACTTTTCTTTCTTGCCCATATTTAGTTGATCGTTATTAGTTACTGCGTTAGGGATAGCAGTGGCATCCTTTTTATTGGTTTTCATAGGTGTCACACTGAACCAGTCGAAGTGTTATCAAAAGCCACCAATAAAAAGATACAACGTATAGCCCGCTCGAACGCCAAAATAATTCTCATTATTTTCAATCTCTCAGATACTCAAAGACTACTTTAAACCTCATCCCTCAATCCTAATACCTTCTCTATAACGACGGGAAAATATTTATATTCTAATGTATGGATTGCCTTAGCCACATCCTCAGCAGAATAATCAGGTGCTACAGGGGTTTTTGCCTGAAAAACAATAGCTCCTTCGTCATAATGTTCGTTTACATAATGAATTGTAATACCACTTTCTTTTTCCTTGTTCTTTACTACCGCCTCGTGAACATGGCTTCCGTACATTCCTTTCCCTCCATATTTAGGAAGTAAAGCAGGATGTATGTTAATTACCTTGTCAGGAAAAGCGTCTATAATCTTTTTTGGAAAAATCCATAAGAATCCAGCCAACACAATAATATCTGGTTGGGCATCTTTAATGATGTTTAACACCTCGTTGGTCGCATAAAATGACTCTTTGTCAAAATGTAAGGCCTCTACTTTCAGGTCATGAGCTCGTTTTAAGACTTTGGCACGCAGGTTGTTAGAGAACACATGTGTAACCTTAGCAGTTTTTCGCTCTTGAAAGTATTTAATTATATTTTCGGCATTGGTGCCGGAACCGGAAGCAAAAATTATGATACGCTTCATAGATAGAGTTGTTAAATTAGAGAGCACAAAAAAAATAATTATTATCCATTTTTAGGCAGCAAAAAGCCAATACTTCCATATATTTGATAAAATACAAATACATTTTTAGAGGATTGTGGGGTTTTAAAATAAAGTTTTTTATTTTTGCCACCTAATTAAAAAATTAAAATTAAACATTATGTCAGACATTGCATCAAGAGTAAAAGCGATAATCGTTGACAAATTAGGAGTAGACGAAAATGAGGTTGTAACTGAAGCTAGCTTCACAAATGACCTAGGCGCTGATTCGTTAGACACTGTAGAATTGATTATGGAATTCGAAAAAGAATTCGATATTCAGATTCCAGATGATCAAGCTGAAAACATTGCAACAGTTGGTCAAGCAATATCTTATATTGAAGACGCAAAGTAATAACTTCACAACACAATATGAATCTTAAGCGAGTTGTAGTCACAGGACTAGGGGCATTAACGCCCATCGGTAACAATATTGAAGAATATTGGGATGGATTGGTAAATGGTAAGAGCGGTTGCGCACCCATTACTTATTTCGATACCGAACATTTCAAGACTAAATTTGCTTGCGAAGTCAAAAATTACAATCCCACGGATTATTTCGAAAGAAAAGAAGCGCGCAAACTCGATAAATTCGCGCAGTACGCTATTGTTTCTTCAGAAGAAGCAATAAAAGATGCTGCTATTGATCTTGAGAAGGTTGATAAATTTAGAGTTGGTGTTATCTGGGGTGCTGGTATTGGTGGATTAGAAACTTTTCAGGAAGAAGTAATTGGTTATGCCAATGGGAATGGAACACCTCGTTTCAATCCTTTCTTCATCCCAAAAATGATCGCTGATATCGCTCCAGGACATATTTCTATTAGAAACGGTTTTATGGGACCTAACTATACTACAGTTTCGGCTTGTGCCTCTTCTGCCAATTCAATGATTGATGCTTTAAACTATATTCGTTTAGGACATTGTGATATTATTGTTACTGGAGGAAGTGAAGCAGCAGTTACTATTGCTGGTATGGGAGGATTTAATGCGATGCATGCTTTATCAACAAGAAACGAGAGTCCAGAAACTGCCTCTAGACCTTTTGATGCTACCAGAGATGGTTTTGTCTTAGGAGAAGGTGGTGGAGCCCTTATTCTTGAAGAGTATGAACACGCTAAAGCACGTGGTGCAAAAATCTATGCAGAGGTTGTTGGTGGTGGAATGTCTAGTGATGCTTATCACATGACCGCCCCTCATCCAGATGGGATTGGAGTAGAACGTGTAATGCTTAACTGTTTAAGAGACGCAGGTGTACAACCAGAACAAGTAGACGCTATAAACACTCACGGAACATCCACTCCTTTAGGAGATGTTGCAGAATTGAAAGCAATTACTAAAGTTTTTGGAGATCACGCACCTACTATGAATATAAATTCGACAAAATCTATGACTGGACACTTACTTGGTGCAGCTGGAGCTATAGAATCAATTGCTTCTATCCTTGCTATGCAACACAGTATAGTTCCTCCAACAATCAATCACACCACTGTGGATGAGAACATAGATAATAGGTTAAATTTAACTTTGAACAAAGCACAAAAACGTGAGATTACGTATGCGATGAGCAATACATTTGGCTTCGGAGGTCATAATGCTTGTGTATTATTTAAAAAACTAGACGAATAATAATGAGTGTTATTCGCAACATATTAAATTCCCGCTCTGAAAAGAACGGGAATTTTTTTTCCAAAATTCAAAACATTCTCGGGTTCAAACCTAAGAATATAGGCCCTTATGAAAAGGCTTTTACTCACCGTTCCCTAAATTTAAAAGATAAAAAAGGAAATGCTGTTAACTACGAAAGGCTAGAGTTTCTAGGTGATGCCATGCTTAGTAGTGTTATTGCTGCTCACTTATTTAAAGAAGTTCCTGAAGGTAATGAAGGGTATCTTACTAAGATGAGAGCTAAGGTAGTAAGTAGAAAACATCTGAACGAGCTGGGGAAAGATCTAAAATTAATTGATCTCGTTCGCACAAACATTCCAAAATCTCAATTTGGTATAAATATTCATGGTAATTTATTTGAAGCACTGATTGGTGCTATTTATCTGGATAAAGGATTTGTCTATTGTGAGCGTTTTATACACGAGGCCGTTATCAATCCCTATGTAGATATAGAAAGCCTAGAAGGACAGATTATTAGTTATAAAAGTTTATTGATAGAGTGGTGTCAAAAAGTAAAAAAGAACTTTAACTATGAAATCTATGAAGATACTGGAAAAGATGAAATGAAACATTTTGCGGTAAAGCTTTGGATTGATGAAAAGGTAGTCGCAAAAGCCAGAGCAACTTCTAAGAAAAAAGCAGAAGAAAAAGCATCAAAAAGAGCGTATTTCGCATTCCAATCAAAAATCAATTTTCCTTAAAACACAACCGTTCTTTTATTTCTATGCTAAAAAAGGTGTTAATAGATTATAAAATTGTCATTTTATCCTCAGTTTTATCCTAGGTTAGCTAAAAGATACTAACTCAATCGTTTTCGTATAATATCTTTATCTTTAATTAAACTTCTAAGGAAATTTTATTTGTATATTTCTCGATAATTCTGGAAAAATGTAAATTCTAATGGCGATCCAAAGGTTAGTTTTAGATACCATTATGGATGATGATTATGACCTAATTGCCATTCATTGTTCGTTAGCTTCATATCGATTAGCTTTTGGGTTAAACAAATATGTGGATCTTCGGCTTTTCAGAAAAAAACAAGATATAAAGTTTGAATATGATACACATTCGGCAAGTTTTCCGCTGTTTCAATATCACGATCATTTTCAATATAACACCTATAGTCTTTTGGGAAATAAATTCAGAACAAAAATTGAATCAGAAACTGCTGCTGTACAAGGGTTATTTGCCGCAGAAGAAGAGGATAATTATGTTACTAAATACCTAATTCCTGAATTAAAAAATGTAGATTATTTTTTAAAGATAGAAGCTGAAACTTCTCAATTTTCGAGTAAATCATTGACAAGTAAATTACTTACTATTCCGCAAATCATAACAGCTTATGTAGTGGATTATACACAACTAAAATCAAAGAACAATTTAATATTTGAATAATGCCAAAAACTAAAAAGACTAAAATAGTGGCAACACTTGGACCTGCTACCAGTACTAAAGAAGTATTGAAGAATATGCTAGATGCAGGTGTAAATGTTTTTAGAATTAACTTTTCTCATGCTGACTATGAAGATGTAAAAGAGCGTGTAAAAATGATACGTGATTTAAGTTCGGAGCACGGTTATAACGCATCTATATTAGCGGATCTACAAGGACCTAAATTAAGAGTAGGTGTTATGAAAGGTGATATCATTGTTAATGATGGCGATTTTATTAATTTTGTTACAGGAAAAGCTTTTGAAGGTACTGCGGAAAGTGTTTATATGAACTATGACAGTTTTCCAAAAGACGTAAAATCAGGCGAACGAGTTTTACTTGATGATGGAAAGTTAATTTTTGAAGTAGTTTCTACAAACAATAAGGATACTGTTAAAGCTAAAGTAATTCAAGGTGGGCCTCTACGATCTAAAAAAGGAGTGAATCTACCAAATACTGATATTTCCTTGCCTGCACTTACGGAAAAAGATATTAAAGATGCAATTTTTGCCTGTAGTCTGGAAGTAGACTGGATGGCATTGTCTTTTGTGCGTCATGCTCAGGATCTTATAGAGTTACAAGAACTTATAAAGGAAAACACAGAACATAAAATTCCTATTGTTGCGAAAATTGAAAAACCAGAAGGTGTAGAAAACATCGATAAGATTGTTGCTTATTGCGATGGGTTAATGGTTGCAAGAGGAGATCTTGGTGTAGAAATTCCTGCTCAAGAAGTTCCTTTAATTCAGAAGAAACTGGTTTTAAAAGCAAAAACAGCTAGAATACCAGTGATTATAGCAACACAAATGATGGAAACTATGATCGATAGTTTAACGCCAACTCGTGCTGAAGTTAATGACGTAGCTAATTCTGTTATGGATGGTGCTGATGCTGTAATGTTATCTGGTGAAACATCGGTGGGTAAATATCCTGTGCAGGTTATCGAAACAATGACAAAAATAATTAATAGTGTAGAGAACTCTGATCTGATACAAGTTCCTCAAAATCCTCCACACATAAGAACAAACCGATTTATTACAAAATCTATCTGTTACCACGCAGCACATATGGCAAATGATATAAATGCTAAAGCCATTTGTACATTAACTAATAGTGGATATACTGCTTTTCAGATCTCTGCCTGGAGGCCTGGAGCTCATATTCTGGTTTTTACAAGCAACAGAAGAATCCTATCTCAACTTAGTCTTCTTTGGGGGGTAAAAGCGTTTTATTACGATAAGTATGTTAGTACAGATGAGACAGTACAAGATGTTAATAATTTAGCTTTAGAACGTGGATTTGTAGAAAAAGGTGATATGTTAATAAATCTTGCTGCTATGCCTGTAGCAGAAAAAGGGATGGTAAATACATTAAGAGTATCTCAGATGTAAATATTGTTTATTAAGATATTTTATTGAGGCCTCATAAATGAGGCCTCAATTGTTTTAAGCTGCACTAAAAATAGACTCTAATTCTTCAATCGTAATTGGTTTAATTAAATAGTCCTTGACACTCTTTATGCTTTTTGCTTTATTGATGTCCAGTGGATTAATAGAAGAACTTACAATATAAAGCGTAATCACTTTTCCGAATTTATTCTTAATCGTAATAAATTTTTCTAAAAACTCCCATCCATCCATTACCGGCATATTAAGATCTAAAAAAATAATCTCGGGAATGCTTTCTTCATTCAAATTGCTTAAAATCGCTTCAAAATATCCTAAAGCTTTCTTTCCATTTTCAAAAACTAATAAGTTCTGACAAAGCTGTTTTGCCTCAATTATTCGTTTCACTAAATTTACATATACACTATCATCATCGATAATGCATGCTACTCCTATTTTATCGCCCATTATATAAGAATTGTTTGTGTTTAAAATTCAATAGTAAAAGTTGTTCCTTTATCAACCTCACTTTCTACACTTATAGTTCCATCCATGGATTCTACTTGGTTTTTGGTTAGGAACAACCCAATACCTACAGCGTCTTTGTTGTAATGAAAGGTTTTATACATGCCAAACACTTTGTCTTTAAAAAGTGCCATATCAATTCCAATTCCATTATCCGATACCTTTAGGTATCTACTTCCTTCTTCAATATATGTTTTAATTATAATGATTGGGTCTCTATCTGGATGTTTATACTTAATTGCATTGGTAATTAAGTTGAGTAAAATACTCTCTAGATAAGCTGGTATATAATCGATTTCTTCGATTTCACTAAAATCAGACCGTATTTGACAATTACTATTGCTAATCACATGACTGATTCCATTGACCACTAGTTTTAAAGCATCTTTAAATTTTACAGGTACTCTTTCTTGTTTATTATTGGTTTGTACAGTAACAACTTCGTTAAGGTGTTCTATCGTGGTATTTAGATTAGAGGAAATGGTTTTCACCTCTTTAATTAATTCTTCTTTTTCCTTAGGGTCATCAATATCTTCTATAAGTTGAACTAGCAGAGATAAGTTACTAGTATGTGATCTAAGATTATGAGAAACAATATGCGCAAAATTAAATAGCCTAGAATTCTGAGCAGCTATAATATCGACAGATTTCTGAAGTCTAATTTCTTTACTTTTTATATCATCAATATCCTGAAAAACACCTCGAATACCTATAATCTCTTTATTTTCATTGTACACAGGTTTTCCGATTGCTCTTGCCCAAAATTCTCTCTTATTAGCCGTCACCATTTTTATTTCGGTATTAAACGGTGTCCCCATCATAGCACAATTAAAGAAACAATCAGCGGCCAATTGTCTGCAATCTTCCGTATAATAGTTAGCTGAATCTTTTAGAGAAGGCTTATAATCTTCTGGATACTCTAGTATTCTATAAGTTTCAAAATCCCAATAACTTCCTTTTTTATGAAAATCTACATACCAGCTTCCTGTGGAAGTCATCTGGGCGGTTTCTTTATAATAGAAATTGTCTTTTTTAATTGTATTCTCAGGTTCCAACCTTATCTCAAAGAAAAAAACAAAATTAGTTTCAGCTTTAATGTTTACTGGTAACGCATCGTTCGTAGCACATCGAAACAATTGATACTTGCCTTTTTTATTCAGTATCTTAATATGTTGTTTAAAGTTTACAGAATTTATTCGATAATTTAAAAAATTGTCTCTAAAGACATCAACATCTTCTTTATGAATAAGATGTTCTAAAAAATAATCAAAATTAGATTCTATATCATTTCTAGAATATCCAAGGATTTCATAAAATCTATCTGACCAATTTTCTCTATACGGATCTCGATGTAACTCCCAATACCCTGTATTGAAATCTTGCATTACATTATTAAAAAGTTCATTCTGGAGCATTTAAAGTCGGTTAAAAAATAATGATCCTAACAATATAAGAATTTCTAATTGTTTTCTTCAATTCTGTCTAACCTTATAGATAATGCTTTTGTAGAAATCTGAACCTCTATAAATGATAAAAAAAGTGAAATCATTAAGGCAAATAAACTTATCCCGAATATTAAATTGGCCAAACTATTTTCTTCTACATATAGTAAAAACATAGTGACTACACTGGTAAGAAAACTAATAATAGCAATTGCTTGCATGTTTCTTATCAACCATAATCGTTTTCTGAGGTTTTTTATTTGTAATACTGTATTCTTTGATGGAGAGGTCAGGTATTCTTTGTGTAACTGACGTATTAGCCCTGCAATGGCAAGGTATCTGGCATTATAGGCTAACATTGTTAAAGATATTGCTGGAAACAATAATGCAGGAATGCTCATGGTAAGTGTCATAGAAAACTTTTTTATAGACACTAATTTACTTCAAAACTTTTACTTCATAAATGATTCTAAGATATTAGAAAACGAAGCAGTGAACAAGAATGTCTTGCTCACTGCTACAAATCCTAAATAATAAATAGTAGAGTCTAAGGGTTATTTCGGTATATTAAATAGTGTCGTTATTTCTTTATAACTCATATGTTTAAGATCCTCTGAAGATCTCGAACTATTTATAGCTACTTCTCCAGGAATAATAATATATCTAAAAACATCATTTAGAAATGGTTCTCCTATATCATTAATACCTACTCCCTCTACACCAATATTAAGTGTTCCCGCATTAATTACTCTGAAGAAGTAGTTTTCGTTTAAGAAACCATAAAATGTAACCGGAACCTGGTAAATTGTATTAGTTGTGCTTCTAGCATAAACCAAAATTGTACCTGTATCCAAGATTTCTTGCGTGATTTCTGGAGCGTCTATATTAAACGCATCGAAACCATCGGTAATATCATTCTCAAATCCAGAATCTATCCAATCAGAATACATTACGTTTGCCGTTCCAGGTTCTCCTTGCGGGCCTTGATCACCTTGAGGCCCTTGTTCTCCTTGCGGGCCAACTGCACCATCCTCTCCTTCACAAGAAAAAATAAATATAGATAACATCACTACAGTAATAAGCCTCACTAAATTTGTCATTGTTTTCATTCTTTTACGATTTAAAAGTTAATGCAACAAACCTAGCAATGGAAAGAAGTGGAGGTGTCCGAAAAATTTGAATTTCAAAGAATTCGGACGGTATTTAGGGGGTTTCCCTATATTCTTTGGGTGATATACCTGTATGTTTTTTAAAAGCGCTATAAAAAGTAGATTTAGAATTAAAACCTGATTCTAAAGCAATGTCTAATATTGTGTAATTTGTAAATTTTGGATCCTTTAGCTTAGACTTAGCATCATCGATACGAAAGCTATTTACATAATCCGAAAAATTAGATCCACTTAATTTATTTACCATTTGCGATAAATAATTACTACTTATCTTCAACATTTTAGAAATGCTATCCAGACCTAAATTAGAGTCTCTGTAAATCTTAGCCTCTTTCATTAAAAAATGAAGTTCTTTAAAATACAAATTGTCATTGGTAATATTAGTAGTATTCTTAATATTAATCTGCGAAAGCTTCTTTGCTGTTAGTTTAGCGATTAGTTGAAACAGAAGGATATGATGTTCATCAAAAAAACCTTCTTCGGAATGTTCAGAATCTAAAACCCCTATAACCGTGCCTTCAATCATAATCGGAACCGCTAATTCAGATTTTCGGCTAATATCGTCCACAACATATCGATCATCATAGGTCACATTATATACACACTCATACTCTCCTGATTGGGCAACCTGCCCTACAATTCCTTCTCCAAGAGAAATTTCTATCGGACTTAATATTTTACGTTCTCCCTGGTTTTTATTACCAAATGCAGCTTTCTGAATAAGTACATTTTTTGATGTATCTATGATATAGATGATACAGTCTTCTAATTGCAGATATGCTATACAATTCTCTACAATATCCCATAATACATCTTCAAGCTTATTTTTATCAAATAAAGATGTAGAAAAATAGCTCAATATCCCTGTAATCTGAGACGGCTTGTCATAATGGATCAATTCTAGTTCTTCTTCTGAAAACATATGATTAAGTCCTGACATCCTAAAATTCTGAATGGCTTTTTGCACTGCTTCTTCCTCAGATTGTTTTCTTTTAGATACTTCATTAAGATGCGTTGATCCCAAATATAAAAACGTATAAAAAAACAGTAGGTATAAGATCCAAAATGGATAGTATGGAAAATGACCGCTTATATCTTCTCTTATAAAAAATAGAACAATCGTCAATAACCAAATAATATTGAACGTAATAAATACGGCAACAATGGTTTTAATCCATTGTGTTTTTTTCCTTACTTGATCAAAAGATAGTTTGCCTATAGTATTTTCATACTTACGAATAATCAAAAGATTCCAAATACTAAGAATAATACTAAATGTCAATGTTGAGTTTTCATCAACTTCTGTGTGAATTATAGTAAAAACTTCATTAGAGATCCATGCGTAATCCAGGAAAACATTCACCTTAAGTACCGTGTATAATACAAAAAAACCAATAAACGGAAGGAACAAGTAATTTCGATTCCTTTTATATACTTCTTCTTTTTTTAGATAGTAACAAATAAATCCTGTAAAATATACTGGCGACAGATATTGAAAGGGGATAAAAAAAGCCAGTATCCAAGCATGCTCCTTATGAACTCCAAAATCCATTAGAAGCACCTGTATAATTACAAGATTAGCGGTAATTAAGATTCCGTAAAAAAAACGATAGGTTCTGCCCTTTTTCCAGTAAACAAGTAGCTTCCACAATGCCATAACAACAAGTGTCAGGCATCCTAAAAAGATGACCGTATTGTAGGGGTTTACTTTCATTACGTTGGTTAATAAACTTTAATATAAAGTAACGCAAAAAGATTGATTGTCTTTATATAATTGTGTAATAAATCCTAAACGTAATAAATCTATGTTTATGTTTTATTTTACCTCAAAAGGGACTTTTTTTGTTTGTCCTCCATTTGAAATAATTACCTCGTATTTTCCAACAGGAAGATAATATTTACCGTTTTTCTTTTTTGTAATTTCTTCATCAGGAAACTCTTTTAACAATGCTTTTCTTCCTTTTTCAGAAATTGTAAGATCATACGCTACATAATTAAGACCTTTATCAGAATCTGAAGAAAACTCCTGAAGCGTTTTTCCGCTTTCAGTTTCAATCTTAACAGTAGTTGTTTCAGAATTATTTGCATAATACCTAATAGTAGTAGAAGGCTCATAAGCATCTAACCACTTACTCCAAGAGCTTCCCCAACGTGGAGAAGCTTTTACAATGCTCATTGGATATAAATACAAACCAGAAGCAAGGACTTCTCCATTTAAATCTTGTAACGGTTCAATATTTGTTTTATATATACTTCTTCCGTGAGTTCCTAACAACAAATCGTTGGCTTCGGGTTGTACCACAATATCGTGAACCGCTACATTTGGTACTCCATTAGAAAATACTTGCCAGGTGTTTCCTTTATCCAAAGAAACATAAGCACCATTATCCGAACCGACATACAACACATTTTCATTTTTAGGATCTTCTTTTATTACGTTAACTGCAGATCTAGGTAATTCTCTTCCTATATTTTTCCAAGTTTGACCATAATCATCACTCATATATACATACGCAGTAAAGTCATCCCATCGATATCCATTTAAGCTTACATAAACTCGCTCTTTTTTGTGTGTAGAGGCAACAACTCTGGACACCCATAAATCTTTTGGAAAACTATCAGAAATTTTATTCCAGTTTCCTCCTGCGTTTTTAGTAACATAAACCAAACCATCATCACTACCTGTATATATGAGCCCAAACTGAAATACAGATTCAGAAATTGAAGATAATGTCCCATAAGCTACATTTCCTTTTTTACCTCCATTGGTAAGATCATCAGAAATTGCTGTCCACTCATTTCCTTGATTCATCGATCTCATCAATTTATTTCCACCTAAATACAGAATATCCTGATTGTGTGGTGATAATAAAATAGGTGTTTGCCAATTAAATCGGTAAGGTGATTCTCCTAATTCGTGTTTTGGCTGAATATAGGTTTGTTCATCAGTTGATCGATCTAATCTAAAATAATTTCCAAACTGAAATCCAGTATACACAATATTACTATCTCGATTATCAATCTGTACCTGCATACCATCACCTCCCATAATACTTTTCCAAGGATAATGACCACTTTGATGCCAGGAAGCATTTTCTTGTGCATTTACAGAACCAACCCAAACTCCGTTATCCTGCAATCCTCCGTACACGTTATATGGTTTCTCGTGATCAATATTAATTGCATAAAACTGTCCCACACTTGGTTGATTTGCTTTGATCCAGTGTTCTCCATCATCATAACTAATATTAACACCACCATCGTTTCCGTTAATAAGATGGTTTGGGTTATTAGGATTTATCCAAAGTGAATGATGATCAGCGTGCACATTTTCTGCACTAATACTTTTATACGTTTTTCCTCCATCTTTTGATTTAAGAATCGGTACTCCTGAGATATAAATATGATCTTTATTAGCAGGATTAACCTGTATTTGCGCAAAATAATATCCATAACTATAAAAGATATCGTCTAGGTATTCTTTATGTGTTTTTCCCCAGGTTTTACCTCCATCATCGCTTCTGTATACTTCGGCTCCGATTACTGGAGTATCAAAAAGGGCAGCATTTGCATTTTCTAAATACTTCGCTAAATCAATTGGCTTCACAGAACCACTACGAACCATTTGCTTTACATTTTCCGCACGATATTTTTCTTGAAATCCATTTGTTTTTAAGTAACGATTCAGCTTTTTGTCTTCTAAATTTAAAAAAGCTTCTACAGACATAGTCTTAAAATCATCCTTAGAGAGCCCAGAACTTTTTTCTGTCTTTTTACTTTCATCTCTTCTAAATTGACTATCATGAACCGCATATAAAGTATTGGAGTCAAAAACTGCCAATCCTATTCTTCCTACTCCGTTTCCCGTTGGGAAACCACTTCCTTCTAATGAAATTTTATTCCAAGTGTTACCAGCATCTGTGCTTTTATAAATACCAGAACCAGATCCGTTTCCTTCAAAATTCCATGCTTTACGATCCTTATCCCAAGCTGCAGCATACATAATATTGAAATTATCTGGTGCGTAAGCAACATCAATAATTCCTGTTTCATTATTAATAAACAATGTTTTTTTCCAGGTATTACCTCCGTCCGTAGTTTTATACATCCCTCTTTCTTCATTATTAGAATACAAATGTCCTGTGGCACCAACTATAACCTCATCCGAATTATTAGGGTTTATTATAATTCTTCCGATATGATGAGAATCAATCAATCCAACATTTTTCCAGGTTTTTCCTTTGTCACTTGATTTCAGAATACCTATTCCTGCATAAGACGATCTGGATGAATTATTTTCTCCAGTACCAACCCAAATAGTTCCTTTTTTCCAATCTACAGCGATATCACCTACATTGATAGTTTCAGCATTATCCAAAACAGGTTCGAAAGTTGTTCCATTATTTTTAGTATACCACAATCCTCCTGAAGCATACCCAACATAAAATTCTGCTGTGTTTTCAGGGTTTACATCCACATCTACTACACGTCCGCTCATTACGGATGGACCTATATTTTCAAAAGGAACATTCTTAACAAGAGATGATTTTTCTAGTTGTTTTTTTTGTAATAATCCTTTTTGAATCTCTTCGGCTTTTGTTGCTGGTTGTTGAGAAAAAATAGAAATACTAACGAATAATAGTAAAAAAGATGAGATGTATGTTTTCATTACGATGGAAATTTAGTTGGCTGAAAGTATGTAATGCTACTATAGTGTCAAAATTTTTAGATATTGTTTAACAATACATCCTTTTGGCTTTAGTATTTTTGGAAATCCATAATACACATCTAATACATTGAAAATATGAAATACCACCTAATAGATAAAAATCTCTTTATAAAGAACAGAAAGAACTTTGCAACTAAGATGAAACCTAATAGCATTGCGGTTTTCAATAGTAATGACATCTATCCTATTAGCGCTGATAGTACCATGCCTTTTGAGCAACATAGAGATATTTTTTATCTAAGTGGAGTAGATCAGGAAGAAAGCATTTTAATACTGTTCCCTGATGCTCCCAATGAAAAACATCGTGAAATTTTATTCCTAAAAGAAACCAGTGAATTAATTGCTATCTGGGAAGGTGAAAAACTAACCAAGGAAAAGGCTTTTGAAACTTCAGGAATCAAAACAGTGTATTGGTTACAGGATCTGGAGAAAATATTCTTTGAGATCATGACACAATGTGATACCGTATATGTAAATACAAATGAGCATTATAGAGCAAATGTAGAAACCGAAACCAGAGAAGATCGTTTTACTAAATGGTGGAAAGCTAAATACCCTGCACATGCTGTTGCAAAAAGTAACCCTATTCTACAGCGATTACGTTCTGTAAAAGACCCAATAGAAATTGATCTGATGCAAACCGCTTGTAACATCACAGAAAAAGGATTCAGAAGATTACTTGGTTTTGTAAAACCAGAAGTGTGGGAATACAATATTGAAGCAGAGTTGTTACACGAATTTATAAATCACCGATCTAAAGGTTTTGCATATACTCCAATCATTGCCAGTGGTAATAATGCCAATGTATTGCATTATATAGAAAATAATCAACAATGTAAAGCTGGAGATCTTATCCTAATGGATATTGCTGCAGAATACGCTAATTACTCTAGTGATTTAAGTCGTACAATTCCTGTTTCTGGTAAGTTTACAGATCGTCAGAGAGCTGTTTACAATGCCGTTTTACGAGTAAAAAATGAAGCTACCAAAATGCTAGTACCCGGAACTATCTGGGCTGATTATCATGTAGAAGTAGGTAAGATTATGACTTCAGAATTATTAGGACTTGGACTTATAGATAAAGCCGATGTACAAAATGAAGACCCTGATTGGCCAGCTTATAAAAAGTATCTCATGCACGGTACTTCGCATCATATTGGATTAGACACCCACGATTATGGAATCTTAACGGAGCCTATGCAGGCAAATATGGTCTTTACTGTAGAACCTGGTATTTATATTCCTGATGAAGGTTTTGGAATTAGATTAGAGGATGATGTAGTAATACAAGAAAAAGGAGAACCTTTTAACCTTATGGCAAATATTCCTATTGAAGCGGAAGAAATAGAAGAGTTGATGAATCAGTAAAAAGCTGGATTTCTAATTCTAATGAAATATAAACCTAATAGTTATTAAAGCTATTAGGTTTTTTTATGATCGTTTTTTGAAATTTTATAGAATATTTATGTTGATTTTGTCGTTGCATAGCAAAACATTAAAGAATAGTAATGCAGCGAATGAAAATTACAGCAGGTCATCAACAAGCAATGCCTTATTTGGTAGTCGAGAATGCAGATGATTTTATTGATTTTATCAGAAAAATATTTAATGCCCAGGAAATGATACGTAAGGTAGATGCTGCTTATAAAGTTGAACACTCTGAGGTAATGATAGGAGACGCTACTATAATGATTACGGAAGCCTCAAAAACCTATCCTGCGCAACATACTTCGATGTATGTTTATGTAAAAGATACCGACCAAACCTACTATAACGCTATAGATGCAGGCTCTACATCCTTAATGCAACCTATGGAAGAAGATTATGGCGCACGCGGAGCCGGTTTTAAAGATCCTTATGGAAATACCTGGTGGATTGCTACTCTAAATTAATCACATCCTAAATCTTCTCTGGATATGTAATCATTATTTGGAAAACAATTTCCAGAATTAATTGACCCTGGAACATATCTGCTCAATTCCGAATCTCGTAAGCTATTCGTAACAAAAGATGTCATATTATCTATTTCTTCTTCGGTAAGATTTATAGTTCCAAATTGAGAGGCTAAATTCTCTTTAGGTACTTCTGTATTTTGTGGATTTCCTTCGTTCTTATAAGAGATTATCTCTTTTATTGAAGTAAAAGTCCCTCCATGACCATAGAAACCATTATCTATTAAATTATATAGTGTTGGGGTTTTAAACTTAAAATCATCTGCAGGATTGTTTGTAAAGTTTCCTCTCCCTCTTTTAACGTTATCGATATTTACATCATATAATAGCAATGCACCATTTACATTTTCAAAATCACCCATACCAAAAGAGTGAAAATCTTTATCATTCAATGCAGGGCCTGTATGGCATTCATAACATTTTCCTTTTCCAAAAAAAGCAATGGCTCCTTTTTTCTCAGAATCACTTAATGCATTACTATTTCCTTTTAGCCAATCCTGCCATGGTGATTTATTTGCTAATAATGTTCTCTCATAAGCGGCAATAGCCAAAGCAGCATTGTCTTTAGTATATCTTTCATTTTCTGCTACATCAGAAAATGCTGCATCAAAAAGATCTTTATAACCAAAAGTGTTTACAAACTCATCATCTATCTGCAATCTATGTACTTTTTGTCCTTTGATGGCCTGAACTTCCACACCTTGAAATCCTAAAAAATTTTCCTGAATCTCTGTCCAACTGGCTTCCGTTCCTGCATTTGTTCCTGTCCCTCCAAACTGTCCATTCCAAAGCATAACATCTTGATAGGCTACATTTAATAATGTTGGAGATTTTATGGGTTGTACATCAATAGAATCTCTTGGAACTGTTGTGTCAGCTACCCTTTCTTCTCCTCTTATTCCAAAACCTACGCCACATTCTCCAATTCCTTGTCTTATTCCAGCTGCAAAACCAGCTGACGCCTGATGACAGGAAGCACAAGAATAGGTTGCCTTCATCTCTGACATTTTCGGATTTCCTCCTGTAGCAGTTTCGTGTAGTAATAATTTACCTAAAAAGACTTTTTCTTCTGTAATTAGATTTAACGGATCTTGTGGGATATTCGCATAATCATCACTTTCCGGTAATGTAAAAAACGATACTCCTTCTCCATTAGATGCTTCATTCAATGTGCTTAATAATTCTGAGTCTAAACTTGAGGTGATTGGAATATAATCATCCTTTGTACATGAAGATATAATCAGTGCCATTACCGCACCGAATGTTAGCTTTTTCATTAGTATTAGTTTTCCCTATATTGATAAAATTCCCCTTTATTAACACTCTTAATAAAATGTTAAAGCGCGAATTTAAGAAAAAATGACAACACCATATACTATTTACTTTTAAAAATAATGCACACTTACTTTGAAGATTTTTCTTTGATAAAAACGTTACTAATAATAAGACAAAGTAAAGCTGGCAATAACCAAGCTAAACTATATGTTCCAAGTGGAATCAGGCTCAAAATAGGTTGTACCTGATCTTTAAACCCAATGGAAGCTAAAAAATCCGGTAAGCTAAATATAATGGTTATGATAACGACAGCTCTAAACACTAATGAAGAAGTAAATTTCTCCGGCAATACATTTAATAATATCAAGACAATAGTAATTGGATAAATAAACATTAATGCCGGAACTGCTACTACGATTATATCATGAACATCCATTTGCCCCATCGCAATACCTAGAACACACCCAATAATGGCTGTTATGACATATGCCTGTTGGGATTCACTGAATATTCCTTTAATAAAATCCGAAGTTCCTGTTACTATTCCCACTGCTGTTGTAAAGCACGCAAGGGATACCAGAACACTTAAGAAAGTGCTTCCGATGTTTCCTAGTGTTTTTAAACTTAAACCAGATAATAATTCAGTCCGGCTAATTTCCTTTTCGAAAGCTCCATTAAATAAAGCTCCATTATATATTAGTCCGGCATACACAATAAAGAGACCCATACCGGCAATAATTCCTGAATTACGAATTAGCGTTCTATTTTCTCGAAAACTTTTTCTTCCTTTCATCCGAAGCGAAATAATAATCACACCACCAACTACAACCGCTCCAATAGCATCAAATGTTTGATATCCCTCTAAAAGTCCATCTATTAAAGGTGTTTGAATAACTGAATTATTCATCGGCGGATGTGTGGAAAAAATTCCGATGAAAATGATGCTAAGAATTACAATGAAGATTATCGGTGTAAGGAACTTTCCTAGAATATTTAAAATTTTTGACCTGTTTAGTACAAAAAACAGTACAAAACCAAAATAGATGCTACTCGTTAGTAAAGAACTCGTTCCAAAAAAAGGTTGTATGGCCATCTCGTGAGTTACCGATGCGGTTCTTGGGGATGGTAATGCAATAGAAATAGCATAAACGATAAAACAATAAATAAGGCTAAAAGTAGGAGACACTTTCTTTCCAAAGTCTAACATAGTCCCTTGCAATCTTGCGTGAGCAAAAATACCAAGTAACGGAAGCACAACTGCAGAGATAACAAAACCAATAACAACCAAAAACCACATATCACCCGCTTTAAAGCCCAAGTTAGGAGGTAGAATTAAATTTCCTGCTCCAAAAAACATAGAGAACAAAGCAAATCCTGTGATAAAAGTTTCTTTATTAAATCGCATTTAGTTAGGTTTATATCGCTTAAACGAATATTGATAATTTGATAAAAAGTTGAAATATAAAATTTCAAAATGACATTAGCATATAAAGGGATTGAAATTAATTATAACACTTACGGAAAAGGTACTCCTCTGGTTTTTTTACACGGTTTTTTAGAAAACTCTACGATGTGGAATGATATCATCCCTCATTTTTCTGAAACTCATAACTGTATAACAATAGACCTTTTAGGCCACGGAAAAACGAATTGTCTGGGTTACATTCATAGAATGGAAGATATGGCAGAAGCGATTAGAGCCGTTTTGTACAGTATCAAAATTGATAATCCTATATTCATTAGTCATTCTATGGGCGGGTATGTTTCATTAGCCTATATAGATCTATTTCCCAAACTAGTTTCGGGACTTGTATTGCTTAACTCTACTTCTTTTCCTGATAACGAAGAAAGAAAGGTAAATAGAAGCAGAGCAATTGATATTGTGAAGAAAAACCCCAAAGCGTATACAAGTATGGCGATTGCCAATCTTTTTGCTGAGGAAAACCGTGATAAATACATAAATCAGATTGAACTCATAAAAAATGAAGCTTCAAAAACACCTTTACAAGGAATCATTTCTGCCTTAGAAGGCATGAAGATCAGAAAAGATCATACAACAACCTTATTAAAATTTAAAAAACCTAAAATAATTTTTGCAGGACAAAAAGACCCTGTATTATCATACCAACAAAATACCGAAGAATCAAAACAATGTAAAACCGATTTAGTTTCACTTAATGGCGGTCACATGTCCTATATCGAAAATCGAAATGAGCTTTTAAAAAACCTGCATCAATTCCTTCAATACTTCTGACATATATTCCCCTATTTTCTAGCCTTACCTCTCCACTTAAAAAAGACCATAATTACTCATTAATTATCCGACGAAATACATTTTTAAAGGTCAAAACCACTATAAAATACACTTTTAAAGCAAAATTTGGAGTTTTTTCAAAAATTTTTCTTACAAAATGTTGTTAATAACTAAAAAAAACTTATTATTGTATTGATAATGAACTTTTAACCCCTACAAAATGAAGAAATCTATACCCAATTCGTCATTCTCCATTTCAAAAATTTATTGCGCTTTATTCGGCCACGATTATGTTACTTCCAAGCAAGTTACACATCATATAAAAGAGTATACTTGTTCTCATTGTGGTGAACAGGCAACTACGAATAGCAGAGGTAGATTAGAAGTAATGACTCCAAAACTTAAGGAAATTAATGATGCACTAGCATCTGTGCACGCTAAGAAGATTGCAAGAAATAAAGGTAAAATAAGTCTTCAGACGGCTTCTTAAATTATTCTTTTATAGGATTCCATCCTTGAGCAGTTAGTTGAATTTTTTCATTTGCTCTAGTAACTAATCCTATTCCGCTTTTTTCATCTGTCATATGACCAATTACGGTAAGATTCGGGTTTGCTTTAATCTTAGGAAAATCTTCTTGTTTAATCGTAAATAATAATTCGTAATCCTCTCCTCCACTTAGAGCTACGGTTGTACTATTTAATTTAAACTCCTCACAAGTAGAAATAACTACAGGATCCAGTGGAATCTTTTCTTCGTATAGATTTACTCCTACTTTAGATCTTTTACATAAATGTATCACTTCAGAAGATAAACCATCACTTATATCGATCATACTTGTTGGTTTTACCTCTAGAGCTTTAAGAAGTTCTGATATGTCTTTTCTAGCTTCAGGTTTTAATTGTCGTTCTATTAAATATGAATACTGATCCAGATCTGGTTGAGAATTAGGATTCGCCTTATATACCTGTTTTTCTCTTTCTAATATCTGAAGTCCCAAATATGCTGCTCCTAAATCTCCAGTTACTACCAATAAATCGTTTTCTCCTGCACCATCACGATATACTAAACTTTCTTCATCCGCATGCCCTACAGCCGTAATGCTTATCAATAATCCAGTGGTAGAAGAGGTTGTATCACCTCCTACTACGTCTATATTATATATTTTGGCTGCAGCTTCAATCCCTGCATATAGTTCTTCTAATGCTTCCAAAGGAAATCTGTTAGATACCGCTATAGACACTGTAATTTGTGTTGCAGTCGCATTCATTGCATAGACATCAGAAAGATTCACCATTACTGCCTTATAGCCCAAATGCTTTAGCGGAACATAGGATAAATCAAAATGCACTCCTTCAATCAAAAAGTCTGTGGTTAATACACATTTTTTGTTTTTAAAATCCAACACTGCAGCATCATCGCCAATGCCTCGAATGGTAGATTCATGTTTGATTTCAAAATTTTTGGTTAAATGATCGATCAAACCAAATTCTCCTAATTCTGACAATGATGTCCTTGATGTATTTTTATCTTCAATCATAATTGCAAAGGTAGGAAACAAGGTGATTTCATTATATAAAAAATCTAGAAAAATCCAGGATTAATTTGTTTGCTCTAGATACATTTTCATTCGTGATTTGCAACTGTCGAACCATCTATAAATACCAATCAGTAACTCTAGAGATCGTAGAGCAAAATTTTAAATCATAATTAATGTGCTACCAAGTTTCATAGAACTTACAACCAATAATATTATACTATCTTCTTAAAAAACTTTGTTTTCTTTCATTTAACTTTTCATTGTTTAACGTCCTAAATATTAATAGTCATAAATTTTTGTTACCTTTTTCATCAAAGTTTTTCAAAACCACAGACTCATATTTCTCTTAAAACAAATATCAAATACAGTTTTGAATAGCTCACATTATATGGTCTAGTAGGGTATTTAGCTAATAAACTGTTATATATATAAGTCTCTAATTAATATTTAATTCTAGTAAATGAAAAAGTATTTTAGTGTAGTGATTTGTTTTTTCACATTATTATCAGTTATAAACTGTAGTAATGATGATGATCAAACTAGTGGAAATGACGGGAACCAGAATGCAAACTGCACAAATCAAGTGTCTGGTGGGATTTATCCAAGTTGTGGTATTGATTTTGTCTCTTCGATATCTTTAAGTACAATGAATGCTTCAGCTGGAAACGATAGTTGGGGATGGACGGATCCAAGTGATGGTAAAGAATATGTTATTATGTGCCTTGATAATGGTACCGCTTTTATTGATATTTCTACTCCTGAAACTCCTGTGTATTTAGGAAAATTACCCACTGCTACACAAAACAGCTCTTGGCGTGATGTAAAAGTATATCAAAATCATGCTTTTATAGTTAGCGAAGCTGCTGGTCATGGAATGCAGGTTTTTGATTTAACTAGATTAAGGAATGTTAGTAATCCACCGGAAACATTTACTGCGGATGCACGATATACAGGTTTTGGTAATGCACATAATATTGTCATTAACGAAAATACTGGGTTTGCATATGGTGTAGGAACGTCTACTTTTGGTGGCGGTCCACACTTTGTAAATATCCAGGATCCAACGAATCCAATAGCAGCTGGAGGCTTTATTTCTGATGGTGGCGACGCCTACAGTCACGATGCACAAGTGGTAACTTATAACGGACCAGATAGCGATTATACAGGAAGAGAAATTTTGATAGGAAGTAATCAAATAGAAATTGTAATTGCAGATATCACTGACAAAAATGCCCCCAGAACCATCTCTACGATTAATTATGCTAATATAGGATATACTCATCAAGGTTGGTTTACTGAAAATCAGCGATTTTTCTTACTTGGTGATGAACTAGATGAGACAAGTGTTGGCTTTAATACACGCACCATTGTCTTTGATTTTGAAGATCTTGACAATCCAAGATTTCATATGAATTATACAGGCCCTACACCTTCTATTGACCATAATGGTTATGTAAAGGGAAATAAATTTTATTTGGCCAATTATACCGCTGGTATGAGAATCATTGATATTTCTGATATAAGTTCTAATTCGATGCGCGAAATCAGTTTTTTCGACACTTTTCCTTCAAATAATAGTGTAAGTTTTAGTGGCGCGTGGAACGTTTATCCCTATTTTGAAAGTGGAAATATTGTGATCAGCGATATAAATTCTGGATTCCTCTTAGTAAAAGAAATCATACCTTAACAAAAAAATAATATCATTTTATAAAACCTCATTTAATTATACTCTTTAAAAAAACTCAACCAATGAAAAAACTGATCTTACTAAACTTAATTTTTTCGTCATTTATTTTGCAATCTCAAACTACATGTGATAATGGAATGGCAGGTTCTTTTCCTTGCGATGATTACATTTTAATGTCTCAGGTTTCACTAGCCACTATGGATGCTAATGAAGGAAGTGATAGTTGGGGCTGGACAGATCCTACTAATGGAAAAGAATACGCAATTATTGGGTTAGATAACGGAACCGCTTTTATAGATATATCTGATCCCATAAATCCCATTTATGTCGGAAAACTACCTTCTGCGGTAGCATCTAGCTCGTGGAGAGATGTTAAAGTATATCAAAATCATGCCTATATCGTAGCTGATTTTATACCAATTGGAAGTCATGGAATGCAAATATTTGATTTGACAAGGTTGCGCAATGTAACCAATCCTCCAGAAACCTTTACCGCTGATGGTAGATATACTGGATTTGGTAATGCACACAACATTGTTATTAATGAAGATTCTGGATTCGCATACGCCGTAGGTACTAGTAGATCTGGACCATATGAAGGAGGGCCTATTTTTATTGATATTCGAGATCCTAAAAACCCTGTGGATGCAGGTGGTTTCCTTTCTACAGGAGGCGAAGCCTATAGTCATGATGCGCAAGCAGTAATATACAACGGTCCTGACACAGATTATACAGGTCGTGAAATTCTTATAGGCAGTAATGAAATTGAAATCGTAATTGCTGATATCACGGATAAAACAAACCCAGTAACTATTTCTACAATTGGGTATACTGATATTGGATACGTTCATCAAGGATGGTTTACAGAAGATCAACGTTATTTTTTACTTGGAGATGAAGGTGATGAAAGTAGAGTAGGCTTTAATACCAGAACCATCATTTTTGATTTTGAAGATTTAGATAATCCTAAGTTTCATTTTAATTACACCGGACCTACAGCAGCGATAGATCATAATGGATATGTAAAAGGGAATAAATTTTATATGGCGAATTATAGAGCCGGATTGCGTGTAATTGACATTTCGGATATAGCAAATAAAAATATATCGGAAATTGGTTCTTTTGACAGTTTCCCTTCAAGTAATAGTGCTGCTTTTAATGGTGCCTGGAGTGTGTATCCATATTTCGATAGTGGAAATATTGTGATCAGTGATATCGAATCAGGTTTTTTACTTGTAAGAGAAAGTAATACTTTAAATGTGACAGATTTTTCGCAGAAGCCTGAATTCAAAATGTATCCAAACCCAACAAGCTCCGCAATTACAATAGACGGAATAAACACATTTGACTTAAAAAAAATAGAAATATTTAATGTTGTTGGAAAAAAAATGAGAGAGATTACCAAATTTGATAACTCTAATAGTATAACGATTAATTTAGAATACGATCCTGGAATTTATCTACTCAGGATAAACGATGTTACTAAGAAATTGATTGTTAACTAATACTTAATAATTATTAAAAACGATTAAATATTGATAATAAGGTGGTTAAACCGGATAAATAGTGTGGAAAGCTAGGACTTAGTTTGGAGTTTTTTAGATTAATTTTGTGTAAAGCGCTAGTTTTTAAGAACTAGTTCAAACTAACTACTAAATTACACAAACTCATGAAAAAACTACCCTTAGCTTTATGCTTTTTGGTATTTACTCTTATTTGCCAAAGTCAAACACCTTGCACAAATGGATTTGCGGGATCTTATCCATGTAAAGATTATGATCTTATGTCTACAATTTCACTTTCTCAAATGAACGCTAGCTCCGGAAATGACAGTTGGGGATGGACAGATACTCAAACATCTAAAGAGTATGCAATCATTGGCTTAAATAATGGTACTGCGTTTATAGATATCTCTAACCCTACCAACCCGGTTTATCTCGGTAAACTTCCTACTGCCACGGGTAATAGTCTGTGGAGAGATGTTAAAGTCTATAATAACCACGCTTTTATAGTAAGTGAGGCTTCTGGTCACGGTATGCAAGTTTTTGATTTAACTAGATTGCGTAACGTTTCTAATCCTCCTGCAAATTTTTCTGCAGATACCAGATATACACAGTTTGGAAACGCACACAATATTGTAATTAATGAAGATACTGGATTTGCTTATATCGTAGGAGCACAAAGAGGTTCTGGACCATATAATGGTGGTCCATTGTTTGTGAATATTCAAGATCCTAAAAATCCAACTAATGCTGGAGGGTTTTTGTCAGGAGGTCAAAGAGCTTATACTCACGATGCTCAGGTAGTTACTTATACTGGTCCTGATAGCGACTATAGCGGAAGAGAAATTCTTATTGGAAGTAACGAGATCGAAGTCGTAATCGCAGACATCACCGATAAATCAAACCCTGTAACAATTTCTACAATACAATATACAAATATTGGATATACGCATCAAGGGTGGTTCACTGATGATATGAGATATTTTCTATTAGGAGACGAAACAGATGAGCAAGGAGTAGGATTTAATACTAGGACTATCATATTTGATTTTGAAGATTTAGATAACCCTCAGCAACATATGATATACAATGGACCTACTCCAGCTATTGATCATAATGGATATGTAAAAGGAGATAAGTTTTATTTGGCAAATTATAGAGCAGGGTTTAGGGTTATTGATATTTCAGACATTGGAAACACCAACATTAACGAAATTGGATATTTCGATACCTTTCCATCTAGTAATAGTGCTTCTTTTAATGGAGCTTGGAACATATACCCATATTTCAACAGCGGAAATATAGTAATAAGCGATATTGAAGGAGGGTTTTTCTTAGTAAGAAAAAGTGAACCTGGAGATGGCGGAGGAGGTGACTGTCCTTCGGTAGTAACTTCTTTTCCGTTCAATGAAAGTTTTGAATCTGGTTTTGGGTCTTGGCAAAATGCATCTAGTGATGACCTTAATTGGACTAGGAATTCTGGAGGTACTCCTTCCACTGGAACAGGTCCAACTAGTGCTTCAGATGGTAATACTTACATCTATGTAGAAGCTTCTGGTAACGGAACAGGTTATCCAAACAAAAATGCAGTTTTAAATTCTCCTTGTTTAGATTTTACTAATCTTACTTCACCTAGCCTTACATTTCAGTATCACATGTTAGGAAGTACTATTAACAATCTAACAGTAGAAGCAAGAACTAATAACCAAGGAAACTGGTCATCTATTTTTAGCAGAAATGGGGCTCAAGGAAGTGACTGGAATGCCGAAACAATAGATTTATCCTCTTATTCAGGAGAAGCAAGTGTACAATTACGGTTTAGTGCACTAACAGGAAGTGGTTCTCAAGGGTGGCAAAGCGATATCGCAATAGACGATGTAAATATAACGGATGGCAATACTACTCCTCCTACATGTGATAGTATCGATTTTAGAGATTTTCAGATCACTCCATTCTCTAATCAGGACTCTGCCGGTAACTTTGTTGTAAATAATACCGGAACAACACTGTCCCTAACCAATAATACTTGGAAATATATTCCTTATAACTATACAGTCACTCCTAATACCGTAATTGAATTTGAATTCAGAAGCTCATCTCAGGGAGAGATTCATGCTGTTGGTTTTGAAAATGATAACAGCCTAACTTCCACTAGATATTTCAAGGTACACGGTACACAAAATTATGGTGTTACTAATTATGATAACTATTCTGGCAATAATTTTATAACGTATGTAATACCAGTAGGAAGTTTCTACACTGGAACAATGGATCGATTGGTATTTATCAATGATAATGATAGCGGTTCTGGTAATACCTCAGATTTCTCTTCTGTAAAAATCTATGAAGGCTCTTGCGGAAGATCTAATAATGTGCAGATAGCATCCTCTAATATCATTCCTGTTTTTGGTAATGAAGATGAAGATATTATGGCATTAAAAATATATCCAAATCCAGTATTTGGTCAGGTCTTAGAAGTGTTTTTAAATACGGATCAACCAGCATCGTATGAAATTATATCTATTACCGGACAATTGATAAGTACAGGAAACGTTACAAAAACAATAGATGTCTCAAGTTTGAATTCTGGAGTTTATCTTTTAAAAGTTTTTAATGATAACAGTCAGATTACTAAACGTTTAATAAAAAGATAATTTAATACTAACAAATGTGCAAATTCAAGTTCTTTTACAAATCCCTATTAATTTTTATTGTTATAAGTATAGTAGCTTGCGGCAGTGATGACAACGCAACCTCTTCTCCACCAACTACCAATCCCGAAGAAGGCTTTCAGGGAACTGTAGAGTGGGTTAAGACTTTTGGTGGTAGCGGTGAAGACGACGCTTTATCCATAGTAGAATCCGAGGACGGAGGTTACGTCGTTTTCGGATATACTCAAAGTGTAGATGGGGATATATCGGATAAAGACGCTACTGATAGTGATTTTTGGGTTTTAAAAATTTCTCCTGAAGGAACCGTAGTCTGGAGCAAAACCTACGGCGGTACTGGAGATGATCGTGGACAAAGGGTTATTAAGACTAATGATGGTGGTTATGCTTTAGTAGGTTATAGCAGAAGTGCTGATGGTGATGTAAGTGAAAATGCAGGATTGCAAGACTATTGGATGGTAAAAATTGATGCTTCCGGAAATTTACAATGGGAAAAGTCTTTTGGATTTCCCGGTATTGACCGAGCTTTCTCCATTGTGCAAACTGCTGATAATGGTTATTTCTTAACAGGATTTCTGGATGTTACAGCTAGTAATGGTGAAGGAAATGACAATAGAAAAAAATCTGAAAAACACGGTGTTGGAGAATTTTGGGGAATTAAACTAGATGCTTCTGGAAACAAAGAATGGAGACGCTATTTTGGAGGAACTAATAATGATAGAAGCTATGACACTGTACAAACCGAGGATGGAGGTTTTTTAATGATCGGATCCTCAGAAAGTGACGATTTTGATATTAGTTCAACTAAAGGAAGCTATGACTTTTGGGTAGTTAAAATAAATACCGAAGGAACTAAAGTTTGGGAGAAATCTTATGGAGGATCTGAAATTGATGTAGGATATGCAATTGCATCATCAGGAGATGGAAAATATGTTGTTGTGGGAGATTCTAGAAGTGATAATGGAGATATCTCGGATCCTAAAGGAAACGCAGATCTATGGATGATTCAGATTGATGGTAACGGAAATTTAATCTGGGAAAAATCATTAGGAGGAACAGAGTTTGATACAGCGAGAGGAATTCACACTACGCAAGATGGTAGTTTTATTATTACCGGTAATTCCAGAAGTAATAATGGAGATGTTGACGAAAATCAAGGTCAAAGTGATATCTGGAATATTTTAATCGATAGTAATGGAGATGTAACCTGGAAATCAACTTTAGGCGGAAGCCTTTCTGAATTTGCAGAAGGATGTATGGAAACTCAAGATAAAAAAATCATTATTGCCGGTAATTCCGAAAGTAATGATTTAGATATCCCTAATAATCGAGGGGGTAAAGACGTTTTAATAATAAAATATAAATAAAAAATGAAAAAGTTCACACTAATAGTACTCACTTTAATAACTTTAATTTCTTGTAAGGATGATGATGTTAATGTAGGTATTGTAAACCTAGAGTTTAAAAACAACGTAAACAACAACCCTATTAATTTAAACACAACATCATATACCAACTTAAGTAATGAAACCTATACAGTTTCTGAACTAAAATATATTATTAGTAATATTGTTTTGATAAAAGAAAATGGCGATGAATTCGCTTATCCAGTTGCTGATAGTTATTTTGTGGTAAATGAAGAAATTTCATCTAGCAAGCAAATTTCACTTAGCAATATAAATGCCGGTGCTTACACCAAGATTAGATTTGGTGTAGGAGTTGATCAATCTAACTATCCTCTTAATGAAGTTGCTAATTTTATTCCTACAGCAGAAGAAAATGGAATGTTATGGTCTTGGTCTGCGGGCTATAAATTTCTTAAATTCGAAGGTTCTTTTACTCCTCAGGGAGGAACCGCTGGTGATTTTCTATTACACGTAGGAAGTCATGGAACAGCCTTAGATAATTATAAAGAAATTACATTAGATATATCTAATACACTTACAATAGGAGATGGAACTACATCTAATTTATCAATACAAGCAGACATCTCTAAAATCTTTGATAGTACTTTTACGCATTCTTTAGAAGAAAAAAGTGATATACAAGTTGATCCTGATTCTGAAAAGATTGCAAACAATGTACAAACCATGTTTACTATATTAACAACAAACTAAATGATAAAGAATATAGGTTACATAGTATTCATTCTTTTTGGAGCAGCCTGTAGCTCTGAAAAGGATGAATACGTCCCTATTGGTCAAAATCCAGCTTTAGAATTTACAATTCCATCTAATTTTCCAGAACCAAGTTATAATATCACACTGAATACACCTACAGAAAAAGGATTTGAATTAGGTAAAAAACTATTCTATGATGGTCGATTGTCTTCTGATGGAGTGATTTCTTGCGGGTTCTGTCATATTCAGGATTTTGCGTTTACGCATCATACACATATTGTAAGTCACGGTGTAAACGGAGCATTGGGTACACGTAATGCACAACCTTTGCATAATCTTGCTTTTATGAAAGAATTTACCTGGGATGGTGCTGCAACACATTTAGATTTACAACCCATAATACCTATTACTGCAGAAGTAGAAATGAATGAGTCTTTCAGCAGTATTCTTCAAAAACTTGAAGAAAAACCTGAATATGTAGAGTTATTTGCCGAGGCATTTGAAGATCAAAAAATCAACTCAGAAAATCTACTCAAAGCACTGTCACAATTTATGATTATGATGATTTCGTCAAACTCAAAGTATGATAAAATCGAAAGAAACGAAGGTTCCGTTTTTACCGCTAACGAAGCAGCAGGGTTTGAGCTTTTTAAATCTAAATGTGCTTCTTGTCATGAAGGAACATTATTTACAGATCAATCATACCGTAATAACGGCTTAGCAGTAGATCCACAATATAATGATATCGGCAGAAATCGAGTTACTGGTCTTGCTTCTGATTTGCACAAATTTAAAGTTCCTACATTAAGAAATATCGAATTAACCTTCCCGTACATGCACGATGGAAGATTAAAAACACTAACGGATGTCTTGAATCATTACAGCGACGGCCTGGTAGATTCTGAAACACTGGATCCTGTTTTCAAAAACACTGATGGTGCAGTTATCGGAATTCCTATGACTGAAGAAGAAAAAGATCAAATTATCGATTTCTTAAAAACACTAACTGATGACGATTTCCTGAACGATAATCGTTTTTCTGAATTTTAATATTCTTTCATTAAATTTACTATAGAATATCCCTATTCTAATATATGTTAGATAAATGTTAGGTTCTGTAAATAAAACCTACATATGTAGTATATTTGCATTCAATTTAGAATTAATCTATTTATAAAGTATGATTAAGGTATCAGACACAGCTAAAAAGAAAGTCGTAGAGTTGATGAGTGATGACGGTTATGACGCTACTTTAGACTACGTACGTGTAGGTGTTAAAAGTGGTGGTTGTTCAGGTTTGTCATATGACTTAAAATTTGATAAAACTCAGGAAGACGGAGATAAGGTTTTTGAAGACAATGGTGTAAAAATAATTGTTGACAAGAAAAGTTTTTTATATCTAATAGGTACTACCTTAGAATATTCCGGTGGACTTAATGGAACCGGTTTCGTTTTTAACAACCCCAACGCTAATAGAACCTGCGGTTGCGGAGAAAGTTTTTCCCTTTAAAAATTTAAACAAAGATCCTAAAATAAAACCTAGGATTTACTAAGATGGCATATACCGAAGACGACTTAAAAAAAGAATTAGAGACCAAAGAATACGAGTATGGATTTTATACTGATATAGAATCCGATACATTCCCCGTTGGTCTAAATGAAGATATTGTTCGTGCAATTTCCAAGAAAAAAGAGGAACCAGAATGGATGACAAACTGGAGACTCGAGGCCTTTCGTATTTGGGAACAGATGGAAGAGCCAGAATGGGCAAATGTAAACTATGAAAAGCCTAATTTTCAGGACATAGCCTATTATTCTGCTCCTAATAGTAAACCAAAATATGACAGTCTGGATGAAGTCGATCCAGAATTATTAGATACTTTCAAACGACTTGGAATATCTCTGGATGAACAAAAAAAACTAGCAGGAGTTGCAGTAGATATTGTGATGGATTCCGTATCTGTAGCAACAACCTTTAAAGAAACACTTGGTGAAAAAGGTATTATTTTTTGCCCTATTTCTGAAGCAATACAAGAACATCCTGAGCTGGTAAAAAAATATATCGGTTCTGTTGTTCCACAAAAGGATAATTTTTATGCAGCTTTAAATTCTGCAGTATTTAGTGATGGTTCCTTTTGTTATATTCCTAAAGGTGTGAAATGTCCAATGGAATTATCTACATATTTTAGAATCAATCAAGCAGGTACAGGTCAATTCGAGCGTACATTGGTAATTGCTGATGAAGGCAGCTATGTAAGTTATCTCGAAGGTTGTACAGCACCATCAAGAGATGAAAATCAATTGCATGCAGCAGTAGTAGAACTTATAGCATTAGATGATGCAGAAATTAAATATTCTACTGTGCAGAACTGGTATCCTGGTAATGCCGAAGGAAAAGGTGGTGTTTTTAATTTTGTGACAAAACGTGGTATTTGCGAAAAAAATGCTAAAATCTCTTGGACACAAGTAGAAACAGGATCAGCAGTAACTTGGAAATATCCTTCTTGTATACTTAAAGGAGATAACTCTGTAGGTGAATTTTACTCTATAGCCGTAACCAATAATTATCAGCAAGCCGATACGGGAACTAAGATGATCCATTTAGGTAAGAATACTAAAAGTACGATTATCTCCAAAGGAATTTCTGCTGGAAAGTCTCAAAATAGTTATCGAGGGTTAGTACAGATTAATAGCAGAGCAACTAATGCTCGTAATTTTTCTCAATGTGATTCTTT
This sequence comes from Aquimarina sp. BL5, assembly GCF_003443675.1. Taxonomy (NCBI): domain Bacteria; kingdom Pseudomonadati; phylum Bacteroidota; class Flavobacteriia; order Flavobacteriales; family Flavobacteriaceae; genus Aquimarina; species Aquimarina sp. BL5. The sequence continues at coordinate 3,535,908 of NZ_CP031963.1, read as the reverse complement.
ACTTATGGGCAATGAATGTGGCGCTCATACGTTTCCCTATATTGAAGCAAAGAATAAAACTGCTCAAATAGAACATGAGGCTACTACCAGTAAAATTGGAGAAGATCAAATCTTTTACTGTAACCAAAGAGGTATTGATACAGAAAAAGCAATTGCATTGATCGTTAACGGTTTTAGTAAAGAAGTATTGAACAAACTCCCAATGGAATTTGCAGTAGAAGCCCAAAAACTTTTAGAAATTTCTCTAGAAGGTTCTGTAGGATAAAGTGTTTAACTAACAAACTCACATAAATGAAAAAACCATTTCTTCTCATCATTGTAAGCCTATTAATTTTTTCTTGTAAAAACGAAAAATCAACTTCATCATCTGATTCTGATATTGAATCTAGCCTGATTCGCGGAGAATATATATTAATTGATAACGCGGGTGTTCTAAAAGGTAAAGATTTTATTTATGGAGTAATCATTGATGATATGGCACATGAATTAGCTAAAAAAGTAAAGCCATTACAAAGAGAAGAATATGATATGGTGCCTGTAGTAATTAAGGGTATTATAAAACCTAATACAGAAGATGGTTGGCCACAGGTTGTAGAGATAAAAGAGATTGTTGGTGTGAGCGAGCCAACAGAAGAATTGCCAACAAAGATAAAATCCTCAGACTCATTACAAGAGTCAAGTGAAACAGGACATGAAGGTCATAATCACTAAAAATTTATTTAAAAAGATATAAAAACAGAAGATGTTAGAAATTAAGGATTTGCACGCTAGCGTTGAAGATAAAGAAATCTTAAAAGGTCTTAACCTACACGTAAAAGCAGGAGAAGTTCATGCAATAATGGGTCCTAACGGTGCCGGTAAAAGTACATTAGCCAGTATAGTTGCAGGAAAAGAAGAATATGAAGTTACGGAAGGTAATATCCTGCTAAATGGTGAAGATATCGAAGAATTGGCGGCAGAAGAACGTGCTCATAAAGGTGTTTTTCTTTCGTTTCAGTATCCGGTAGAGATTCCTGGTGTTACCGTTACTAATTTCATGAAAACCGCGATTAATGAAACTAGAAAAGCACAAGGTCTGGAAGAAATGCCAGCCAAAGATATGCTTAAGAAAATTCGAGAGAAATCTGAATTGCTAGATATTGATCGTAAATTTTTATCTCGTTCTCTTAACCAAGGGTTTTCTGGTGGTGAGAAAAAACGAAATGAAATATTTCAGATGGCGATGATGGAACCTAAACTAGCTATTTTAGATGAAACTGATTCTGGATTAGATATTGATGCATTACGTATTGTAGCTAATGGTGTAAATAAACTGAAGAGTGAAGACAATGCTATTATTGTAATTACTCACTATCAGCGTTTATTAGATCATATCGTACCTGATTTTGTACACGTTTTATATGACGGTAAAATAGTTAAGTCTGGAACTAAAGAATTAGCTTTAGAATTAGAAGAAAAAGGATACGATTGGATTAAAGAAGAGATAAACGCATAGTTATGGAGCTGAAAGAAAAATTAATATCTTCTTTTCTTGCTTTTGAAAATACAGTAGATGTAGATGCTCCTGTTCATGATATCAGAAGTCAAGCTATAAAAGTATTTGAAGAAAAGGGGTTTCCTACTAAAAAAGAAGAAGCCTGGAAGTATACTTCATTAAATGCTATTTTGAAGCATGACTATAGTATTTTTCCAAAAGAAGAGAATGCACTAGAGTTTAAAGATGTAAAAAAGTACTTTCTTTATGATCTAGATACTTATAAAATTGTATTTATTGACGGTAAATATTCTTCTCATTTATCTGAAACTACTCATGATAAGATTGATGTTTGTTTAATGTCTTCGGCTTTAAGTCATGAAAAGTATAAGCCTATTATTGATAATTATTTTAATAAGATTGCTCCAGAAGACGGCCTTACCTCTTTGAATACAGCTTTCTCTAAAGAAGGAGCGTATATTTATATATCAAAGAATAAGCAGGCCGATAAACCGATACAAATCATTCATTTTTCTACAGGAAAAGAATCAACACAGCTTTTACAGCCTCGTAACCTTATCGTAGTCGAAGAAAATTCGCACGTGCAGATTATTGAGCGTCATCAAAGCTTAACGGAAAACCCTGTTTTAACGAATTCGGTTACAGAAATTTTTGCTGATAAAAGAGCCTTTGTAGACTATTATAAAATTCAGAATGATAGTGAGAATGCTTCGCTGATAGATAATACACATATCCAACAACAAGCGCAAAGTGTAGCCTCAGTACATACATTTGCATTTGGAGGTAATGTGACTAGAAATAATCTAAATTTTTATCAGAAAGGCGAAGGAATTGATTCTATACTTAATGGAGTTACAATTATCGAAGGTAAACAACATGTAGATCATAACACCTTAGTGCATCACACAGAACCAAATTGCGAAAGCCATCAAGACTATAAAGGTATTTTTGACGAAAGAGCAACAGGTGTATTTAATGGTAAAATTATTGTGAATAAAGAGGCTCAGAAAACTAATGCTTTTCAGTCCAACAACAATATTTTACTAAGTGATAAGGCTACCATTAATTCTAAACCACAGTTAGAGATTTTTGCAGACGATGTAAAATGTTCTCACGGCTGTACCATTGGTCAGTTAGATGAACAAGCATTGTTCTATATGAGATCCAGAGGAATTGGAGAAAAAGAAGCAAGAGCCTTATTAATGTATGCTTTTGCCAATAATGTATTAGAAAGTGTAAAAATACCTCAGCTAAAACAACGAATTAATAAATTGATTGCCAACAAGCTTGGTGTTGATATTGGATTCGATTTGTAGAAAAGAATAATCGTAATACATACTAAACCTCTTCATATATTTGTTGAGGTTTTTTTATTTTATGCAGAAAGCTACCGTATATCAAATAGTTCTCCTGATACTTTATACCTTCTTTTGTGTATTGATGTTTCAGATTACGCTTCAATATTTTCCTATTGACTTTGATGTGGCGTTTTTAAGAATCAAGCAGCAGTATATTCATTCCGCACATTATAAAATTGCATTTTATATTCACGTTACATTCTCTGTTTTTTCCTTATTTGCAGGCTTTACTCAATTTTCTAAAAAAATAAGAACAGAGTACACTAAAGTTCATAAAGTTGTTGGCTGGATATATTTGGTTTCTGTATTACTTCTTGCGGCTCCATCGGGACTGATTATTGGATATTATGCTAACGGTGGGTTCTGGTCTCAACTCGCCTTCTGCTTACTAGCTATTGGTTGGTTTTGGTTTACTTTAAAAGCTTTTTGGGCTCTTAAACAACAAGATTATCAAAAACATCAAATTTTTATGATCAGAAGTTTTGCGCTAACATTATCTGCTATAACTTTACGATTATGGAAATACTTGATTGTTTTGGTTTTTCAGCCAAGACCCATGGATGTATATCAAATTGTAGCCTGGTTAGGTTGGGTATTAAATCTAATTATCGCCGAAATTATTATTCTAAAATATATTAAAAAATGAAAAACACCATCTTCTTAGTATTCGTTCTACTCTTTATCTCTTGCAAAAAAGAAGTACAAAAAGAAAAGACAGAAACAACTCCGATCATTGAAAATGAAACTACAACCAAAGAAAGCGAGGCTACTCAGGTAGAAAATAATGAGGTGGTTGAAAAAGTTTCTAAAACTATTAATCAACAAGAAAACCCAATAATTACTTTTGAAAAAAGGGTGTTTGACGAAGATTCTGATCATCAGGGTCTACTTGGCTTTTATGTAGGAAGTTTTAATACTGTTAATTACCAAAGTGTTTCAGAAAAAAATGGCTCATATTCCAATAAAATCAATATTTCCATAGATCACATAAAAAGAGATTCTTTATTCGGTCATTCTGTAGTCGCTGGTAATGCCAGACCATTTAAAGGAAAATTTAATTCAAAAACTTTGTTTGCAGAAGTTGTAGAACCAGGTGATGATAAATATGATGGTGTTTTTGAATTTACATTAGACCCTGAAAAGACAAGAGTTAAAGGAATCTGGATTGCAAATGACAAAAATTTGGCGGTTCCTAAAAGAGATTACAACCTAAAAAAGAAAGAGTTTAAATATGATTCAAAATTAAATTTAGATTTTGATGTTGACTACGATTATAATTTAGCTCTTTATGATTCTCAAGATGAAGAAGGTGGAGAAATGGAAGCAATAAGTGCAAAAGTTATTGGAAAACTTAATGCCTCGACTGAAAAATTAACCAATCAAAATATAGAAAATTTAAATAAAGGAGAGTTAGAAGTGCTTCGAAATCTAATTTATGCCAGACACGGCTATTCTTTTAAAAATCGTAAAATGCGTTACTTTTTCGACACAAAGGTAAATTGGTACATTCCCGTATCTACAGATGTTAGAAGTCAATTAACTGATCTTGAAAAGAAAAACATTGATCTTATTAAACGGTATGAGCAACACGCAGAGCGATACTATGATTATTTTGGGAGATAAAATGAAACACTATAGACCTTTCAGCTTTTAAAAACCTGTGAGGTCTATCCTATTGTATCGAGCTAACGATCTCCTTCAAGAACGTATTAAAATCTACTCCAGCGTCACCAATTAATCCAAAACGTACAATTACTAGATCTTTAGAAGGGATAATAAATACACGTTGTCCCTGAAATCCATTTGCAGAATACATGTCTCTGGGAGCATCAGGATAAAAACCTCCTGAATTCAACCAAAAATGACCACCATAATCACCTTCTGATGTTGGGCTTGGAGTCGTTACATAATCTACCCAATCAGGGTTAAAAATTTGTTCTCCATTCCAATTTCCTCTATGAAGGTATAACAACCCGAATCTTGCCCAATCTCTAACTGTTGCCCAAGCGTATGAAGAACCCACATAATTACCTGCCATATCCGTTTCCATAAGCATAGAGTGCATTCCTATCTTATCAATAAACTCTCGATACGGAAAATCAAGATACTCCTGATAACTATCAAACTGTTTTCTCAAAATTCCTGATAACAAATTAGAAACACCAGATGAATAATACCAATACTCATTAGGCTTATGAATCGCCTCTTTATAAATCTGAGGCTTCGTCATATCTTCATCTATATATAACATTGTTGTTGCATCAGAGATAGATCCATAGTCTTCATCCCATGCTAAACCACAATTCATCTGTAACAAATTATTAATTGTTATCTCCTTTCTTTCATCATTCTCCCATTCTTTTATGGGTGCCTTTTGGTTAATATTAATCTTACCTTGTTTTTGCAATATTCCATAATTTGTCGCCAATACACTTTTAGTCATGGACCAACCTAGTAGAATAGAGTTTTGGTCTAATCCATCCGCGTATTTTTCTGCTATTATCTGATCTTTATGAATGACCAAAACAGCTCTTGTCTTTTTAATACGCGCTCCTTCTTTATCAAAAATCGAGTTGACAACATCATTTATTTTATTATAATCAATAGAAGTAAACACCGTATCTTTTTGAGGCAAATCTCCATAAGGAAATGGTAGGTTGGTTTTTGATTTACTTCGCGTAGGTGTTACATAAGGAGCTTTTTCATCAAAATCATCATTAATCAATACACTCCCTAATCCTTCTCTAAAAATTGCTTTCCTTTCTTTTAGTCCAAAAACAGATGCAATTGCAGATTTTTCAGTTGTATTTACTTCATCATCCGCTAGGTTGACTGGAGCAAAATTGTTGTCATTAACATCCGTAAATTCCACAGTACGATTTCCGATAAAAACAGAAGAAGCCATATTCTTAGCAGAATACCCAGAAAGTATCGTAAGTTTAGGATAGTTCCAAAAAACGGAGACAACTATAAGCCCAACAATTCCTATGAACCCATATCTTAAAATCTTTTTAAATCGTTTCATTGTGTAAAGTGTTAAATCCTTTTAAAAATAAACAATATCACTTAGAAATAGTTCCTATTTTTGCAGAAAGAAATTGATATGCTAGATGTACAGAAAATACGAAAAGATTTTCCTATTCTGAAAAGAGAAGTAAACGGAAAACCTTTGGTATATTTTGATAATGCAGCCACATCACAAACTCCACAAGTAGTGATAGATGCAATTGTAGATTATTACAGCAATTACAACGCTAATATTCATCGGGGTGTACATACACTATCACAAGAAGCTACTGATGCCTATGAAATTGCACGTAAAAAGGTGCAACAACATTTTAATGCAAAACATCCATACGAAATTATCTTAACCTCTGGAACAACGCATAGCATTAATATTGTTGCAACAGGTTTCACCAATTTACTAGCTAAAGGAGATGAGATTATCGTTTCGGCTTTAGAGCATCATTCTAATATTGTTCCCTGGCAAATGCTCTGTGAAAGAACAGGAGCCATTCTTAAAGTTATTCCTATGAATGAAGAAGGAGAACTCTTAATGGATGTATATGATCAATTACTTTCTGACAAAACCAAACTAGTTTTTACTAATCATATTTCTAATGCTTTAGGAACTATTAATCCTATCGAAGAGATTATACAAAAAGCTCATAATGTCGGCGCTGCTGTATTAATTGATGGAGCACAATCTTGTCCTCATATTAAACCAGATGTTCAGGACTTAGATGTGGATTTTTATGTGGCTTCTGCCCATAAACTTTGTGGACCTACAGGTGTTGGTTTATTATATGGAAAAGAGGAATGGCTTAATAAATTACCCCCCTACCAAGGTGGAGGCGAAATGATTGATCAAGTAACTTTCGAAAAAACAACCTACGCTGGTCTTCCTCATAAATTTGAAGCAGGAACACCTAATATTTGTGGAGGTATTGCTTTTGGGGTAGCATTAGATTATATGAACAGTATTGGTTTTGACAACATTGCTGAGTATGAAAATGAACTATTAGACTACGGAACTAAAAAACTTTTAGAAATAGAAGGATTAAAAATCTACGGGACTTCTAAAAACAAAACCTCTGTTATTTCATTTAATATAGATACTATCCATCCTTATGATATAGGTTCTATAGTGGACAAATTAGGTGTTGCCGTTCGTACTGGCCACCATTGCGCGCAGCCTATAATGGATTTTTATAAAATTCCTGGTACCATTCGCGCTTCTTTTTCTTTTTATAATACCAAAGAAGAGATTGACATTCTGGTAGAAGCCTTAAAAAAGGCAAAAATGATGTTGAGTTAAAAAAATCAAGCCATTAGTTAATACTATCTTATCATTGATAGAAAGTATTGAATAGCAAAGATTCATGTTGTATTTTTGTCAAAAATTGTAAGTATATGTCCATACAAGAACTTCAGGAAGAAATTGTTGATGAGTTTAGCATGTTTGATGACTGGATGCAGCGCTATGAATACATGATAGATCTTGGTAAATCACTTCCTTTAATTGAAGAGAAATATAAAATTGATGAAAATATCATAAAAGGTTGTCAAAGTAAAGTTTGGGTTCATGCAGAAATGAAAGACGACAAAATCGAATTTACTGCCGATAGCGATGCTATAATAACCAAAGGTATTATTGCCATTCTTATCAGAGTTTTTTCTGGTCAACACCCGAAAGATATTATGGATGCAGATACCGCTTTTATTGATGAAATTGGTTTAAAAGAACATTTATCACCAACCAGAGCAAACGGATTGGTGAGTATGATCAAACAATTAAAAATGTATGCTATTGCATACCAAACACAATTGAATTAACATTCGTTGTCTGACTGAGCTTGTCGAAGTCAACTAAAATATAAGAAATATGAGTGAAACTAATATAGATACTACAGAGCTTGGAGAAAAAATTGTACGCGTACTGAAAACAATTTATGATCCAGAAATTCCTGTTGACATATATGAACTAGGGTTGATATATGACGTTTTTGTAAATGAGGACTATGATGTAAAAATTCTTATGACGCTTACATCTCCTAATTGTCCGGTTGCAGAATCATTACCAGAAGAGGTTAAGGAAAAAGTAAAATCTTTGGATGCTGTAAATGATGTAGAGTTAGAACTTACCTTTGAGCCAACCTGGACACAAGATCTAATGAGTGAAGAAGCAAAGTTAGAACTAGGTATGCTTTAAAAAACATATATCAGCAAAATGGCAGAAGAAATTATCAATAGAGTCGCTAATAACACTAAACTATTCACCATTGATTTGGAGGACTATTATCCAGAAGGTGATCGTATCTTGTTTGATATAAAAGATTGGCTTTTTGAAGGTTTTATTCTTAAAGAAAAAGATTTCAGAAAATACGTATCTGATCACGATTGGAGTCAGTATCAGAATAAGTATGTTGCTCTAAGTTGCTCGACAGATGCTATTATTCCCGGTTGGGCATACCTATTATTGACAAGCTCATTAATGCCTTTTGCAAAAAAGGTAGCTGTTGGATCATTAGAAAACCTAGAAACCATTCTCTATACGGGTATTATCAACGCACTTGATGTTTCAGAATATCAAGATAAACTTCTAATTATAAAAGGGTGTTCTAATAAACCTGTTCCTGAGAGCGCATATATAGAGCTTATCCAAAAACTACAACCAGTTGCTAAAAGCATCATGTATGGAGAAGCTTGCTCCTCTGTGCCTCTATTTAAGAGAAAATAGATCATTTCATCCCATAAAACTGCTTTTTATCGAAAATTGTTTTAACAATTACTTCGTTTTAAATTGAAAAACGTTACTTCAAGTATATTTGCCAACGCAAAATTTTACATAAATCTTGAACTTGTTTTTGCAAAAGCTTTCTTAAAAAAGACTTCTTTAGATGTAAAGACAAACTACTTAAAACTATTAATTATGAAAAAAATCGTATTCTCATTTATTCTTCTATTGGCTGGTATCCATACAGGATTTGCACAAACAGAAGAAGAGTTGAAAACAAAATTATCTGCAAAGAAAGATTCTATTGCAGCAATACAAGGAAGAGCTAATGCAATACAATCGCAAATAGATGCACTACCAGGATGGAAAATTGGCGCTTTTGGTACTATTGGAGGAAGTCTTTCTGGATTTAATAATTGGTATTCTCAAGGGATTCCTGATAATGATGCAGGAACTATAGGTATTACTGTAAATGCATATGCGAATTTATTACAAGAAAAATACTTTTGGCGAAATAGTGCCACTGTTAATCTTGCTTGGGTAAAATTAGATGACAAAAGTAATGATGATAACCCTGATCCTTTAGTAACAGATGATAAAAACTTCCAAGAGTCAACAGATGTATTCAATATTACTTCTCTATTTGGTTATAAATTAACCGAAACTTTAGCAGTATCTACTCTAGGAGAATATAGAACAACATTATTAAATAATTTTAATGATCCGGGCTATTTAGATCTTGGTGTGGGTGCTACTTGGACTCCCATTAATAACTTAATAGTGGTTGTACACCCTCTTAACTACAATTTTGTATTTAGCAAAGGAGCTGCAGAATATGAGTCTTCTTTAGGAGCCAAAATCGTTGCAGACTATACGCGTAAAATAGGAGCCATCAACTTTAAAACCAATCTTTCTGCTTTCTTAAGTTATGAAGATGGTGATTATTCTAACTGGACTTGGACCAATTCTTTTTCTTATACTTTATGGAAAGCAATTGGTGTAGGGTTTGATTTTGGTCTTAGAAAAAATAAACAAGAAGCATTTAATAATGCATTGACTCTGGACCCGTTACCTACCCCAACTCCAACACTAGAAAACACGGATAATAAATTACAATCTTTCTGGAACCTTGGACTGAGTTACTCTTTCTAAGTAGAAAATCTTTTATTACTAAAAGAGGCGTTTAGGTTATCTAGATGCCTCTTTTTTTATTTCTATCATTTCTTAAACTGCATATGAAATTCATATTGATCTTCTCCAATAATACAAAAGCCATTTCTTTCGTATAAATATCTCGCAGGGTTTTCTTTTAGAACTTTCAGTAGTATATTTTTATCAAGAGACCCTGATAATTGTATCATATCGTTAAGAAGGTAGTTACCAATCCCTTTTCCCTGATACTTCGGTAGTATCTGAAACTGAAGTATTTCTATAGCATCTTTGGTTTCAATATATTTTAATAAACCTACTTTTTCGTCCAATTGTTTTATGATATACGCTGCATTAAAATGAATTTTTACTCTGGATAAGTGCTGATCATCTGTTAAATACAGTCCTGCTTTTTTTAGATATTCAACCATTGTTAATTTTCTCAATTTTAATAGAAATAACGTGTCTGAATCTTTTGCCTTGACCAATTTTATATCCATCTTCCTTTTCATATAGATAATTTTAGCATTCTTTCCCTTTAAATTTGTAACATCTATATAAAATAGTAGTTTTTTTACTGATACCAACTAAAAAACAACCATTTAGTAACACTACTCAAACGTATTTTGAATAAGCAATGTACATGAAGTATATTTGTGCCTTGCCATAACTTTGCAGTATCTATGAGGAAATTAGTTTTTATACTTTTCTTATTCTTTTTTGTTTCCAAAATTTTTAGTCAGGAAAAAAAAGAGGTAAAACAACTAGACTCTATTCAGGTTCGTTTAGCAAGGTCTTTAGATAGTTTACTAAAAGACACACCAAAGGAGCTTAATGTTATTGTATTAAAAGGCCTGTTAAAAAAATTAAATCCTAAACCTGTTAAAAAACCGCATATTGGGTGGAAATCTTTCGGAAAGTTTTCCTTTTTCTTTAATCAATCTGCTTTTAACTATGATTGGCAAGGTGGTGGAACCTCTAATATTGCTGGTAATGCTACTCTTAATTATGAATTTAACTACAAAAAAAATAGCCTAACTTGGGATAATAAAGTTTTAGCAGATTATGGTCTTACATTTTTAAAGGGAGAGAATTTTGCTCGCAAAACCAATGACAGATTAGAATTAAATTCTAGATTGGGACAACGAATTGGCGAGAGTTTCTGGAACTATTCATTGTTTGTTAATTTTCGATCTCAGTTTGCTAAAGGATATAGCTTTAGTAAAGACCCGGATACTGATGAAACCATACGTACTGAAGAAACTAGTTTCTTTTCTCCAGCCTTTATACAAATTGGTCCTGGACTATTATGGAAAAAAAGTGACGATTTCAATGTCAATATCGCTCCTGTAACTTCTCGTATGATTTTCGTTGATAATCAATTTACAAGCATTCCTGATTATGAGGATGGGGATTATTTTGGAGTAGACGAAGGTAGGAGTTCTCGATTTGAATTTGGTGGGTCCCTATCAGCATATGCCAAATTTCAAGTAATAAAAAACATTACTATGGAAAACATTCTTAATCTATACTCTAATTATATAGAAGATCCTTATAACGTAGATATTGATTATACCTTAAACTTAAACCTGGTAGTGAACAAGTACATTTCCGGAAGCTTTGTCTTTCAGGCAATCTATGACGATAATGCTACCAGTGGCTTCCAAATCCGAGAAGTTCTTGGACTTGGACTTAATTATGAGTTTTAAAATATAACCACTACTCTTCTACAAACTCTGGATATAAAAAGTTGTTATAAGGAAAACGTGTTACGTGTATATCTCTTACTTCTTTGTATACTCTTTTTCTAAATGTGTCAATATTTTCCTTGTTAATTGCAGATATGAACAAAGCATTATCTCCTATCTTGCTCATCCAGGTTTGCTTCCACTCATCAAGGGTATAATGTACTTTCGTTCTTTCTGTGGTTAGGTCATCTTCATCAATGGTTTCATGTTCATACGCATCGATTTTATTAAAAACCATAATGACCGGTTTATCCACACTATCTATTTCCTCCAAAATCCTACTTACAGAATCGATATGGTCTTCAAACTGAGGATGGGATATATCTACTACATGTAGTAATAAATCGGCCTCTCTTACCTCATCTAATGTACTTTTAAAACTTTCTACTAATTGTGTAGGCAATTTTCTTATAAACCCTACGGTATCACTTAACAAAAAAGGAAGGTTACCAATAACTACCTTTCTTACCGTAGTATCAAGCGTTGCAAAAAGTTTATTCTCTGCAAAAACATCACTTTTGGCTATCACATTCATTAATGTAGATTTACCAACATTGGTATACCCCACCAGTGCCACTCTAACTAATTTTCCACGATTACCGCGCTGCGTAGCCATTTGCTTATCAATTGTTAACAGTTTTTTCTTTAATAAAGAAATACGATCTCTAACAATACGACGGTCAGTCTCAATCTCTGTTTCACCGGGACCACGCATACCAATACCACCACGTTGACGCTCTAAGTGTGTCCATAGTCCTGTTAGTCTTGGTAAATAATATTGACATTGCGCCAACTCTACCTGAGTTCTGGCATAACTTGTCTGAGCACGCTGTGCAAAAATATCTAGAATCAGATTGGTTCTATCAATGATCTTAGCTTTTAGCATACGCTCAATGTTACGTTGCTGTCCAGGTGTTAACTCATCATCAAAAACCACCGTTCCGATATCGTGTTGTTCTACATATGCCAGTACTTCTTCCATTTTACCAGATCCGATAAATGTTTTAGGATTGGGCACATCCATTTTTTGGGTAAATCGCTTTACCACTTCTCCGCCAGCTGTATAAGTAAGGAATTCTAATTCATCTAAAAATTCAGTTAACTTATCTTGATCCTGATTTTTTGTAATAATTCCTATTAAAACTGCTTTTTCGTATACTGTTTCTTCCTTTTCTATCATTATCTATTCCTTCTTCAAGCTTATATTATATATCATTCAACTTTCACTCGTACAATCCTAATAAAAATCAAATTTCGTTCAATAACGAGATAAACGCTGCTACATATTTTAAATGTACTTTATATTTTGTCTTTTAAAATATTGTCTTGTTTAATTAATTAACAAAGGTACAATATTGTATGCATTTGAATTTGTACATTAGTCGTTTACAACAAATTTTTATTGAATGTCTTCAAAGCCTTATTTTAGAAAGAAACATACAAATCTGCATACGGTTGGTTTTTACAACTTAGAAAACCTTTTTGATACCAAAGATGACCCCAACACATTGGATAATGATTTTTTACCTGATTCAGAAAAACGATGGAATAAAAAAAGGTATGAAAGGAAACTATTTAAGCTGGGAACTGTAATTTCTAATATTGGATTTGCTAAAACCGGTAAAGCTCCGGTTATTTTGGGTGTAGCTGAAGTAGAAAATAAAGCTGTTTTAGAGGATCTTATCAAAACGAAGCACTTGGTTAACAAAAACTATGGAGTCGTCCACCACGAGTCACCAGATGAACGAGGGATTGATGTTGGCCTTTTATATCAAAAAGAAAGTTTCACGGTTATTAATTCGGAAAGTGTTCAGGTACTAGTTGATAACGAATATGGTGAAAGAGATTTTACACGTGACATTTTATGGGTTACTGGAAAATTAAACAACGAAGAGATTCACATTTTAGTTAATCACTGGCCTTCTCGTAGAGACGGAGCGGAGTCAACTTCGTATAAACGTATAGCTGCAGCTAATAAAAACCGAGAAGTCATTGACCAGATTATGGAAAAAGATCCCGATGCAAAAATTATTGTGATGGGTGATTTTAATGATGATCCTAAAAACGAAAGTGTAAGAAAGCACTTAGTATCTCACGATTTTTATAACCCTATGGAGAAGCTACACACTCGTTATCGAGGAACACTTAATTATAAAAGTCAATGGAATTTATTCGATCAGATTATTTTTAGCAATAACTTCCATAAATATCAAGAAGGTTCTCATAGTTTTTCGGAGGCGAATATTTTTGATGATAGTTTTTTAAAAATCTACAAAGGCAGATACAAAGGAACACCTTTTAGAACCTATGCAGGAAGAAAATATAAAGGGGGATATAGCGACCACTTTCCTGTGTATGTACTACTAAAATGTAATGTGCAAAAATCTTAGGTATTTTGTTCCCTAAGAGGGAGAATATCGTTACATTAAGAAAAATACATCTTCTACATCACGCGGAAATCGAAGTGTCTTTGAAAACAAAGGCTTGATAGGTCTTCGGCAAAACCTTCATACATCTTACCAAAAAATGAATGCAGTCCGCACAAAAACTCAAACTAACCCTATTGTAGGAACTCTACAATACTATTTTCTATTCTAAACACAGGTATTTAACTCAACAAATAAAGGTAAATCACCCAAATATTGTCCAGAAAGATTGAAATTCAAACTTTTCGGACATTGCTTTTTCTTTCACAATTTAGTTTTGTACTGTAAAAATTTAGAACCTCACAACGCTTGTAAAAAATCAGTTCTCTCTTAGACTAGAAACAAAACGGCGCCAACAATACAAGTTTCTATGCTGATTGATTATATGTGCATATAGGTATCTAAAAAAACAGATTATTACCTATCGTCTGTATAAAAATGAATAGGATTAATTATTCTTAAAACTAAATTAAAATGAAAAGATTATTTTATGTATTACCGATTATTGGACTCCTACTATTCGCATCCTGTAATAACGATGAATCTGATGAAATTCTTGATGAGTATCAAGAATTAGATGAAAGCCAAATCGAAATAACAGAAATCACTGAAGGTAAAAATTTTGTTTGGGCGATTACTCCTGGATTGTATGGACCTATCAATACAGCACCACTAACAAATGTGAAATATACGTATCACCCAACTCAGGCACAGTTGAATGCTATACCAGCTTCATTAAGAGGGTATCGAATCCATTTTGAAGTGGACAATCCATTCATAGCTGGCACTGCTTGGCAACACGAAGCAAGTTTTGATATTACTTCGAATTCAGTAACTGTAAAATTTCCTACGAAATACAATGCTAGTACAACTAGATGGAGAATTCGATACGAAATATATAATAAAAATACATTTACTAGCTACTCTAGACTAAAAGTAGTGAATGTGAATTTTGTTATTCCAGGATAAATTAAATAAAAAGAGACCGTCTTAATTGGCGGTCTTATTTTGCTTATACAAAATGTTCCTTTTTAGTATACCAACCTAATTTAGTGTCTAAAGAAACCCGTTTAGCACTTATACCTGAAGAAAATATAAAGAAGGATATAATGACCACTTTCCGTTATATATTTATTTAAAACATAATTAGGCACTTCACTTTTAAGGTAAATACGTGCTTACCATACAAAAAGTCCCAATAAATCCCTTTTTCTTATAAAGGGATTCCACTATAGAAACATGGGGGTTATAACCCATTTTACCTTGACAATAAACCCTTAAGAAAACGTTAACCTTCTGTTTTTCAGGTTTTTGTTTTGCGGAAATTTCCGTAAAACAACTTTCTTCTTTTGCAAATTGTAAGCCCTATCCTACTTTTGATTCAGAATTTATAAGGATGCTCTTATAGTTCTAATTTCACTCGTATGATAAGACTGATTATAAAGATCAACCATCTATTGGATTAGAAACAAAACTGGCGCCAAAAGTAGTTTCTTCGTGTATAATCTAACTATACTACACAGTGAAAATCAGGATACATTAGTATCCAAAAACTAAACATATCAATTTAATTATTCTTAAAAACCAAACAAATGAAAAAGTCATTTTATGTATTACCAATTCTCGGTTTATTATTCTTTGCATCATGTGATAAGGATGAATCCAATGAGATCGCAGAAGAAGCTGTTATAGAATCAGTAGATTTAGAAAAAGATTTATATGATTTTCATAAAGATGTTAAGATAACTTCTGATGGAGGAAGTGAAGCTATTATGCGTGTTTATTCTAACTCTGAAGCTGCAGTAGCTAGCTACACAAGCGAACATTTTAAACTAGTAGAAACTCTTAAAAGTGAAACCTTAAGTGAAGGCTTAATTCGTCAAAACATCAAAGATGATAGTGATGTTTCTTTAGAAAAAGAAGAAGAAATGACTGATTTTGATGCAAAAGACAACGCTGGATCGGGTATCGCTTTTAAAATGGTATCAGTAACTAAAACCAATCCTAATGTAAACTATAGTGTAAGTTTTTATCACCCAGAAAATATTGCAAAAAGCTGGTCATACTGGACACATTATAGTGGAATTGGTCAAACGATTGCTACTATAGATAGACATTCTGCTTTAAGAAGAGTGTATTTTGGATTAAAACGCAAAGCATACAGTACAAGCGGATGGGCAATTCATGTTTCCGAATGGAGGTTTCTAGGAAATGGTAATAGCTATTCTCTTACAGCAAATACCAACTACCAATTCCGTTTTAGAGTAAAATCAAAAAGAAGCTCAGCATATACTGTGAATTTCAGTAACTAACAGAAGCTATTCATAAAAAAAACTCCCTGAAGAAAATTCTTCAGGGAGTTTTACTATTTAATATTTCAGAAACTCTTAATTTCCTGAAATCGAAATATTATCTATATGATATCTTGTAGTTGGTCCCGGATCTGCTCCTGCATAACGGAATGCAATTCTTACTGTACCATCAATACAAGAAATATTAACTGGTCCTACTGTTTCGAAGCTTCCAAATCCGCTTGGGTTTCCATTAGGAATACTAGCATCTAACTGAACCCACTCTGTAGTAGTCACATCACCAGTAAAGTTATCTGTGATAAAAGGAGTAAGAATATTACCATTATCAAAATTAGCTTGAATATCAAAAGCCAATTCTTCTGCTGAAGAAGCTGTTAAATCAATTTCTGGTGTTACTAACCAAACCTCGAATGGACTCTCTCCTGAGTTAAATCCAGAAATCTGAGCGTATTGATTACCACTAAAGCTACCTACAAAATAATCAAGACTTCCTCCTGTAGTATTCACATTTAACCATCCAGAGTTTTCTAGATCACTAATGCTTAATCCTGTAAAATCTTCTTCGAATATTATATTAGATCCTCCACTAGTTCCATCACACTCTAATACATTAGGGTCGCAACGATTTTCATTATCAAATACTAACCCAGTAACATCATTTAAAACTAAATTAAACGTGTCTCCAAAGAAGTTTTTAGTTAAAACTCCTTCAAAACTTCCTTGTTGAGCAGGCAAGGGTAGTGATTTAAAATCAGCAAACGTACTCGTACTTAATACAGCAATGGCACCACTATCGCAACTTTCTAAATTTCTCTCACCATCAAAATCATCACTTGGTTCTCCTGCAAAAGTTAATATATCATTTCCTAACACATCGTTTCGATTAAACTGAAGGTTGTTAATCTTAATAAATAAGTTAGTAAGATCATCAGAAAAATCAGCGATAGTAATTTCTAAAGGGGTAATCGTAGCAACCTCAGCCGATCTTATGATTACTTCTTCCTGAGAAAAAGATGGTATCTGATCTACCTCATCACCAGAAAGCACACCCAAAGTGGCAACTCCGTTTTCAATACCTGCAGATAACCCTTCAAGTTTTATAAATACTTTTCTTCCAAATTCATACGAAGTAAATAAAGGATTAACATCAATAACAACTCTAATCCCTGCCGTTGGGTTTTCAGGTTTATCCTGTATCACTAACTCTTCGAAAAAGTTACCCGCTTTATCGGTAGACACTACGTATCCAGCAACAAACTTATCAGAGTCCCCAAAATTAACAGCTTCTCCATTAGCTTGAGCTATTTCTCCCAAAATACCATCTAACTCAACAATAAGGTTGCTATCAATGTTTGGTTCTTCAATAACCAATATGGGGGTTTTAAAATCATCGTCTTGTACACAAGCAGTAAATGTAACTGCCAAAACTAAAACGCTTATTAGTTTCTTTAAATTAATTGAATTCATTTTATAATATTTTTTTGTTGTGTTCATCATTAAAATCTTACATATACATTAAGGTAGTACGAAGTACCAAATCCATAAAAATACCTTGGGCCAAAAACAGGAGTTTCTCTCTGTGATTCTTCTAGAGCTAGTCTATAATTAGCATTTCTAGCTTGTTCAAACCCACCTGTTCTATATTGCTTATCAAAAACATTGTTGATGGTTGCAAAAAAGCCTATGTAATAATCTTTTACTCTCCAAGATTTACCACCTACTACATTTACTAAAACATAGTCATCAAACTGCTCTTGTCTTAATAATTCTCTGGCAATATTTTCATCATAATCATTAAATGGTAATCCGTCTGTATCCTGATTAAAGTTTGATGATCTTGCAAAAGGACTTACATCAATGTAGGCATTAGAGAAATAATTGGCCGTAGTACCAAACCACCAAAAGTCAGGATCTCTATATTCGAAACCTAATTGTGCAGCATTCTGAGGACCTCCTGCAATTCGATAATCTTTTAATGTTGATTTACCGAAATATTTTACACGATCTAAATCTCCAGCAGACTCTCCTAAAAAGTCACTACTAGTACTTGCTACAAATAAATCAGGATTATTAGCATATGTAAACTGACCTATGGCGGCTGCACCTTTTAATTTGATAGTAGGAGTTATTTGATACTCAATACCTAGTTCTGCTCCTATATGTTGTTTATCTACTCCAGTAAGAATTTCCTGAACAAATCCGACATCAGATCCCGAAATTGCTTGTGTAAAGAAGAAAGACAATTCTGTTGCATCTTCTATCTTAGTGTAGTAACCCGTTAGCCTTGCTTTTAGTTTAGGCGTTCTAAGAATATAACTAGCATCTATTGATTGCACTTTTTCACTTTCTTGTTCAGAAGAACCGATATTAATATTATCTAATCGACCTGCTAGAACTTCTGCTTCTTCAAAAGCTCTTTCTGCTCTAATAAGCTGATCGATTGTTCTATTATTTTGTCTGGCATTCGCAAAAGAATTACGGATTGTTGGAGCTTTCGTAAAATACGTTCCGTGAACATCTATTAAGTTACGTCCATTAATTTTATAAGTAAATCCTCCTTTAGCTCCATAATTAGTAAATTCTAATTTATCGCTTTTACCAAATGATCCTAGATTTCCTTCTCCAGGAAAATATCCATTTTCGAACAAACCTGTTCTTTGATAAGTAGTTTGAGAAACATTGGCTCCCACAAAGAAATCTACTTTATTGTATTTAAACTGTGCCTGAGCGAATCCACTTACTACATCTGCATCAATATCATAATTATAATCATAGCGATCGCCAACTCCTACAACTCTGTTACGATTTCTCAAATCACTTTGAGCTCTATCTGCCAATTGTTCTGCTGTTAGTCTGTCTTCTGGAGGAACATCATTATCTTGTTGTGATCCAAATAGATCTACATCTAAGAATCCCCTTCCGCCTAATAGATCTGTTACCTCTGCAAAGTTTTCACTTTTTAAGGTTCTATAATTTAAAGCTCCATTTACAGTAATATTATCTGATACCTGACTATTTAAAATTGAATTAAAAGTTAATTGTGTATCATCAATTCTATCTTCATATAAGATATAAGTAGAATTAATACCGTTTTGAGCATTCAACTGATTCGTTTGTATTAATTGATTCCAGTTTAATTGTCCATCTCTTATAAATTCTTGGTGTGCTAAGAATGCATTTTGATAATCTAGAGGTGTAGGGTTAGGATCATCCAAGAAAGAACTCGGTAAATAACTCGGATGTATTGGGTTTGTATCTCTACTGGCTCCGCCTCCTCTATATGATTCCTGTCCATTAAAACTTACCAATTCAGTTCCCCCATTATCTATACGACTGTTTCCTATTTTACCTGTTTGATATCCTACATTTGTATTTAAAGTGGTCTTATCTGTAATATTCCAGTAATGATTTAACATAAAAACAGGTTCTTCAACTTCACGAACTCTGGAGTTTTTCTTTTCTCCATCAAAATAACCCCAATTCGGATTATATTGTCTTCCCTTTAAGTTAAAAGCTTCTTCGGTTATTGCAGTAGATCTTCCTCTTCTGTTTGGAGTATAAAAACTAGTTACATTTATACTATGTTTATCATTAATCTTTTTTTCAACCGAAGCAAAAATCGAATTAGCATCATATAAAGTTCCGTCGATAAAACCTTCTTCTCCAAATCTGCGAGCTAATGAGATTGTATAAGCCCAACCATTACTCATTAATCCAGAACTGTAACTAGCCATTGCTCTACCTGTATAACTTCTGTTAGACGCAGCATAGGATATTCTTCCACCCTGACGATACTGAGAAGCTCTCATAATGATATTAGTAGCTCCTGATAGGTCTCCGAACGTGTAATCATTTGCAGAAATCCCCATTGAGAACTCTTGGTTACGCTGTACATCATTCAATCCTCCCCAGTTACTCCATTGAGGTCTCCCATCATTAAGTTTATTCATTTCAATACCATTGATCAATACCTTAGAGTTTTCGTTACCGAGTCCTCTTGGACGAAAAAAGGTAGCGCTAAAATCGAATGCTGCAGCGCTAAGAAATACATCTCTTGATGCCTGTAATAATCCCGAAACATTCGAAGAAGCGTCATCATCGCCTTCATCTAATTCATTATCAGAAAGGCTAATAGTACCTATCTGAATTTGTTCCTGATTTACGTCATAGTTAAGATCTATAGTCTTTAGATCTAAAACACTTCCTTCATTAATAATAATCGGAAAACGTTTTGTAATATACCCTTCTTTGGACATTACTGCTATCTGTTCTCCTAAAGGTAATTGTACGCCCCCAAAATCAAATTCTCCCAAAGCATTTGTTGTCGCAGAAACCATGGTTCCTTCGATAGTAATTAATACTTGTGCAAGATTTTCGTTTGAAGATGCGTCAACAATTTTACCCTTTAATCCTGTTTGCTGAGCGTAAGATGTAGCAACAGAACTTAAAAAAATCATTAAAAAGAATAGATTCTTTTTGAGTTGTGACACTTTCATTAATTGTTGTTTTAGTTAAATATTTAACATTTCTGCGGCGCAAAAGTACATTTTTTAAATAGAAAAGCTAATTTTGGCCCAAAGTTTGGAATACAATTTACAATAAGTTAATAATCAATTATATAATGAACTCAAAATATTTGCTTGCCATAATCTTAGTATTAAACCCTATTTTGTCTGTGTTTTCTCAAGAAAAGAAGACTTATAAAGTTAATACAGTTGCTTTTTATAATGTTGAAAATCTTTTTGACACTGAAGATGATCCAATTACATATGATGACGATCGAACACCAAACGGTAAGGATCATTGGACAGAAGATATATACAAAGACAAACTTAAAAACATGGCAAAGGTTATTTCTGAAATCGGCGCTGATGTAACAAAAAACACTCCTGCACTTATTGGAGTTGCAGAAATAGAAAACAGAAAAGTATTAGAAGACCTTGCTAATGAACCTGTTCTTTTACCAAAAGATTACGGGATTGTACAATTCGATTCTCCAGACAGAAGAGGTATTGATGTTGCCTTATTATATCAAAAATCTTTATTTAGACCTATCAATACAAGTAAACATGAATTACTAATCTATCGTACAGATGATCCTACTAAAAGAGTATATACAAGAGATCAACTATTGGTTAGTGGGTACCTTGACGGAGATTTAATACATGTTATTGTGAATCATTGGCCATCAAGAAGTGGTGGTGAAGCCAGAAGTCGTCGTAAAAGAGAAAAAGCCGCTGAACTAAATAAAAAGATTATTGATTCACTTTTTGATATAGACCCTTATGCTAAAATCATAACGATGGGTGATCTTAACGATGATCCAGATAACTCAAGTGTAAAGAAAGTATTGGCAGCTAAATCAGAAAAAGAAGACGTAAAATTAAAAGAGTTATACAATCCAATGTATAATATGTCTAAAAAAGGAATTGGTTCTCTTGCTTGGAGAGATAGTTGGAATCTTTTTGATCAGATTATTGTTTCTAAAGGTTTACTTGATAAAGATTATAGTTCTTATAAATATTATAAAGCAGGTGTATTTAACAAAAATTACTTAGCCAATCCACGTGGGAGATATAAGGGATATCCTTACAGAAGTTTTGCTAATGGTGCCTATACCGGAGGGTATAGTGATCATTTTCCGGTCTATATTTATCTTATAAAAGAAGCTAATTAATACATAAAAAAAGGAGATCAAAATGATCTCCTTTTTAATAATTCTTATGTCCCGTCCTGAAATATCTATACAGATTATTTAGGACTACTAGACATTATTTAATTAGTTTCCTGCACCAGCAGTCGAACAATCCTCTGGTAAAGCATCTCTTTGTGCAGCATACGCATCAGGAGCTCCACAATCACTTGCTCTAAAAGCATCAATAGCGCCTCTTAAATCGGCACAAGTGTCAGGGTTTTCTTCAGCTTGCCAATCAGCAAATGCCGCATCTACATCAGCTCTAAGTTCTTCTATTACTGCGTCACAAACAAAATCTACAACATCATCTTCTCCACAAGAAGTAAATCCTAAAGCCATACCGAAGACGGCTACAAACATAAGTTTTTTCATAATTTGGGTTTTAAAAAATTTAATTTTTAGGATTGCGAATATATAGTATTAATTTACGATTAACAAAATTTTTTGTTAAAATTGTGCATTTTGACGGAAAAAACTCACTTTTTGTCGTTTTATTTTACCTCTTCTACATCTATTGGCTTACCAATATATACTAAAAAACTATCCTTATTTATTTGCTCCATTTTTTCGCTATAAGCAGAAATAATTCTAATATTTCCATCCGGATCTTTAATAAATAAAGGAATGATGTCTTTATCTTGTTTTGTAATCTTAATTAGAGAGTTATAGTGATCTGCATCCTTAATATTAATCTCCTGTATACCAGGATATTTTTCTGCCAAATTCATTAAATTACTATAATCATCTGTATGAGAAAACAAACCTTCGTTTGGATTATTTTCTGGATCGTTCATCTCTTCCGAACTCACCAACCTAAAAGAACCGTTTTCTCCAAACTGATCCTTAAATTTATTAATTGAAAATTTATTTATATCTGTATTACCAGTCAGTGCCATTAAAAAACCAATATCATTTAGTTCTATATTATTTGTTAATTGATCACTGTATATACTACCTTCTATAGCTTCTAAGCCTAAGTCCTTTGCTTTCTTAATATTATCACGGTTACTATCAACCAATACCACGTGGCGTTGATTGTTTTTTAAATATGATGCTATTAGCCTGGAAACCTTTGAAGCTCCAATTATAAGAATCCCTTCGGATTTTGTTAAGAACACTCCGACTATTTTAGCAAACATTCTTGCAGTTGTAGCGTTTAGAAGTACTGTACCTAAAACGATCATAAAAACCAATGGAGTAATGTATTCTGCTCCAGGTTCTCCATTCTTGGCTAGCTTTAATCCAAATAAAGAAGCAATACCTGCGGCCACAATACCTCTAGGACCAACCCAGCTTATAAAAAGTTTTTCTGATAATTTAAGCCCTGAATTAATGGAGCTTAAAAAAACTCCTAAAGGTCTAATAAAGAAAACAACAGATCCAAAAAGTAAAAGAGCATTCCAGTTATAAATTAATTTTAAGTCTTCAATATTAATATTTGCTGCCAGAAGAATGAATAAAATAGAAATTAATAAAACGCTTAAGGATTCTTTAAAATATAATAGTTCTTCTATATTTGGTAACTTCGTATTACCTAATACCATACCCATTACAACTACAGAAAGTAATCCAGATTCATGGGCAAAAACATCCGATAAAACAAAAACACCCAAAACAGTTGCTAATGTGAAAACATTAAGCAAATAATGTGGTATTACTTCCCTCTTTATTCCAAAAGCTAATGCGTGAGCAAAAGCAAAACCAAATGTAAAACCAAATACAACTATTTTCCCAAATTCAATAAGTGCTGTTTTAGTAAAAGTCTGTTCCTCTCCAACACTTATAAACTCGAAGACTAAAACAGCAACCAAAGCTCCTATTGGGTCTATAAGAATTCCCTCCCATTTTAATACTGCAGAAATGTCCTTTTTTAAAGGTATGTTTCTTAAAATAGGTGTGATCACTGTAGGGCCTGTTACAATAATAAGAGAAGAAAATAAAAATGAAATTGGCCAACTAAGATCAAAAATAAAATGTGCAGCGAATCCAGCTCCAAAAAATGTCACCAAAACAGCAACCGTAATTAACTTAAGAATTACCGGCCCAACATTAAGAATCTCATTCCTTCTTAATGTCAATCCTCCTTCAAACAGAATAATACCAATTGCTAAGGAAACGAAATAGAATAAACTCTCACCAGGAAACAATCCTTTTTCTCCATTGTAAATAGGTTGTATTAATTTAGTTCCATCCCCTGTGTATAATGTTGCTATCGGTCCAACCAAGAGTCCGATCAATATAAGAGGCAAAATTGCTGGAATCTTAAACTTCCAGGCGACCCATTGGGCTAAAATTCCTAAAATTATAATACCGGCTAATTCTACCATATTCTTTACTTAATTATCTAAGAGCAGCAAAATATCGGAATTTTTTTAGAAATATGTGTCTCTTTCTTGATTTTATACTTCCGAAAAATAACACTATATTCTCGCCTTAATTTTTTAGATCATACTATATTGAGCGAATTACCAGATCATAAATTTAAAACCATACTTATAGGACTGGCATTCTCTCCTAACCTTAAGAACAATGTATACGAAGCCATGAGAATGGTGGATTTTTTTGATTCTCAGCTAATACTTGTTCATGTAGGATCTAAGACAAAGGAAAAAGAGGTTGCTATTAAAGAGTTAATTTCAGGTTTTTCTGATGATACAGAAAAAGTAAAGATCATTTGGCGTGAAGGAGATCCTGTAGATGTTATAATAAAAACTGCCAATGAGAACAAAGCAGACCTTATAATGCTTGGGGCATCACCAAGAGAGGATTTTCTAAAATTTTATATTGGATCCATTGCCAGAAAAATAACACGAAATGCAAATTGCTCTGTGTTATTGCTTATAAAACCTTCTGAGGATCTCAGACCTTGTCATCATGTAGTCGTTAATGGATTAAAAGATGATAAAACGAAACAAACGATTCTTGCTGCTTTTGAGGTTTCCCAAAACCTTGGAGCACAACAAATAACCGTAGTTGAAGAAATATCTCAGCAAGAAGTACAAGTAGTAGTTCAAGACGATAAAACACTACTAAAGGCTATAAAAAGAAAAGAGCAAATAACAAAAAAAGAACATCTTAGGGTTCAGGACATTCTGAATGAAGTTCCTAAAGAATTTAAGTCCGGTATACACATAAAAACTCAACCTATATTTGGGAAAAGAGGATATTCTATAGGTCACTATGCCCGTGTTAAAGGTGCGGATTTGCTGATAATGAATGCTCCAGGAAAAACAACATTCTGGGATCGTATTTTTCCTCATGACCTTGAACATATTCTAGCCGAGCTACCAACCGATGTGTTAATTATTAGATAAATGAAAAGCATTAAAACTAATGCATCTGGATTTTTATCCAGCTTGCCAAAAAATATTTTTTCCGGTTTTGTGGTTTCTTTGATTGCTTTACCTCTCGGACTAGGATTAGCCTTAGCATCAGAAGCTCCTCCAATATCAGGAATAATTGCAGCTATAGTCGGAGGAATCATAGTATCTGTATTTGGTGGTTCTAATGTAACAATAGCTGGTCCCGGAAATGGATTGGTAGTTGTTCTATTAGGTGCAATCACGACTTTGGCCAATGGAGATTTATATCAGGGATATCTTTTTACACTCGCCGCAATTATCTGTTCAGGTGTTTTAATGATTCTTATTGGATTATTGCGCTTAGGAATATTAGGTGATTTCTTTCCTTCTTCTGCTATTCAGGGTATGTTGGCAGCTATAGGTATTAGTATTTTCGCAAAACAATTTCATGTAATGTTGGCCAATACTGGTGTAAAAGGGGATACTATCTCTCTTCTCATGGATATTCCGAATAGTATCATCTCCTTATTTTCGCCAGAATTTTATCATCTTGTAATTGCAGCAGCGGTTGGCGTCACTAGTTTATTAATCATGATTTTTTATGGTAAAATCCGAAACAAATACTTTCAGTTGGTTCCCGCGCCTATGTGGATTGTTTTATTAGTAATTGGTCTAAGTTATTACTACGAGTTTTTTTCATCCAAAACGTATCCAATAAACGATTCACTTCTTGTGCAGATTCCTAATAAAGTATTTTCTAGCTTTCCTTCTCCTGATTTTTCATCCGTATTTAAACTTAAATTTATTGGGGTTGTAATAGCAATTACATTAATTTCTAGTATAGAATCTTTATTAAGTATTAAGGCTGTCGACAAACTTGACCCAGAGAAAAGAAGGTCTAATGCGAATAAAGACCTCACAGCATTAGGAATAGCCTCAATTGCCAGCGGTTTTATTGGGGGGTTAAATGTAGTAACCGTTATAGCCAGAAGTTCTGTAAACGTAAATAATGGAGGTAGTAATCGATCTGCCAATTTTTTCCACTCTGTGTTCTTAATATTATTTGTTGTATTGTTTCAGGATCAATTAAGTAGAATTCCGCTTACGGCATTAGCCGCAATTTTAGTTTATACAGGATATAAATTAGCTGCACCAAGAAATCTAAAAGATGCAGCAAAAATTGGGAAAGAACAATTCATTATTTTTTCTGCTACCATTATTGGTACGATTACTACAAACTTAATTAGCGGTATTTTTATTGGAATTCTTACAACCTTATTAATCCATTTTATACTTAATAAAAGTGTTATGCTTTTTGCCAGAAATCTATTTAAACCCAATGTTCTTATGTTTAAAGAAGAGGTAAACGGAACTTATTTCATAGGTGTAAAGAACTTTTCTAGTTTTCTTAATTATTATAGATTAAAAAGAAACTTAGATTCAATTCCAGAAGATAGTGATGTTGTAGTAGATTTTTCCTATTGTGACTTTGTTGATTATACTGTACAGGAGAGTCTTTTTAGTTATCAAGAAACCTTTCTTAGAAAGGGAGGTTCTTTTGAGGTTACGGGTCTTGATAAACATGGTACCGCTTCAGAACATCCACTTGCGGTAAGAAGTCTAGTCTCTATTTCCAGAAAGTTTAAAATCGGCACCAATCTCACCAAAAGACAAGAAGATTTACAAAAAATTGCCGATGATTTCTCCTGGAATTACAGTCCAAAAAAACAAGAAGATACTACCGCTTTAAATAATTTTCTGTTTTTCAAAATCAAAAAAGTAAAATACATTTATAACAATATATTTAATGGTGATTCTTCTGTAGAAATTTCAGATGTTGAGTTTTCTGAAGGTGAATTTATCGCTAAAAAAAATAGTAGAACAACTGTTTTGACCATTCATCTCAAAAAAGAAATTCCGGTGTTTACTTTAGATCGAGAAGGTTTTATAGAATTTGTGTATAAAATTGCAGGGTTTCAAGATATTTTGATAGATGATCACCCAGATTTTTCCAAACGTTTTTTTCTTTTAGGGGAACATACCGAAAAAATTAAATTGTTCTTTACGGACGAATTAGTACTGTTTTTTGAAAGCAATCCTTATTATCATATCGAATCTAATGGTTCAACCCTCTTACTAATGCGAAAAGAACGTGTAGCCAGTGTTAAGGAAATTAAAGCCCTATTAGATTATGGAATTCGATTAGAGAAAGTTATATCACAAATCGATTTTGATGAAATATTGTTAAAAAGTCTACAAATTAAATCCTGATCCTTCACATTTTTTCTATTTTGCAAAGATTTTTATACAATTATGAAACGAACCAATAGAAAACTTTTGATTTGTATCGAAAAGAATTACTTGGAGACTTTCGCACGACATCTAAAATAATAGTATTAATACATGAAATTACACGCAGTAAAGGCAGGAAACTTTAAACTTGATGGCGGAGCAATGTTTGGTGTCGTTCCTAAAGTTTTATGGAATAAAACGAATCCAGCTGATGCCAATAATCTTATCGATATTGCTGCCCGATGTTTATTAATAGAAGATGGAAATCGATTGATTTTGATTGACACAGGAATGGGAAACAAGCAATCGGACAAATTTTTTGGTTATTATTCTCTTTGGGGTGATGATAATTTAGATACATCTCTAAAAGAGAAAGGATTTCATAGAGACGATGTTACAGATGTTTTTGTTACCCATTTACATTTTGATCATTGTGGTGGTGTCGTGCAATGGAATGATGACAAAACAGGATATGAACTAGCCTTTAAAAATGCTAAAATCTGGAGTAACGAAAATCACTGGAAATGGGCTACAGAACCAAATGCTAGAGAAAAAGCATCTTTCTTAAAAGAAAACATTCTTCCTATTCAGGAAAGTGGACATCTTAACTTCATTTCCAGAACTGAAGAAACATTCCAGAAAAATACTGAATTGGGATTTGGCGTACTATTTGTAGATGGTCATACAGAAAAACAAATGATCCCTCATATAAAATATAAAGAAAACACAATCGTGTTTATGGCAGACCTTTTGCCAACAGCCGGTCATGTTCCATTACCATATGTTATGGGATATGATACCAGACCATTACTAACATTGCCAGAAAAAAAATTATTTTTGGAAAATGCGGCCACGAATAATTGGTATCTGTTTATGGAGCACGATGCACATAATGAGATTATAACTGTACAACAAACCGAAAAAGGTGTACGATACAAAGAAACTTTTACCTGTAATGAAATATTTAATTAATAATGCTATGATTTCCAAGTCTAATAAAATAATAATAGCCTCTGTTGCCTCAGCAATGTTATTGAGCAGTTGCGGAGCGCCTTCGATAATTTCTACACCAATAGAGAATATTGACACAATTCCTTTAAAAAATGTTGTGTTAACCGAGGCTCAGTTAAAAAACTGGAACTCTGCTGATTTAAAGATTGATACTATTCCAGGAATGAGTGTTAATCGAGCATATACTGAGTTAATAAAAAACAAAAAAGGCGAGACCGTTATTGTTGCTGTTATTGATAGTGGTGTTGATATAGAACACGAGGATCTTGACGGTGTAATTTGGACAAATACTAAAGAAATCAAAAATAACGGAAAAGACGACGATAAAAATGGATATATTGATGATATTCATGGGTGGAATTTTCTAGGAGATTCTGAAAATGAAAACCTAGAATACACAAGAATCGTAAAAAAATTGAAGCCAAAATATGACGGGAAAAATTTAGCTTCCATCGATCCATCCGATAAAGATGAATACCAAACTTATATTGAGGCTAAAGCAGAATATGAAAAGGAATACCAAGAAGCTCTTGCTAATAAAAACAGATATGAACAGATACTGCAGCAAGTTAAAATCTCACACGGAAAACTTACTGAAGTATTAGGAAAAGAAAATTATACCCAACAAGAATTACTTGCTGCAAAAGCTGAAACTCCAGAAATGCAGCAATATGTTGCAATACTTTCTCAAATGTTTGGTTTTTTAGAAGAAGGTGAAAAGATTCCAGATTTAATAAAAAATTTAAAGGAAGGTATTGAACATTTTTCAGATCAACTAAACTACAATCTTAATCTTGATTTTGATGGAAGAACAAAAGTAGGAGATAATGTAGATGATTTGAATAATACTGATTACGGAAACAATAACGTAATGGGTCCTAATCCTGAAAAAGAAGGTATAAAGCACGGAACTCACGTTGCAGGAATTATAGCAGCTGAACGAAATAATGGAAAAGGAGTTAATGGAGTTGCAAAAAATGTAAAAATAATGGCAATCAGAGCTGTTCCTAATGGTGATGAATATGATAAAGATATTGCATTAGCAATTCGATATGCTACGGATAATGGTGCTAAAGTTATTAATACGAGTTTTGGAAAATACTACTCCACTCATCCTGAATGGGTAAGAGAAGCAATAAAATATGCCGCAGAAAAAGACGTCTTAATTGTTAATGCAGCCGGAAATGAAGGAATAGACTTAGATCAAAAACCGGTATATCCTAATGATCAAACAGATAATTCATCTGAAGTTGCTGATAATTTTATTACCATAGGAGCATTAAATTATGAATATGGAGCTAACCTAGTAGCTGACTTTTCTAATTACGGAAAAAACAATGTAGATGCTTTTGCTCCTGGAGTAAAAATATGGGCTACTACTCCATCTAATACATATGAGTACCTTCAAGGGACTTCTATGGCTGCTCCTGCTGTTTCAGGTGTTGCAGCCATTATTCGATCTTATTATCCAAAATTAAAAGCCTCTCAGGTAAAACAAATATTAATGAACAGTGGCCTAAGCTCTACTGCTACTGTAGTAGTTGGTGGAGATGCTACTAATTCTGATAAATTTACAGAATTATCTAAATCTGGTAAGATGGTAAACTTATATAACGCTCTTATTTTAGCAGAAAAAACATCTAAATAAAAAACAAAACAAGTTATGTTTAAAATAATCTCAATTGGATTTTTGCTATCAGTTTTAGGTGTTTCGGCACAAAATAATACAGGCTATTGGCAACAACACGTTGATTACAAAATGAACGTGGATATGAATGTGGAAAACTTTAAGTACACAGGAAAGCAAGAACTAATTTACACAAACAATTCTCCTGATTCCTTATATCAAGTTTTCTATCACTTATATTTTAATGCATTTCAGCCAGGAAGCGAAATGGATGTACGTTCTAGAAACATTGCGGATCCGGATCCCAGAGTAATGGACAGAATCAGTAAACTTACTCCAGAAGAAATAGGATACTTAAAAGTTTCTAGCTTAACACAAAATGGAACAAAAGTAAAATATGAAGTCGCTGGTACTGTGTTAGAAGTACAATTAAACAAACCTATTGCACCAGGAGAAAAAGTAACTTTTTCTATGGATTTTGATGGACAGGTTCCCAATCAGATACGTCGTTCAGGACGTAATAGCAGTGAGAATGTAGCATTGTCAATGACGCAGTGGTATCCTAAAATGGCAGAATATGATTTCGAAGGTTGGCATGCTGACCCATATATTGCTCGAGAGTTTCATGGTGTTTGGGGAAACTTCGATGTAACCATAAACATTGATAAAAAATATATTTTAGGAGGATCAGGTTATTTACAGAATCCGCAGGAAATAGGATATGGGTATGAAAAACCAGGAACAAAAGTGAAACAGAAAGGAAAAAAACTTTCTTGGCACTTTATAGCTCCTAACGTGCATGACTTTACCTGGGCAGCAGATCCAGAATATATACACGATGTAGTTCAAGTTCCTGATGGACCAGTACTTCATTTCTTATATAAAAACAAAAAAGAATACCTAGAAAACTGGAAAAAACTACAGCCTAAATCTGTAGACCTAATGAAATATTTCAGTACAACAATTGGAAAATACCCATATGACCAATATTCGATTATCCAAGGAGGAGATGGTGGAATGGAATACGCAATGTGTACTTTAATTACAGGAGAAAGAAGTTATGGAAGCCTCGTAGGAGTTACAGCACACGAAATGGCACACGCTTGGTTTCAACACATATTAGCTACAAATGAAGCAAAGCATGAATGGATGGATGAAGGTTTTACAAGTTACATTTCTACATTAGCAATGGACAAAGTAATGGAACAAAATAAAACCAATCCTATGTCAGGAATGTACCAAGGATATTTTCAACTTGCTACTTCTGGGATAGAACAACCGCAATCTACACATGCGGATCGTTATACAAGAAACGGAGCTTATGGAGCTACTGCATATGCAAAAGGAGCTGTTTTTATGGCACAACTTGGTTATGTTATAGGAGAAGAAAATTTATCAAAAACAATCAAACGATACTACGATGAATGGAAATTTAAACATCCTACACCTAATGACTTTAAACGTATAGCAGAAAAAGTGTCTGGTATACAACTAGATTGGTATCTAACGGATTGGACTCAAACGACAAATACTGTTGACTACGGGATAAAAGATGTTTCAGAAAAAGAAAATAAAACTTCTGTCACGCTAGAACGTATCGGACTTATGCCAATGCCTCTAGATGTATATGTAGAGTATACAGATGGAACCAAAGAATCTTTTTACATTCCTCTAAGAATGATGAGAAAAGAAAAAGAGAATCCATTCCCGAAGATGAAACGTACCCTTTTAGCTGATTGGACCTGGACTAACCCATCCTATTCATTAGATATTTCTAAGTCTAAATCTAGTATAAAATCAATAGAAATTGATATAACTAAACAGATGGCAGATGTAAACAGTGCCAATAATAATTTCTCTCAATAGTAAATAGTATTGATTTTTAGAATAATTCAGAAAACCAGAATTGAAATACTTCGATTCTGGTTTTTCTTTTTAAGAATATCTTATACCAAATCTTATTGTATTTTTACCCAAACATGAAAGCAACTTTTGGCACAAATGAAAGACTGAAAAGTAAAAAGGAAATAGAGCTTCTTTTTTCAGAGGGGAAATCTATTGCCAAATATCCTATACGACTTATTTACAGAAAAACTACCTTAGAAAAAGAAGTTCAGATTCAAGCAGGAGTTTCAGTAAGTAAGCGTAATTTTAAAAAGGCTGTAGATCGCAATCGTATAAAACGTTTATTGCGCGAAAGTTATAGAAAAAATAAGTATATTGTAGGCAACAACACTACTCATCAATTTGCTTTTATGTTCTTATATACTGGTAAAGAAATGCCAGACCATATAATAATTGAATCTAAAATAAAAGAAATTATACAAAAGTTCATTGCGAAAGAAATTGAAACACCTTAGTTTTAAACATCTTGTTGCCTGATAAAAAATGAAAAAGATAAAACGTATGAAAAAGAGAGTCCTTTATCCTGCAGTTGCAGTTATTATTCTATTATCTACAGTAAGTTTTAAATCCGATTTTTTTGAAATCGCCAAACAGATTGAAATTTTTACTACCATGTTTAAAGAGTTAAACATGAATTATGTGGATGAGACGAATCCTGCAGAACTTATGGACACTGCTATTAAGGCTATGCTAGATGATTTAGATCCATATACTAAATATTGGAACGAACAAGATGTAGAAGCATCCAAAATTAGAAATGCCGGAGAATATACGGGTATTGGTGCTTCGGTTAAAACCGTTAAGGATAAAATAATCATTGTAGAACCTTATAAAGATTATCCTGCAGACAAAGCTGGTCTTAAGGCTGGAGATGAAATTATTAAGATTGGTGATGTAACTGTGTCAGATTTTGAAGAAGATGCAGGAGAGCTTCTTAAAGGAGCTAGTGGTACCAAAGTAGAAATTACTTACAAAAGGCAAGATCAAACAAAAACCACAATCCTAACCAGAGAAGAAATAGAAGTAAAAGCTGTTCCGTTTTCTACATTATTAGATGATAATACAGGATATATTGTACTATCTAAATTTAATAACAAAGCTTCGTCAGAAACTGTTGCTGCTTTAAAAGATCTAAAAGCTAAAGGAGCGGATAAAATTATTCTAGACCTAAGAGGAAATCCCGGAGGTTTACTTAGCGAAGCTATTAATGTCACCAACATATTCGTACCTAAAGGAGAACTTATTACCACAACCAAATCAGTTGTAAAAAAATATAATAAAGAGTATTTCACGAAAAAAACTCCTGTTGATACAGAGATTCCTTTAGTGGTGTTAGTAAATGGCAGAAGTGCTTCTGCTAGTGAAATTGTTGCCGGAAGTATTCAGGATTTAGATAGAGGTGTTGTGATTGGCGCTAGAAGTTTTGGTAAAGGGCTAGTGCAACGCCCTAAAAAACTTACTTATGGGACACAGCTAAAAATAACAATATCTCGCTATTATACGCCAAGTGGAAGGTGTATACAAGCGCTGGATTATTGGAATCGGGATGAAAATAATAAAGCTGTTCGCATAAGTGAAAAAGATTTTAAAGCTTTTAAAACAAAAAAAGGAAGAACTGTATATGATGGAGGAGGAATTCAACCAGATATCGAAATGGAAACTTCAAAATTTAGTAATATAACCACTTCTCTACTTCAATCAGATGCTATATTTGATTACGGAACAAGATATTATTATGCTCATCCAAACGATAATATCGCCAATTTCAAGTTTACTGATAAAGACTACGAAGATTTTAAAAAATTTGTAAAACAAAGCGGTTTCGACTATGAAACTGCCACAGAGAAGTCTCTTAAAAAATCCTTAGAAGTAGCTAAAAGAGATAAGCTTGATGAAGATATTTCTGAGAGTTATAATGCTTTATTAGCATCTATCAAAACTTCTAAAGAAAAAGGATTGGATACATACAAAACGGAAATTGCAAATTTACTTACGGATGAGATAGTAAAGCGCTATTCATATAGAGAAGGTCTATATAATTACTACATAAACCATAATCCAGAAATTGAAAAGAGTAAAGAGATTTTAGGAAACAAAGCCCAATATGATAAAATCTTAAAATAATTAAGGTTCTATATATGAAAACCATCCGCGACGGCGGATGGTTTTTTTGTTATTAAGACCTAATCATTGCTATGTGTGGAATACCATCTTCCAGATATTCTTCTCCTATTTGTTTAAATCCGTGTTTTTTATAAAATTTCTCAAGATAACATTGCGCTGATATTTTGATCTGATCTGTTTGGAATTCTTCTTGTATCCCTTCAATACTTTTCTTTATCAGATTATGTCCGTAGCCATATTTTCTGGCATTTTCTGATACTACTACTCTACCAATACTGGCATTTTCAAAATAATCCCCAGTATTAAATATTCTTGTATAAGCTACAACTTCATCATTTTTGTATCCTATCACATGAAGGGCTTTTTGATCTTTATTATCAATATCTTGATAAACGCAATCTTGTTCTACCACAAAAACTTCAGCACGTAAGCGCAAAATTTTATACAGCTCTATAAGCTCTAACTCGTCAAAACGCTTAATTCTAAATTCAATATCCATATATCAGTCTTGTACGATAATATCTTTACTATCATTTTTGTTATACTCCGGTTGTAAAGTAACATGGTTTATACCAAATTTATCATATAATACATTTTCTATCATATGAAGTATTTCTCCGAATCTGGACACCTGAATATCATTATCAAAATCTATATGTGCCTCTAGATGTGTTTCTTCTTCATTAAGCTGCCATACGTGTACGTGATGAATACTTTTAACTTCTGGTAAATTATTCACAACTTTTACAATCTCTTTTACAGCAATTTTTTCTGGAGTAAATAACATTAATATTTTAAAAGACGATTTTAATAAATCATATCCAACAACAATCAAATAAATAGCGATAATAAAAGTAAGGAGGCTATCTATCCAAAATATTTGATAAAATTTCATTAATAACCCTCCTAACAAAACTGCAACTGACGCCATCATATCAGTAATAAGGTGTAAATATGCAGATCTCATATTCATATTCACCTTACTATCTTTTTTTAACAACAAAACACTTATACCATTACCTACAATAGCCACAGAAGATAATATAATGACCGTCTGAGTTGTAATTTCTTGTGGGTTTTGCAGTCTCTCTATCGCTTCTACAACCAAAAAAATAGCCACAACAATAAGCGTAGAGGCATTTATAAAAGCAGCCATTATTTCTGCTCTTTTAAATCCAAAAGTTCTTTGAATAGATGCTTCCTTTTTTGCTAATCTATTGGCAAAAAAACTAACAATCAAAGAAAGTACATCACTAAAATTATGAAGTGCATCTGATAGTAAAGAAAGACTTCCTGAAACTATACCACCTATAACCTGTGCAACCGTAATTACAATGTTTAATAAAATAGAAACTAATAAGTTACGCCCTCTTAATTTTGGATGTGAATGTGTATGATGGTTATGAGCGTGCGTTTTTACCATGTATACTCTTAATTAACACATAGAGATCTTATTTACTCTATTCTGATGTCTTCCTCCTTCGAATTCTGTTTCTAAAAAAGTTTTGACCATTTCAATAGCTTGTGGTAAGGATGTAAACCTTGCCGGAATACTTATAATATTAGCATTATTATGTTGTCTAGTTAATTCAGTTATTTCTTTTGTCCAACATAAACCAGCACGAACATTTTTATATTTATTTGCTGTCATTGAAACACCGTTTCCACTACCACAAATAAGTATTCCAAAATCTACATTATTAGTATCTACATCTTTTGCTACAGGATGAACAAAATCCGGATAATCTACACTGCTATTTTCATCCGTACCATAATTTATAACCTCTATTCCTTGAGTTTTTAAATATGTTATTATTCCAAATTTGTATTCGGTTCCCGCGTGATCATTTCCAATAGCTATTTTCACAACTTTTTAGTTTTTAAATTATTTAGAGATTAAGATTTTTTGTTGAAAGCAAAGATACTTTAAACAAAAAAAGTAAGGTTCAAAAAATCAATAAATTAACCCAATATTACCTTAATGTTAATAACCCCTTACCTCCTGTTAACATTACATGTGTATAAATAGTTCCTAAAATTGAGAAACTTTTTTTGGTGATTCTAAATATTATTTCAATACACGATTACTAATCACATATCAAAATTTATTACCACCTTTTTCTAGTTAAGTTTTTAAACAATAAATTGTCATTATTAACTATGGTTTTACCATAAAACTATTAATAAAAACTTGTGTTTATAAAATATGAACAGTTGTTAATTAAAATTCATTTTTATAACATTTTCAATTGATTACCCTATTCATATGTTGTTGATATATATTTGAAAAATCAAACTAACTCAATAACCAAATAAAATTTAATAAAGTTATACCGCTATCAACACTACATTATAATCATCATTTTTATTTTTTAATTTTAAAGAAAAGAAAAGTATATATATAATATATGTTGAAAACTATAAAAAGATAGTTTATTAGATTATATAATTCTAAGGTGTGAATTCGTGTTAAGATCATCTATGATTTCTTGCACTTTTATTTGATCCTTTCGATGAATTTTAAGATTTATACCGCCTAGAGCGTTTGAGTAAAAAGGAAAGACCCCGATCATTGTTTCGTTCTCAAAAAAATAAGAAATTCCTTCTCTTTCCAAAAGAAGTCGTAATATTGCATAATCGTTTGGATACGTAAAGGTTGCAATTGTAATAAAATCTTTCATAGAAATAATCCAGATAATAGATTATCTAAATATACAAATTATATAAAAAAGAGTTAATTAATTTGTGTAGCTTCCTTATCAGAGTGTATAGCACCATTTATTTCTGATTTCTCATTGGTATCTGTTTTCTGATCCATTGTATTTCCAATATAAAGCGTAGAATAATATATACCTAATAAAAATATTAGTGTAAATAGAAATATAATTTTATGAATTTTTTTGATTTTAGGTATCATATACTTAGTAGCAAACGAACAAATAACGATCTTGGTATTTTAAAATTAAGTAAATTTTAAGAAAAATAAGAAGATTTGTTGATAATAGTTATTTGTAATGTATTGATTTACAGATAATATATTTTTTTAACTATAAACAATAATAAAATTTAATATTTAATAAAAGTTTATACAGAAAACAACTTATGTTAAAAGATAAGCTGTAATTTTATATTAGATTATTTAAAAGACATTAATGAAAAGAAAAAGAAGAAGAGGAAAAAAGTCTCCGAAAATAGAAAATATCACCCAAGGAATACTCAAAATACTTAAATCAGAACCAAACCAATCTTTTAACTATAAACAAATTGCTGCTAAGTTTGGTGTAGACGACCCTAGTAGTCGGAATCAGATAATTAAGAAATTATCACAGCTTGCAGCAAAAAAAGAAATAGAAGAGATAGGTAGAGGAAAATTTAAAATTGTACCTAATATTAATACATATTCTGGAAGATTGGATATTACATCTAAAGGTTCTGGATACGTGATAGTTACCGATCTGGAAGATGACATTTTTATACCAAATAATAATCTTAATAAAGCGCTACATGGAGATGAAGTTGAAGTATATGTATACAAACGTAAGCGCAGAGGTAAGAGTGAGGGAGAGATCACAAGAATTATTTCTAGAAAGAAAGAGGAGTTTGTAGGAGTAATCGAAATACAGAAGAATTATGCATTTGTAAATATGCAGGACGGTAAGATGTATACAGATATTTTCGTTCCGAAAAATAAAATAAAAGATGCAGAAGATGGTGATAAGGTATTGGTCAAACTAGAAGATTGGCCTGAAAAAGCAGATTCCCCATTCGGAAAAGTGATAAAAGTTCTTGGTAAACCAGGAGAGCATAATACAGAAATTCATTCCATATTAGCACAATACGGTTTACCATACGAATTTCCGGTAGAAGTAGAAACGTATGCAAATGAAATAGATACTTCTATTCAGGAATCAGAGATTAAAAATCGTAGAGATATGCGCAAAACGCTAACCTTTACTATTGATCCAAAAGACGCTAAAGACTTTGATGATGCACTATCATTTGAGGTTTTAGAAAATGGTAATTATGAAATTGGAATTCATATTGCGGATGTATCACATTATGTAAAGCCAGGAACAATTCTGGATGAAGAAGCCTATGAAAGAGCAACTTCTGTGTATTTAGTAGATAGAGTAGTGCCTATGCTTCCAGAAGTTTTATCAAATAATGCTTGTTCTTTACGACCACACGAAGAAAAGTATACATTTTCTGCTGTTTTTGAACTAAATAACAAAGCTGAAATTAAAAACCAATGGTTTGGTAGGACAGTTACCTATTCTGATGCCCGTTTTGCTTATGAAGAAGCACAACATATCATAGAAACTAGGGAAAATACTATTCCTAATGAAATTTCTCTTACGGGAAAAGAGTATAAAGCAGATCAAAAAATAGCGGATGCAGTTCTGAAATTGGATGAACTAGCTAAGATTATGCGTGCGAAACGAATGGGTCAAGGTGCTATTTCTTTTGATAAAGTAGAAGTAAAATTTAATCTAAATGAAGAAAACAATCCGGTAGGAGTGTTTTTTAAGACTTCTAAGGATGCAAATAAGCTTATTGAAGAGTTTATGTTACTTGCTAATAAAAAGGTCGCAGAGTTCATTGGAAAGCAAAATCCAAAGAAAACATTTATATACAGAGTTCACGATGAACCTAATGACGAAAAGTTGGCAGCTTTACAAAACGTTATAGGACGATTTGGTTATAAACTGGATTTAAGAGATCGTAAGACTACGACTAATTCACTAAATGGATTATTAAGAGATGTTCAAGGAAAGAAAGAACAAAATCTTGTAGATACATTAGCCATTAGAAGTATGAGTAAAGCAGAATACACTACTCATAATATTGGACACTACGGACTAGCTTTTGATTATTATTCTCACTTTACTTCTCCTATACGAAGGTATCCGGATGTTATGGCACATCGTTTGCTACAACATTATTTGGATAGTGGAAAATCTGCCTCAGAAGAGGAATATGAAGAACGATGCAATCATAGTAGTTCTATGGAAAATCTGGCTGCAAGTGCAGAAAGAGATTCTATAAAATACATGCAGATTAAATTTATGAAGGATCATGAAGAGGAAGAATTCTTAGGAGTAATCTCTGGTGTAACAGAATGGGGTATTTACGTAGAGATTATTAGTAATAAATGCGAAGGAATGATCCGTCTTAAGGATATGAGTGATGATCATTATGTATTTGATCAGGACGAATATGCAGTGATTGGTCAAAATTCTAAAAAAGTATATCAGTTAGGGGATGAGGTATATGTAAAAGTAAAAAATGCAGATCTTATTAAAAGACATTTAGACTTTACTTTACTAGGTAGCAAACAAGAATTAGAATAAAGTACAGTAGCAATCGTTATTCAAAATATAAATCACACATTTATCAATTTTAAATTTATTTAGGAAATGAAAAAAGTAGTATTTCTTTCGTTAGTATTTGTTGTATCCATGCTGAATGCTCAAAAGGTTATAACAAAAAATGTAGGAGATTTTAATGAACTTAAAGTCTTTGATAAAATAGAAGTTAAACTTATCAATGGATCAGAAAATAAGGTAGAAATATCAGGTATTAGTAGAAAGGAAGTGGATGTAGTTATTAAAGATAATGTTCTAAAAATCAAAATGTCTTTAAGTAATAC
This sequence comes from Aquimarina sp. BL5, assembly GCF_003443675.1. Lineage (NCBI taxonomy): Bacteria > Pseudomonadati > Bacteroidota > Flavobacteriia > Flavobacteriales > Flavobacteriaceae > Aquimarina > Aquimarina sp. BL5. Next base: position 3,496,077 of record NZ_CP031963.1, on the reverse strand, counting down.
CTGGGATACCAATGATACCAATGTTACGGTGTATTATACAGATATTTCAAAATTAGATGTAAATGAAGGAGCTAAGATAATGGTGAAAGGTGTAGTAACGGCTTCAGAATTGGATCTAAGAGCACAAGAAGGTGGTGATATATATGCAGAAATAAAAACTGATAAATTATTAGCACGAGCTGTTAGCGGAGGAGGATTACATTTAGAAGGAAGCGCTGAAGAACAGGAAGTAACTGTTAAGGCTGGAGGACAATTTATTTCAGAAGACTTAAAAACAGTAAGAACACAAGTAAAGATTAGTGCCGGTGGTAGAGCAAATGTTAATGCTAGTGACTACGTAAAAGCTAATACAGCTGCAGGTGGTACTATAAGAATTTATGGAAACCCAAAAGAAGTTGATGGAAAAAAAGTATTTGGAGGTAAAATTATAGAGGTAAACTAAGTTCTATTTTCTAAATTTGTAAGAAACACGCTTAAATTCTATGTTTCAAGACGCTCAAGCAGCAATATTTTTAGGATTTATATTAGCCTTTTTGATTGGGCCAGTATTTTTTGTTTTGCTAGAAACTGCGGCTATAAAGGGATTTAGAGCAGCATTAGCCGTGGACTTGGGAGTTATATTTGCGGATATAGTGTTTATCTTAATTGCGTATTTCAGTACAAATCAAATTTTAGAAAAAATAAAAGATGATCCCGCCTTGTTTATTTTTGGTGGGATGTTATTAGCTACGTATGGTTCTATTTCTTTTATTAAAGAAAGAAAAAATTATAACAAACTAAGAGATACTTCTGTAGAGATTATAAATAAGCATAATTACTTTATGCTTTTTTTTAAAGGGTTTTTATTAAACTTTATAAATATTGGCGTTTTAGCTTTTTGGATTGGAATTATTGTAGTTGCAGGTCCTCAAATGGATATGGATACCAATAGAATTGTTCTATTTTTTGTGATGGTTCTTTGTACATATTTATTTATTGATATACTTAAAATGCTTTTAGCTAAACGTCTTAAAAGAAAATTAACTCCTAAACGCACATATATAATCAAAAGAGCGATTAGCATGATTATGGTAGTTTTTGGAGTTTTTCTGATTCTGAAAGGTGTTCTTCCTGATACTATGGAAAAGAAAATTCAGGATAAGATTGAAAAAATTAGACCAGATGCTAGTTTTAAATAAAAAAAGTCCTGTAATTTAATACAGGACTTTTTTTTGAGGTGTCGAGCGGATTCGAACCGCTGTAGATGGTGTTGCAGACCACTGCCTAGCCACTCGGCCACGACACCCTTTTTGTCTTCGAGGGCAAATGTAAAAAAATTTATGATTACTTCAGATTTATTTATCTTTTTTTACTTCTAGTAATTGTAACCATCTGTACATTTCCTCCAATTGGTGGGTTAATTTTAGAAACATCAACTGTTGCTTTATCTACCAAAGGTAACTCATCTAATATACGAGTTAAAATTCGTTCCGCAGCATGTTCAAGTAATTTAGAACGAATAGCCATTTCTTCTTTAACAATATGATTAAGATGCACATAATCAACAGTGTCAGCAAGATGATCAGAGTGAGCAGACGTATTAAGATTTGCTTTAATTTTTAAGTCAACCCTATAATCAGAACCAATTTTTTTTTCTTCTACCAGACACCCATGATAAGCATATATCTTGATGTTTTTAAGCGTAATTAATCCCACAAATTTTTTTTACAAAGGTAATAGAATCTTTAGTAAGAATTTACAGGAAAAGGACCCTTTTCTATATAAGTGATATAGTTATCAAACAGATATTATACAATTGTTGTGTATCATTAGAAATATTAGGTAGTTTTGTACTTTATTTTTTACCAATGACAGAAGAAAAAAAATCACTCAATTTTTTAGAGCATATTGTAGAAGAAGATTTGGCAAATGGAATGAATCCGGAGGATTTACGTTTTCGTTTTCCTCCAGAGCCTAATGGATATTTACATATTGGTCATACCAAGGCAATAGGTATTAGTTTTGGATTAGGTCTTACGTATAACGCACCGGTAAACCTGCGTTTTGATGATACAAATCCAGCAAAAGAAGAACAGGAGTATGTAGATGCCATTAAAGAAGATATTTCGTGGTTAGGATATCAATGGGATAAGGAGTGTTACTCTTCTGATTACTTTCAGCAATTATATGATTGGACAGTTGCGTTAATTAAAGAAGGAAAAGCATATGTAGATAGCCAATCTTCTGAAGAAATTGCCGAACAAAAAGGAACTACTACTGAACCCGGAGTGAATAGTCCTTACAGAGATAGATCTGTAGAAGAGAATCTTGATTTATTTCAGAGAATGAAAGCAGGTGAATTTGACGAAGGTGAACATGTAGTTAGAGCCAAGATTGATATGGAGGATCCTAACATGTTGATGCGTGATCCGTTGATGTATAGAATATTAAAAAAGTCCCATCATAGAACTGGTGATACGTGGTGTATATATCCTATGTACGATTGGACTCATGGGGAAAGTGACTATATAGAAAATATTTCTCATTCTTTATGTTCATTAGAATTTAAACCACATAGAAAGTTATATGATTGGTTTTTAGATCAAATTTATAGTGATAATATAAGACCAAAACAAAGAGAATTTGCACGTCTTAACCTAAGTTATACGATTATGAGTAAGCGTAAATTGCTTAGATTGGTTAACGACGGTATCGTGAAAGGTTGGGACGATCCTAGGATGCCAACTATTTCTGGTTTAAGAAGAAGAGGTTATACACCTGGATCAATAAGAAAATTCGTAGAAACCGTAGGTGTAGCGAAAAGAGAAAACGTTATTGATGTTTCATTATTAGAGTTTTGCGTTCGTGAAGATCTTAATAAAATAGCACCTAGAGTAATGTCAGTTTTAGATCCGGTAAAATTAGTAATTACTAATTATCCTGATGAAACAGAGGAGTGGTTAGAGGCAGAAAACAATCCAGAAGATGATACTGCTGGCTCTAGACAAGTTCCTTTTTCTAAAGAATTATACATTGAAAGAGAAGATTTTAAAGAAGATGCGGGACGTAAGTATTTTAGATTAACACTTGGTAAAGAAGTTCGTCTTAAAAATGCATATATTATCAAAGGAGAAAGTGTTGTAAAAGATAACGATGGTAATATTATAGAAATCCATTGTACATATGATTCTAAAAGTAGATCTGGTAGCGGTACTGAGGAATCCAAGCGTAATGTAAAAGGAACATTACATTGGGTATCTATAAAACACGCAATTCCTTCAGAAATAAGATTGTATGATCGTTTATTTAATGATGAGGCCCCAGATAGTCATAAAGAGAAAGATTTTATGGAATTCCTAAATCCTGATTCGCTAAAGGTGATTACAGGATATGTAGAACCTAGTCTTAAAGATGCAAAATTATTAGAACAATTTCAGTTTCAAAGATTAGGATATTTTAATGTGGATCCTGATAGTACATCTGATGCTTTGGTATTTAATAAAACAGTTGGTTTACGTGATACATGGGCTAAAGTTAAACCTGCTAAGAATACTCAATCTAATAATAGTAAACCACAGGAAAATAAGCAAAGAGAAGTACCAGCAATTGATGAAATTAAAAGAGCAGGGAAGAAGTATACTAATTTGCCAGAAGAGAAAAGAGAGGCTCTTAAAACAAAGATTTTAGAAGCTGCAAAGAAAGTAGAGATAGATGAACTAGTACCATTATACGGTACTGCTGCTAAAAAAATAGGAACACGAATTGTAATTACCTTAGCATTAGGAGTTGTTTTAGAAACAAAAGGTATACAACCAGATCAGTTAGCTAAGGATTTTATTGTAAAAGGAAAAGAAGATACTAATGAATTATTAAGTAAGGAAGCATCAGAGATAGCCTCTAAGTTTTCCATATAGTTGTTTTATAATAATGAAATTTAAAGAGCATAGAAAAGTGATTTATTTTCACTTGGTATTAAACGTAATTTTTGCTCTTTTTATTACATGTTCATCGTATTATCACATTCCTCTTAAGGGAGGAAAAGATGTTTTGGTTTATCTTATTCATTTGTGTATCATTCAATCCACATTTGCTGGGATATTATATATCATTTCATTGTTTAAAGTACTCTTTAAAGTAGTTTTTTCTTTATTATTTTTAGTACTAGGGTTTCTTTCGTTTTGGGTGTACAGTATAGATATTTCGGTTTCTTCTGCCTTAATACATGCATCATTAACAACGAAATCATACATTGCAAAAGATCTTATTAGTATACAATTAATTTGCTTCATACTTGTTTTGATCGGAGTTTTGTTTTTAGTTTTTAAGTATTACGATCAACTAGAAAAAAGACGGGGTTTCCTAGTTTTTCTTCCAATTAGTGTAGGACTGTTTTGTTTGTTTTTCTGGATGGATCAGGTAAGACTTAAAAGCTTTAGTACCAAACTTCCGTATTCATTTTTTTATAGCGTAGTGTCATATTGGGAAGAAGAAGAATTACCATTAAAAAGTATTAAAAAGACGGATGATATAAAAGAGGAAGATCTTAAAGTAGTTTTGGTTTTAGGAGAATCAGTAAGAGCGGATCATTTACAATTAAATGGATATTCGAGAGAAACAACACCAAAGCTATCTAATAGGGAGAATATTGTAAGTTTTGATAAGGTATATACTAATAAAACAAACACAGCACTAAGCTTACCACGAATATTAACAGATGAAGGTATTTATAGTGTTTCTCAGGACTCAATAATATCACTTTTTGATATGATAAACTCCAAAAATATTCCAACAAAATGGATTGGAAATCAACTTTTAGAAAGTTCATATAAATCTATTGTAGAGACGAATAATGAAGTGGTTATTGTTGATGAATTTAAATCATTTTGGAGTTTTAACAAGAAACAAGATCTTAGTTTAATTCCTCAATTTGAAGAGAAAATTTCTGAACATAATAACGGCTTGTTTACATTGCATATGATAGGAAGTCATTGGTGGTATGAGGATAAGTATACTGATGAATTCAGAAAATTCATACCAGTAGTAGACAGTAAATATATTCCTTCAATGACAAGTGATCAAATGATCAATTCATATGACAATACTATTTTGTATTTAGATAACTTTTTAGATACGATAATAAAGATTTTAGAGGGTCAAGATCAACCTATTCTAATGATATATATATCTGATCATGGTGAAGCACTTGGTGAGGATGGAAAATGGTTACATTCTCACTTTAAGAGTCTTACAAATCCAGGAATGATAGTATGGTATTCGGATTTATTCAAAAAGAAATATCTAAAAAAAGTAAATACACTAATAGAAAGAAAAGAAGAAAGCATCACTACAGATGTTATTTACCATTCAATTTTAGATATTTTCAATAGTAATAAATATGACGTGCAACAATCTATTTTTGATTGTAAAGAATAATATATAGTGTTAATTATCAGCTATTTGCTCATCTTGTGGAATTTCAATTTCTGTTTCGAAATTCTTAAAGATTTTCTGAGTTTCTGGATCATCTAATAGCTTATTAGATTCAATAAAATACCATTTTTCTTTTTTCTTGTCATAAAACCCGAACAATGAGCTTTTCAATGTAATGGCTCTGCCATTAAAATCCATTTTTATCGTGTTTTTTACAAGGCAACGGTATTCTTTTTTTTCTTTTTTGATTTCCGTTAATTTATTAATTTTTGAACTAACAATTTTTATTTTTTGAGCAGTCATGGTTTTAAAGACTTGATCAATATCATTTCTTAATTGCTCTTCTCCGTATTTTTTATAAATTTTAGGGTGTGTATATTCTAAAAGCGTATTAACATCTTTTTTCACAGAAGCTTCAGAAACGGATTTTGCATCTCTTATTGCTTGTTTTTTTAATTTATTAATATTTTGAGAAAAAATACTTCCTGAGACAAATAGAAATATAATTAGGTAATTTTTCATTTTAAGGGTTTTGTAGGGGGTTCTTTTTATTATAAAGAATACTTATTAATTAAATTTTGATATTGTTTTTACTTATTAAAAACAAGTTTATATTAAAGACTCTAAGAGAAAATAAAAGTTGCACAATATAATTGTATGACTTTATTATAAAAAAGCTCTTAAATCGATTTATTTTTCTTTTTTGGCAAAATTAGTAATTTGTAGATATAGATATTCGGAAAATTGGTAAAAAATAAAACCCGATCAGAAAATATGATCGGGTATTGTTTTTTTATAAATTAATTCTATGCATCTGGTTTCTTTCCACCAAGACCTTTTTTAGCATTTTGTTTTTTCATTTCTTCTCCTATTTGATTTGAAGCAGTAAATGAGGCGATCATATTATTTAACATATCACTACCAGCTTGCGGAGAGTTAGGTAATAGTATTAAATTACTATTGGTTTCTTCACCAATGGATTGTAAAGTGTCATAATGTTGGGTTACCACGATGAGGGCAGAAGCTTCTTGAGAATTGATCCCCACGTTATTTAGGACATCAACACTTTCTTCCAGACCTCTAGCGATTTCTCTTCTTTGATCTGCAATACCTTGACCCTGTAATCTTTTACTTTCAGCCTCTGCACGAGCTTTTGCTACAATTTTAATACGTTCTGCTTCTGCTTCGTATTCTGCAGCAACTTTTTCTCTTTCTGCTGCGTTAATTCTGTTCATAGCTTCTTTTACCTGAAGATCAGGATCAATATCAGTTACTAATGTTTTAATAATATCATAACCATAATTGACCATGGCTTCGTTAAGCTCTTGTTTTACAGCAATTGCGATATCATCTTTTCTTTCGAAAACATCATCCAGTTTCATTTTAGGAACCTCCGCACGTACTACATCAAATACGTATGATGTAATTTGATCATGTGGATTTTCTAATTTATAAAAGGCATCGTATACTTTTTCCTTAATTACTTGAAATTGTACGGAAATTTTTAAACGAACAAATACATCATCTTTAGTTTTTGTCTCCACAAGGACATCTAATTGTTGTATTTTAAGATTGATTCTACCTGCAATACGATCAAAGACAGGTATTTTAAAATGTAATCCAGAATTTCTTATACTTAAGAATTTGCCAAAACGTTCCACGATTGCAGAAGTCTGTTGTTTTACAGTAAATATTCCGGATACTAGAATTAAAAATCCTAGTATTATAATCGGTATGAAATATAGTCCCATTGTTTTTTATATTAAATGTTATTAGATGTAATGAATTTACTAATTAATTATAAATCATTGTGTTTTATTTTGGTATAGTTATCATTGGAGTTGACATTCCTAAACCGCTGGAAGTTCCGAAAGTTTCAGAAATGATTTCCCATAGTTAACAGTTTTTATAATACTTATTATATATGTATACATTTATATAAAAATGTTACAGGTATAAAAAATGTAACCCATTATCTTAGGTAGAATAATGGGTTATTTATTAGATATAAAAATAGTGTTATAGTTTTTTTATAATGGATTCAATCCTATTAATAGTTTGTTCTTTCCCAATAATTTCGATAATTTCAAAAATATCAGGACCCTGAAGTGATCCTACTAAAGCAATACGAAGAGGCATCATAATTTTTCCGAATCCAATTTCTTTTGATTTAATCCAATCCTTTACGATAGTAGAAACGTTTTCGGAAGTAAATTCTGTTATATCATCAATAATTTTGATTAACTCTTGCATAAGAGTAGGAGTGTCCTCTTTCCAGGCTTTCTTGGTTGCTTTCTGATCATATTCAGTAGGAGCTACAAAAAGAAACATACTAAGATCCCAAAGGTCTTTGGAAAAAACAGCTCTTTCTTTAACTAAATTAACAACTTCAGTAAGATCAAATGATGCAGAAATATTCTTATCAGACAGTATTTGTTTTAATTGTTCCACGTGTACGCTAACATTTGCTTGTTGAAAATGTTGTTGCTGGAACCACTTCGTTTTTTCTGGATCAAATTTGGCACCGGCTTTATTAACTCTTGCTAGATCAAACTCGTTAATTAATTCTGTTAACGAGAAGAGTTCCTGCTCGGTTCCGGGGTTCCAGCCTAGAAAAGCAAGCATATTAATAACCGCTTCAGGAAGGTATCCATCTTCACGATATCCTGATGCAATTTCATTAGTTTTTGGATCTTTCCATTGTAATGGAAAAACAGGAAATCCCATTTTGTCACCATCTCGTTTGCTTAATTTTCCTTTACCAACAGGTTTTAATATTAATGGTAAATGAGAGAAGCTAGGTGCTGTCCATCCTAATGATTTATAAAGTAAAACATGTAATGCTAATGAAGGTAACCATTCTTCTCCACGAATCACGTGAGTAATTTCCATTAAATGATCATCTACAATATTAGCCAAGTGATAGGTAGGCATGCCATCACTTTTAAATAGGATTTTATCATCTAATACATTGGTGTCTATTTTTATGTCTCCTCTTACTTCATCAATGAGATGCAACGTTTCATCTTGAGGACATTTAAAACGAATTACATATGGATCACCGGAATTAACTTTTTGTCGTACTTCATCATCGGAAATGGATAATGAGTTATTTAATTTTGTTCTATTATGCCAGTTATATATAAATGTCTTTCCTTGAGCTTCATGATCTTTTCTGTGAACATCAAGTTCTTCAGAGGTATCAAAAGCGTAATAAGCATGACCATTTTCTATTAGTTGATCAGCGTATTGTTTATATAAATGTTTTCTTTCACTCTGACGATAGGGTCCAAAACCTCCATCTTTCCCTGGTCCTTCATCGAATGGAATATTACACCAATTCAATGCTTCTATAATATAATCTTCGGCTCCGGGAACGTATCTGTTTTGATCAGTATCTTCAATTCTAAGAACAAAGGTTCCTTTATTTTTTTTTGTAAATAAGTAATTGAATAGGGCAGTTCTTACACCACCTATATGTAAAGGTCCTGTTGGACTTGGGGCAAATCTTACCCTTATATTTTTTGTCATGATCTTGTTTTTTTTAAACCCTACTAAAGGTTATAAAAGTCGCGACAAAGATACAATCTTAAATAAGTGATATAAAAAGATTTGTTTCAATAAATCTATAAATCATCATATAGCTAAATTACGGTTTCATTTCTTTTGGTACTCTTTTATTCATTAATAGAAACCAAAGAGGTGGAAACATAGATAAGACCATAGAGGTAGGATAACCAAATGGGAGCTGAGGGCTTTTTTGATGATGATCGAGAATCTGATATTTTTTAGAAGCCCTATAATGATGATCACTATGTCTGGTAAGTTCGAAAAGTAGAATACGTCCTAATAAATGGTTAGAATTCCAGGAATGGATTTCACGAACGCGTTCATATCTACCAGATTTGTTTTTCTTTCTCAATAATCCATAATGCTCGATGTAATTAATCGTTTCTAGTAATAAGAAACCAACAACTCCACAGGATACTGCAATTAGCATTCCTGTAATACTAAAAATGGAAAAGATAATACCTAGATAAACGGATGTAATAACAAGGTACCACAACATGTCATTTTTTACAGATATAAAGGATTGGTTGTTTTGTCTTAATAAGTTGGTCTGAATTTTCCAGGCACTTATGTACTGTCCAACAACGGAGCTAAACCAGAAAAAATAAAGAGGTTGATTATAACGGGCAGTTGCAGGGTCTTCATTGGTAGCAGCTTTTAGATGATGACCGAAATTATGTTCCACGTAAAAATGCATATACAAGGAGGGTAGAAGTAATGCCTTTGCAATAAATCGTTCTTTAGAAAAACGATGACCTAATTCATGACCCACATTAATTCCATTAGCCCCAAGAACGATACCAGTAGATATTATGATGCCTACGATTTCATGAGTTTCTAAGGTAAAGGACGATATGGTATATAGTGCATAAAATAGTATGCTATAAATAATAGGAAGGTTTATGTAAAGGAGCCAATCAAACAGCTTTCTTTTGGATTTAGACAAACGTGTGTCGTCGTCCAGATTTTCTTCGGAAGAAGGAGTAAATAACTCAATAATAGGAATAAAACCGAAAACATAAATAGGAGTTAAATATGTATATACACCTTGTAACCATATACTTAGTAAAGCAACTACGGGAATTGAATATGCTGAGATATATTTTAAATCTTTCATAAGGGCTTAAATACTAGGAATTTGAATTATAATAAATATAACAAATCTATAAGAAATAAAGTTGTAGTTTTATAGATTACTGAAAAAGAAATGCTTTAAAAATGGATAACTTCGAGTTCATAAAAGATAAATTAGAACAATTTATTAAAAAATATTACATAAATGAGTTGATAAAAGGTGTGATACTTTTTTTCGCTATCGGTGTTTTATATTTTTTAATCACGCTATTAGTAGAATACTTTTTATGGTTGAATAGTACTTGGAGAACTATATTGTTCTGGCTCTTTGTAGCGGTCGAACTATCTTTGTTTATAAAATTTATTGTGTTACCTGTTGCGAAATTGTTTAGACTTGCCAGCGGTATTGACTATTTAAGTGCATCTAAAATAATTGGTAGTCATTTTCCTGATGTAAGTGATAAATTGTTGAATCTTTTGCAACTTAGTGAAAATGAGAGATCATCTTCTTTGCTTTTGGCTAGTATAGAACAAAAGTCGCAGCAATTAAAGCCAATACCGTTTAAGTTGGCGATAGATTTTAAGAAAAATATTAAATATCTTAAATACGCACTGGTTCCAGTTGCTGTTTTTTTACTAGTAAGTTTGTTTAATAAAAACAGTTGGTTTTCAGAAAGTTATAAAAGAGTTGTAAACTACGAGACGGCATATGAACCGCCTGCACCTTTTCAGTTTTTTGTGGAGAATAACAGTCTTAATGCTTTAGAAAGTAGAGATTTTGTATTAGAAGTAAAAACCACAGGTGAAATCGTTCCCGAAAACGTAAGTATTAATTATAATGACGAAGTTTATTTTCTAAAAAGTACTGGCGTTGGAGAGTTTCAACATACGTTTATTCAACCAAAGGAATCTATTGATTTTATATTGTCATCTAATGAGGTTAGTTCAAAACAGTACACCTTGGGTGTAGTGCCCGTTCCTGTTTTATTAGATTTTAGAATGGAGTTGGATTATCCAAGTTATACACAAAAAAAGGATGAATCTTTAGAAAGTTCTGGTAACGCTATTGTACCAGAAGGAACTAATATAGCTTGGAAAGTAAACACTAGAAACACGGATAAAGTACATATGGTATCAAATGATTCTATTGAGTTATTTGATAGAAAGGATGCTAGTTTTTATTATGAAAATAGTTTGTACTCCGATTGGGATTATCAGATTACGACTTCTAATGGAAATATAAAAGATTATGATAATTTGTCTTTTAATATTAGGGTAGTAAAGGATCAATATCCGGAAATTAATTTAAGTTCAGAAAAGGATTCGGTAGATAATAGTACGATGTATTTTTATGGTAGAGTAAGCGATGATTACGGATTGAGTAAGTTGCGTTTGGTTTATTATGATAGTAATGAACAAGAGGATAAGAATGTTTATGATTTAAAAGTAAATTCTACTGAGTTTGATGAGTTTGTTTATGCATTTCCTGGAAACCTTGCGCTGAAGGATGGTGTTAATTATGAGTTTTATTTTGAGGTTTTTGACAACGATGTAATTCATAATTTCAAAAGCACAAAGAGTGCGGTTTTTGGTTTTAGAAAGTTAACGAATGAAGAAGAAGAGGATAAAAAACTAAAGGAACAGAACGAGGCTATATCTGGTTTAAATAAATCATTGAAGAAGTTTAAAGAGCAGGAGCAGGATTTAAAAAGTCTAAGTAAGTTACAAAAAGAGAAAAAGCAGTTAGATTATAATGACAAGAAAAAACTTGAGGATTATTTAAAGCGCCAGAAGGAACAAGAAAAAATGATGCAGAATTTTTCAAAGAAGCTTAAGGAAAATTTGGAGCAATTAGATAGCGAAAAAAAGGAAGAGCCGTTCAAGGATGCACTAAAGGAGATGTTAGAAAGAAATGAAGAAAAGTTGAAGAAGAACGAAAAACTTTTAGAGGAAATAAATAAGTTATCAGAGAAAATTCAAAAGGAAGAATTGACTGAGAAGCTAGAGGAGTTGGCTAAGGAAAATAAAAATCTAAAGAAGAATTTAGAACAATTATTGGAGTTAACAAAAAGGTATTATGTAATCGAAAAGCATGAGAAACTAGCGGAAAGGTTAGACGATTTATCAGAAAAACAGGAGAAGTTATCAGAAAGAAATGATGAGGAAAACACAAAAGAAGATCAAGATAAATTAAATAAAGAGTTTGAAAAATTCCAAAAGGAAATGGAAGAGCTTAGAGAGGACAATAAAGATCTAAAGAAACCAATGAATTTAGATCAGGATAAAAAGGACGAAGAAGATATTAAAAAAGAACAGGAAAATGCAAGTGATAATTTAGAGAAAAATAAAAAGTCTGATGCCAAAAAGAATCAAAAAAGTGCTGCTCAAAAAATGAAGGAAATGAGCAAAGGTATGCAGATGCAAATGGAGATGGGAGGAGGAGAACAACAACAGGAGGATATGGAAATGCTAAGACAGATTCTAGATAATCTGGTAGATTTTTCAATGGAGCAAGAGGAACTTATGAAAGGTTTTAAAGGGATTAATAATGATAATCCTACATATTCTACTAAACTGAAAAAACAGAGTATACTCAGGGAAAACTTCATACATATTGATGATAGCCTATATGCATTAGCGTTGCGAACACCGACAATTTCTGACGAGGTTACCGGTAAATTAACAGATATAGAATTTAATATAGATAAGTCGCTAGAACGTTTAGCAGAAAATCAGACGATTCAAGGAACAGCAAACCAACAATATGCTGTTACGGCTTCTAATGATTTAGCGTATTTTCTGAGTTTAGCTTTGGATCAGATGCAGAATAGTATGTCTGCTTCTGGTAAAGGTAAAAGCGGAAGTGAATCTAGAGGTTTTCAATTGCCTGATATTATTAAAAAGCAGGACGAGTTAAACGAGAAAATGGAAGAAGGAACGAAGAAAGGAAAGGGTAAGAAAAAAGGAGAAAAGGAAGGCGAATCTGGAGGAGAAGGTTCTGGAGAGAAAGGGGAAAATGGAAAGGAAGGAAAGAAAGGAAAAGGGAAGAACGGAAAAGGTGAAAATGGCGAGGGAGAAGATGGTGACGGAAAGGATGGTAATAAAAAGGGGAAGAACGGAAAGAATAAGGATGGGGAATCCGAGATGCAGAAGGAAGACATGAATGGAGAGTTATATGAGATTTATAAGCAACAACAACAACTTAGAAATGCATTACAGGATAAATTAAAAAAACAAGGTATTGGTAATCGAAAGGGTAGTGATCTTCTAAGAAGAATGGAGCAGGTTGAAGGTGAGTTATTAGAAAAAGGTTTTAATAATGAAACATTAAGTAAGATGTTGGAGTTAAAGCATGAATTATTAAAATTAGACGATGCAACTTTTGAGCAAGGAGAAGAAGAACGAAGAGAAAGCAAAAGTAATAATAAGCAATTTGATAATGATAATAGTCAGCAAATACTAAAGGCAAAACAATATTTTAATACTACTGAAATATTAAACAGACAAGTATTACCTTTGCGGCAAAATTATAAACGTAAGGTTCAGGAGTATTTTAAGAAAGATAATGATTAATTTTTTTTACGAATCGGTTAGTATAGATCTTGATGAGAAACGTATTTCTTCTTGGATACGTAATGTAATAAAATCTGAGGGAAAGAAGGAAGGGGAGATAAGTTTTATCTTCTGTAATGATGAGTATTTATTAAAAATCAATCAGGATTTTTTGAATCACGACACCTATACAGATATTATTAGTTTTGATAATTCACTAGGAAATGAATTACATGGAGATGTTTTTATTTCTCACGAAAGGGTGAATGAAAATTCGATTACATATGGAGTATCTCAGCAGGAAGAATTAAGGAGAGTTATAGTTCATGGAGTGTTGCATTTTTGTGGTTTTAAAGATAAATCAGAAGAGGAAAGTGCTGTTATGAGACAAAAGGAAAATGATAAATTAGAAATGTTCCACGTGGAACATTTCTAACAATAATAAGAAGAATTTGTTCCACGTGGAACAAATTTCGCGTATAATATTTACTGTTCCACGTGGAACAAATGATGATGTATTATGTTTGATAAGGAGTATGACGTTATAGTGGTTGGAGCTGGACATGCGGGAAGTGAAGCTGCGGCGTCAGCCGCAAATTTAGGCTGTAGCACGTTGCTAATCACAATGAACCTACAAAACATTGCTCAGATGAGTTGTAATCCAGCCATGGGTGGAATTGCAAAGGGACAAATTGTAAGAGAGATTGATGCGCTTGGAGGATACAGTGGTATCGTGAGTGATAGAACAGCTATCCAGTTTAAGATGCTGAACAAGTCTAAAGGACCGGCGATGTGGAGTCCTAGAGTGCAAAGTGATAGAATGCGTTTTGCTGAGGAATGGAGATTGTTATTAGAGCGAACACCTAATTTGGATTTTTATCAAGAAATGGTGAGCGGTCTTATTGTAGAGGATGGAAAGATAAAAGGAGTACGAACTTCTCTCGGGATAGCAGTGAGAGCAAAAACCGTTGTTCTAACGAATGGAACTTTTCTCAATGGTTTAATACATATTGGTGAAAAGCAATTTGGAGGTGGGAGAGCTGGAGAAAGAGCTGCTACTGGAATCACTGAACAATTAGTAGATTTAGGTTTTGATTCAGGACGAATGAAGACTGGAACACCACCTAGGGTAGATGGAAGATCTTTGGATTATTCTAAAATGGTAGAGCAACCTGGTGATAAATTTCCAGAAAAATTTAGTTATACTGATTTGTCTAAACCACTAACGAATCAGAGATCATGTTATATGACGTATACTTCATCTGAAGTTCATGATTTGTTAAGAGAAGGTTTTGATCGTTCTCCAATGTTTAATGGAAGGATTAAAAGTATAGGACCAAGATATTGTCCATCTATAGAAGATAAGATAAATAGATTTGCCGATAAAGATAGGCACCAGATGTTTATAGAACCGGAAGGATGGAATACAGTAGAAGTTTATGTAAATGGGTTTTCAACATCGTTACCAGAGGATGTTCAATTTAAGGCTTTACGATCGGTAGTTGGTTTTGAAGGAGTGAAGTTTTTTAGACCAGGGTATGCTATAGAGTATGATTATTTTCCGCCGACTCAACTAACACACACATTAGAAACAAAATTGGTTTCAGGATTGTTTTTTGCGGGTCAGATAAATGGAACAACGGGATATGAAGAAGCGGCATCTCAAGGATTAATGGCTGGAATAAATGCTGCGTTACAGGTTAAAGAAGAGGAAGCATTTACCCTTAAAAGAAGTGAAGCATATATAGGTGTTTTAATAGATGATTTGATTACAAAAGGAACGGAAGAGCCATATCGTATGTTTACTTCTAGAGCGGAATATAGAACGTTGTTAAGACAGGATAATGCTGATTTTAGATTAACACCGATGTCTCATAAAATAGGATTAGCGTCTGATGATAGAATGAAGAGGATGGAAGAGAAAGAAAAAAAAGCCAGTGCTTTTGTTCAATTTTTCAAAGAAACAAGTGTAACGCCTAAAGAAGCGAATCCTGTTTTAGAGGAAAAGAAATCTTCACTAATTAGTCAAAGTGGTAAAATGTTTAAGTTATTTTCTCGTCCTCAGATCACATTGGATGATATTAGGCATTTTGAAAAGGTCGCGGCATATATTGAGGAAAATGAGTTGGACAAGGAAGTGCTAGAACAAACAGAAATACAAGTGAAGTATTCTGGATATATTGAAAAGGAAAAGAATAATGCGGATAAATTAAACCGTTTAGAGAATATTAAAATTCCTAAAGATTTTGACTATACGAAGCTTAAATCTCTTTCTTATGAAGCCTGTGAGAAAATGACAAGAATTAAGCCTGCAACGATTTCTCAAGCATCTAGAATAAGTGGTGTCTCACCAAGTGATATTTCTGTGCTTTTGGTTTATATGGGTAGATAATGGATTACGTGATCTGTAAACAAGATAAAGCTATAAAAGGAAGAATTTTAACTACTATTGTTTTAGTTTTTTCATTTGTAATGTTGCTGTTAGTACCAGACCCGTTTTATTCGAGGTTTCTTTTTTTCGTGGGTTCTTTACTTGTTTTTGGTTTTTCGACATCTTATAGAATTAATAAAGACTTTGATAACCAAAAATTGTTTTCTGTTTTTGGTGTTGTTTTATTTAGATCAAAATTGGAGATGGAGTATCCGGATTATATTTCTGTTTTTTCTGGATCTTTTAGCTTGGATAACGAATGGGGTGCAGTTAGTGCAATCGGAACCAAAGAAAGACATGAAAAGTTAGTGGTCCGATTTTTTACAGATAATAGAAAAGTTACGTTATATAAGTCCGACAATTATCAAAAAGCGTTGGACAAAGCAAAAGAACTTAGTGAATTACTAGATCTCGAAATTCACGATGCAACTAAACAATAGTTCCACGTGGAACATTTTTTGAATTATAGCGAGAATAGAAGTTTAAGTAAATAAGGTTTTGTTAGCATTCCTTTTGAGTGTTGATTTTTTTATAATTGATATCTCCATAAACGGTAAAAGAATTTAATGCTTCCATAGAAGGAAAAATAATTAGTTTTGACGCAAAGTTTTTGAAGATTAGAAACGAGCCGATAAATGTTAAACTAATGACACTAGGTCGTTATCATCTAATAGAAAGAGATAGATGTTTAAGAAAATTATTTTTAGTGAATATAAACAACATCAAGGAACAAGAGTACGTTAATGTTTCTTTTAATAAACAATGAATAGAGAAAAGTCGAATATATATATAGAATGTCTCGATCATACCGTTTCTGGCGAAAAGTTTAAACTTTATAAGGATAGAGATCATGATATGCTAGTTACCATTCCCAGGCCAGATGAAAATAGTTTAGGAAAGTATTATGAAAGTGAAGATTATATTTCTCATACAGATGCTAAACGAACTGTTTTTGAAAAAACATATCATCTTGTAAAGAAATATTCACTTAATAAGAAAGTGAAACTTATATCGAAGTTGCATCAAGGAACTGGAACTCTTTTGGATATTGGAGCAGGAACAGGAGATTTTTTAATAGAGGCGAATAAAAAACACTGGCAAGTTATTGGGATCGAACCAAATGAACAGGCCAGGGCACTCGCCAAAGAAAAAGGAATTGTTTTAGAACCGGATGCGACTAAGTTATCGTCTAATAGCTTTGATATAATCACTATGTGGCATGTACTAGAACATGTTCCTGATTTGTCAGCTCAGATAAAAGAATTGAAACGTCTTTTAAAACCCGGAGGGCATTTGATTATAGCAGTTCCTAATTTTAAATCCTACGATGCTCTTTATTATAAATCCTTTTGGGCCGCTTATGACGTACCTAGACATCTTTGGCATTTTTCTAAAAATTCGATGAAAACACTTTTTGAGAAAGAAGGAATGATGTTAGAGAAAACGAAACCATTATTGTTTGATTCGTTTTATGTCTCTCTTTTGTCAGAGAAATACAAAAATGGAAAAATGAATTTTGCAAAAGCAATTTGGATTGGATTGCTATCAAATATTAAAGGAAAACGTTCAAAAGAATATTCTTCACACATATATATATTAAAAAGCTTATAAATTTTGTTTTTAAGAACTTTTAAGCGCTTTTCTAATAGTTTTGTGATATAATACTTAGGTTTTTTTAGAAAAACGCTTAAAAAAGCGCATTTTTAATCAATCTTCATTGTTTTTTACAATCGCTTAGGTAGGAGTGATTGTTTTTTCTTATACCTTCTTAATTTGATGAAGTTATGAGTATAACATCAGATGAACTTTGATATTTTTGCGCAGAACTAAATTTTTAAAATAATGAGAAATTTTATATGGATTGCCATTGCATTAATAGGAATGACGTCATGCAATCAACAAATTGAAAAAACTGGTTATGTAAATAACACTAAAGTAGTATCAGATTTTAGTGAAATGAAAATAGCTAAGGAAAAGTGGACAAAAAAGAATAATGAAGTTAGAGCAGAATTAGAAGAAAAAGCAAAACAGTTTCAGATAGAGGTTCAGGGATATCAGAATATAATGAAATCTATGACTAAAACTAATAGAGAAAAGAAGGAGCAAGAGTTGATGGCAAAGCAACAAGGTTTGCAAAGAGAACAACAAACCAGAATGCAAGAGATTCAACTAGGTAGCCAGACAGAAATTGATTCTATTATTGCGAAGGTTGATAATTTTATTAAAGACTACGGGAAAAACAATGGATATACATATATCTATGGAGAAACAGAGGTAAAGAATATCTTTTATGCCAAGAAAGAATTAGATTTAACAGATAAAATTATCGCCGAATTAAATGGGGAAAAACCCGCTACAGAAGAGAAGTAGAATAACATAATTATAAGATTAAAGAAGAACCCAAAAACTTTGAAGATTTTGGGTTTTTTTTATGATTTTTTAGGGAATTTTCCGCAAAACATATTATATATAGCATTGGTTTTAATTTTACGTATGAATTGAATGAATTATAGTATATTGTAAAAGTTTTTCCTACAAGTA